>CAYLHK010000149.1:0-6657 GCA_964383295.1 uncultured Rhodovulum sp.
GGAAATCGTCCGTCGACGGCTGGCCCGCATCGCCCGCGTCGATATGGGTGTGCACATCGACGCCGCCCGGCATGACGTAGCAGCCCCCGGCGTCGATCTCGCGCTCGGCCGCGGGCATGGCGCCGCCGATCTGCACGACGACGCCGCCCTCTACGCCTATGTCTGCGCGCGACATACCACTGGCCGTGACCACGGTTCCGTTGCGGATGACGAGATCCATCAAGTCTGCTCCTGTCAGTAGGCCAGCGCGTGCAGACCGCTCGCGAGGGTGCGGATGCCGGCGACGATGTCGGGAATCGAGGAGAATTCCTCGGGGGTGTGGCTGCGTCCGTCCTTGGAGCGAACGAAGATCATGCAGACCTTGGCGATCCTCGCCATCTGCTGGCTGTCATGGCCCGCGCCGCTCGGCATGGTCATGAAGGGAATGCCCTGCGCGCGCGCCGCTCGCTGGAAGGTCGCGATCAGCTCCGGATCGGAGAGGCAGGGCTCGTGGTCGAGCAGCGGCTCGATCGTGATCTCGAGATTTCGGCGCGCGGCGACTTCGCGCATCAGCGCCTCCTGCCGGGCGTAGAGGATCTCGCGCTGCGCCGGATCGGGATGCCGGGTATCGACAGTGAACTGCACCCGCAGCGGCACGATCGCCGGAAAGTTCGGCTCAACGGCAATCCGGCCGACTGTGGTCACCGCGGGCCGCCCCATCCGGTGGGCGGTGTCTATCACGCCACTGGCGATCTCGGCAAAGCCCGCCATCGGATCGCGCCGCAGGTCCATCGGGAAGGCGCCGGCGTGATTCGCCTCGCCGGTCAGGGTTATGCGGTAGTGGCGGATGCCGGTGATCGCATCGACGATCGCCACCGGCAGCCCGGCCTGCTCGAGGATCGGCCCCTGCTCGATGTGCAGCTCGACGAACGTGTCGATGTCGTTGCGCACCGCCTCGGGGATGCGCGCGGGATCGAGGCCGACCTCGCGCATGGCATCCGCCATCGTCTCGTCCTCATAGCCGCGCATCGCTTCGGCATCACCGGGCGCGATTCGCCCCGTGATCGCGCGCGAGCCCCAGAACTGCGTGGTCGGGAAACGGCTGCCCTCCTCCTCGCAGAGCGCGACCGCCTCGAGGGTGCGGCGCGGACGGCCGAACTGTTCGTTGAGCGCACGGATGGCGATGAGCCCGGCCAGCGCCCCCAGCGCGCCGTCGTAGCGACCGCCCGGCCGCTGGCTGTCCATGTGCGAGCCGGAGGCGATCGAGGGGCCGGGCTCGGTACCGGCCAGTCGGCCCCAGACGTTGCCGACGGCGTCACTGTAGGCCTCGAGGCCCGCCTCGGTACACCAGGCGGAATAGCGATCCATCGCTCCGACCCATTCCGGCGAATAGACCGTGCGCCAGACACCGGTCTCGCCCCAGGCCCCGAAGGCCGCGAGCTCCATGACCAGCCGCTCCACGATGGCCTCGTCAATCTCGACCAAGACTTCGGTTGTCATGCGATCCCCGTTCTGTATACAGATTTTTGTTTCGCTCAGAGATTGCAAGAGCCGCGTGATGACGTCAAGGGCAACGCCGCAGCGCGACGAAGGTGGCCGTTGACAGGGCGAATGTTTGGGGTTGGGCTGAACAGCAACACATAGCGGAGTTTGCATGCAGGACGACAACGGGCAGGAGGGCCGCAGCGAGGGCACTCCCGGGCTCTACAGGTCACAGCTGCGCCAGGCCGGCAGCCGCTGGCAGCTCATCGCACAGGACCAGGAACTGCCCAGGACCGAGGCGCCGGGCATAGTTCCGGCGCTGGAGAATGCGATCGCGATCCTCGACTACGTCAACCGGACGCCGCCGCACGTCTCCACCCTGGCCGAGATCTCCTCGACGCTGGGGATTTCCAAGAGCCACTGCCACAACATTTTGAAAACGCTGGTTCATTTTGGATGGATGAAGTTCGATGGTCGCTCCAAAACCTATGAGCTGAGCTCGGGCATCATCGCCGTCGCCTCGTCGATGCATGGGGCACCGATTCTCGAGCGCATCCGCTCGGAGCTGACCCGGCTGGTGCTGCGAATCGGCGTGCCGTCGGTGCTGGTCCAGCCGCTGCCCGACGATTCCTTCGTCGTCGTCGACAAGTTCAACCTCCCGAACGCGATGGAAGTGGCCTATTCGATCGGCCATCATTTCCCCCGCGACGCGACGGCGAACTCGCGGGCCTATCTCGCCTGGCAGTCGCCCGAGCGCATCGACGCCTGGATGGCGAAATGGGCGCCCGTCCGCTACACCGGCGCAACGCTTCTGAACGCCGAGGATGTGCGCGAGGAAATATCCGCGACGCGACGGCGGGGCTATGCCCGGAGCGCGGGCGAATTCACCGAAGGTCTGATGGCACTCGGCATGCCGATATTCGATCGGCACGGCGAAGTCATATATGTATTCACAGTATCGGGACTTCTGGCCAACATGGAGCCGCGCGAGGAAGCCGTCTCACTGGAGCTGATTCACGCCGCCAACGCCATCAACAACGTCGTTCTCGGCCGCGTTCCACCTGACTTTCCCCTGTCGCCAGTTGCCGTCGCGATGGGCTGACCGCGCGCCATCTGCCCGCCGATTGGCCAGCAGCCGCCCACCCAACGGACAAAAATCCGTAGAGGGTGGTTTTGCACCCAAACCGCTGTTGACAGAAGCCGTTCCTGACTTGAGGATCATGCCGTATCAAATACGTCGTTTTGCATGCAGAATGATGATAGGGTGCCGCACCTATGCGGGAACAGGAAGGGGACGACAGAATGATGACCACAAATCGCCGTCGCGTACTTAAGGGAACCGGCGCCCTGCTCGTGGCCAGTGCCATCGGGGTGCCCGGCATCGCGCGGGCCCAGACCAAGACCCTCAGGATCGGCCATCTCGGCGTGATGAGCGGTCCCGAGGCCTCCTGGGGCCTCGTGAACCGGTACTCCGCCATGGCCACGGCCGAGATGTACAACAAGCGCGGCGGCGTTGAGATCGACGGCGAGATGTATCGGGTCGAGATCGTCTCGGTTGATGACCGAAACGATCCCCGCCTGACCGTCTCGGGCGCCGAACGGCTGATGGGCGACGAAGGGCTGCGCTATGTGATCGGGCCGAACACCGACACGACCTCGACATCGGTCCGGCCGGTCGCCGAGAAATACGGGGCGTTCCATTTCCCCTACGCCTTCGACCGCTCGCTCTACACGCCGCCGGCCAACAACGCGATCCTCGGCATGATCGCGAGCTTCCAGACCGCGCCGGTGCTCTACCAGCTCGCCAAGGAGCAGCGCGGCGTCGAGAAGATCGCCTTCCTCGCCCGCAACGACACCGACGGCATCACCCAGCGCGACCAGGGTGTGGCCGCCGCCCAGGGACTCGGCCTCGAGATCCTCGCCCAGGATATGTACGAGCCGACCACCACCGACTTCTTCCCGGTGGTCGCGAACATCGTCTCGCTGGCGCCTGATCTCTTCGTCATGTCCGCCGTTGCGCCCGCGCACTGCCCGCAGATCATGCGCGCGGCCCGCGAGATGGGCTACAGCGGCCTCTTCGCCGCGGAATCGGCGCAGGACATCAAGATCATCAACGAAGTCGCCGGCGAATACGGCGATGGGCTCATCTCCATCGGTGGCGCCTCCACTCCGGAGATCCGCAGCGAGTACATGGAAGAGTTCATCGAGGAGTACATCAAGCAGGCCGGCGAGTGGAACGACGAGGCGGGCACAAAGGCCTATGCTCTCGAAATCATCCTTGCCACGTTGCAGAAGACGGGCGCCGCCGGCATCGAGGACACCTCGCTCTTCCAGGCGGCGATCGAGGATTTCTCGATGATCAATCCGTTCCTCAAGGAAGAGACGCCGCTGACCTACGTCGGCATGGCCGACTTCGGCCAGCTCCGCCAGATCGGCGTGCCGATGGTGCTCACCGAGACCAAGGATGGCGAGTTCACCACCTTCGCCGTGTCCAGCGTCACCTCCTGACGACCTCCGGGGACGGGCGCTGCCCGTCCCCGTTCCCTCAGAACTGGGACCCGCATGGATCAGATCCTCGTAAACGGGGCGATACTCGCCGCGAACTACGCGCTTATCGCACTCGGTATCACGATCATCTTCAGCATCATGAGCGTGCTGAACTTCGCGCACGGTCAGATGTTCATGCTCGGTGGCCTGCTGGTCTACTGGCTAATGGTCGAGATCGGGATGCCCTTCGCGGTCGGCCTCGCTCTGGCGACGCTCGCAGTCGGCGTCATTGGCATGTTATTCGAGGTGTTCTTTTTCCGGCGGGTGATGCGAACCGCCACGCGCGAGGAGAACACCATGCTCCTTGCCGTCGGCACGGCACTCCTGCTGGAGAACATCGCGCTGTCGCTCTTCGGAGAGAAGCAGCGCGGCATTCCCCCGATAATTTCGGGCGTGTACCGGATCGGTGACGCGTTCCTGCCGGCCAATCGTGCGGTGGTCTTCGTGATCTCGATCGCGCTGATCGCGCTGGTCCTGTTCGTCGTCAACTATACCCGCACGGGGCGCGCCATGCGTGCACTGGCGCAGGACCGTACCGCTACCCTGCTGATGGGGGTCGACGTGCAGCGCATCTCGATGCTCGGCTTCGGCCTCGGCGCGGCGCTCGCGGGTGTGGCAGGGGCCCTGCTCATCACCGTCTCGGGCGTGAATGCCGGCATCGGCACGGCGATCTCGACCAAGGCCTTCATCATGATCATGATTGGCGGCGCCGGCGTCGTCTCGGGCGCGCTGCTTGGCGCGGTGGCGCTCGGGTTCATCGAGGCGTTCGGCTACGCCCTATTCCCCGGCTCCGTCACCTACCTGCTGATCTTCACCGGCCTGATCCTGTTCCTGCTGATCCGTCCGCAGGGGATCATGGGCAAACCCTGGGGCTGAGGCAGAAATGGCAATGGAGAACCGCCCGATGGCCTCGACCGTCGAGACCACATCCACCACGCCTGCCGAGACGCGACGCGCGGGGGCATTCCGCTTCCTCTCCGTCTTCGTGCCGCTCGCGCTCGTGCTTCTGGTGCTGATTCCCTTCTTCTTCGGCACTCGCTCCTACTGGCTCAACGTCTTCACCAACGCGGCCGTCCTCTCGTTTGCGAGCCTCGGCGTTTGGATCACCTTCTCGATCGGGCGGGTGAACATCTCGCAGGGCGCCTTCGCGCTGATCGGCGGGTATGTCGTGGGGACGCTCACCACGGTCGTCGGCCTCTCCTTCTGGCTGAGCCTGCCGATCGCCGGCATCGTCGCCGCAGCCTTCGGCTTCCTGATCGGCTGGCCGCTCCTGCGGCTGAAGGGCATCTACTTCGCCATGGTCACGCTGAGCCTGACCGAGGTGACCCGCCTCGCCTTCATCAACTCCACCGCGCTCGGCGGGCCCGCAAGCCTGACGTCCATCCCCACCCCGCCGGGCATCAACTCGCCGCTCGCCTTCTACTTCTTCGGCGCGCTGCTGCTCCTCGCCGGCTATGCGGGCGTCTGGCGGCTGCAGGCGAGCCGGATCGGGGGCGTGTTCCGCTCCATGCGCCAGAACGAGGAGCTCGCCTCTTCGATCGGCATCGACGTCGCCCGCTACCGGGTTATGGCCTTCACCATCTGCTGCTTCATGGGCGGGATCGCCGGCGGCGTCTTCGCCAGCCTCACGCAGAACGTCTTTCCCCAGAGCTACACAGTCGCGGACTCGATCAACTTCATGCTCTACTGCTTCTTCGGCGGGCTCGAGTTCGTGCTCGGGCCGATCGTCGGCACCTTCACCCTGGTCATCGCCTTCGAGCTGCTGCGCGCCATCCAGGAGTACCAGGCGCTGCTCTACGGCGTGCTGATGATCGCGGTCATGCTGTTCCTGCCGAACGGTCTGCTCAGCCTCTGGCCCATGGTCACGCGCGTGTTCGGAGGCCGTCGATGAGCCTGCTGCAAGTCGAGGGTCTGACCAAGAAGTTCGGCGGCCTCACCGCGGTGAACGACGTGAGCTTCGCGGTCGAGCAGGGGCAGATCTGCTCGGTCATCGGCCCGAACGGCGCGGGAAAGTCGACGCTGTTCAAGCTGATCTCCTCCTTCCTGACCCCCACCGAGGGCCGGGTGCACTTCGACGGGCGGCAGGTCAGCGGGCTCAAGCCGCACAAGGTCGCGCAGATGGGCGTGGTGCGCACCTTCCAGGAGACGACCGTCTTCAAGGAGATGACGGCGCTTGAGAACGTCGTGGTCGCCCATCAGCTCGGGCTCAAGGCCGGGCCGGTCGGGATCTTCCTCGGCACGCCGACCGCCGCATCCGACAACCGGCGGATCCGCGAAAGCGCGGCCGAGATCCTCGACTATCTCGGCCTCGGGCGGGTCAAGGACGAGCTGGCGGTCAACCTGCCGCATGGCTACCTGCGCGCGCTCGGGATCGCGATCGCCATGGCCGCGCGGCCGCGGCTGCTGCTGCTCGACGAACCCTTCGCGGGCATGAACCCCGACGAGACCGACCGCGCGGTCGAGATGGTCGATGGCATCCGCAAGCGCGGCATCACCGTCCTGCTCGTCGAGCACGACATGCGCGCGGTGATGCGGATTTCCGACTGGATCGTGGTGCTGAGCTTCGGCTCCAAGATTGCCGAGGGCAAGCCCGAGAGCATCCGCGCCGACGAGGCGGTGATCGCGGCCTATCTCGGGGTGGACGACGAG
>CAYLHK010000150.1:0-6604 GCA_964383295.1 uncultured Rhodovulum sp.
GCGTCGAGGCCGAAGCGGTGGTAGTATTCGCGCATCGAGGGGATGAGCGCGCCGTCCATGCGTTCCTTCTGCAGGCGCAGCATCATTACCACGTCGGCGCCCTCGATGCCCTTTCGCAGGTCGTCGAAGATCTCCACCCCCATACGGTCGGCGCCGGGCGGGATCAGCGTCGGCGGGCCGATCAGGCGGATGCGGTTCTCCATCCGGCCGAGCAGGATGATGTTCGAGCGCGCCACGCGGGAATGGGCGATGTCGCCGCAGATGGCGACCGTGAGGCGCGACAGGCGGCCCTTGCGGCGGCGGATGGTCAGCGCGTCGAGCAGCGCCTGCGTGGGGTGCTCGTGGCGGCCGTCGCCGGCGTTCAGCACCGCGCAGTTGACCTTCGACGCCAGCAGGTTGACCGCGCCCGAGGACGGGTGGCGCACCACGAGGAGGTCGGGGTGCATGGCGTTCAGCGTCATCGCGGTGTCGATCAGCGTCTCGCCCTTCTTCACCGAGGACTGCGCCATGGACATGTTCATCACGGTGGCGCCGAGCCGCTTGCCGGCGAGCTCGAAGCTTGCCTGGGTGCGGGTGGACGCCTCGAAGAACATGTTGATCTGGGTGAGGCCCTTCAGCGCGTCGGGGCGGGCGTCGCGCTGGCCCACATGGGTCTCGGCGAGATCCAGCACCGCCTCAATGTCCTCGCGCGAGAGGCCCTCGATGCCGAGCAGGTGGCGGTGTGGGAACAACGGCGGGCTCCGGTCTGGACGGGCGCATCTATAGCAGCGGCGCGCGAGGCGGCAAGGGCGGGGTGGCCGGCAAGGAAGGTTAGTCTTGCGTCTAAGTTTTCGTTTGCGCTGGCGGCGGGTGGCGTGATAGTTAGACGTATGGCTAAGCATGATCCCGATCTCTCCCGCCTGTTTCACGCGCTGGCCGACCCCACGCGCCGGTCGATCCTGACCCGCCTGGCCGAGACGCCGGCGGCGGTGACGGATCTGGCCGGGCCGACGGGGCGGCGGCTGCCCACGGTGATGCGGCATCTGGCGGTGCTGGAGGAGGCGGGGCTGATCGCCACCTCCAAGGAGGGGCGGGTGCGGACCTGCAGCCTGGCGCCCGGTGGCTACGAGGCGGCGCGCGGCTGGCTCGACCAGCAGCGGGCCGTCTGGGAGGCCCGGCTCGACCGGCTGGATGCATTTGTCACGAACGTGGTGAAGGAGGACGCGCAATGACCAGTCACGGGACCATCGCCGGAGATGTTGTGGCAGGTACGGGCAGGAGCCGGTTCGCGACGATAGGTTTCGAGCGCGAGCTGGCCGCGCCGCTCGACGTACTGTGGGAGGTGTGGACGGCCCCGGCGGCACGGGCGGTCTGGGCCGCGCCGACCCCCGAGGTCACGGTGGAGGTCCTGGAGGCCGATACCCGCGTGGGCGGCCGCGAGGTCTCGCTCTGCAAGGTGGCGGGCCAGCCGGACATCCGCTGCGACTGCGCCTGGCTGGTGCTGGAGCCGGGCCTGCGGGCGGTGAACTCCGAGGTCGTCTCGAGGCAGGGCGTGGTGCAGTCCGCCGCGCTGGTGACGGCGGATTTCTCGGAGGCGGATGATCGCAGACGGCTGGTGGTGACGGTGCAGCTGTCCTCGCTGGAGACGGACATGGAGGCCGGCTACCGGGCGGGTTTCGGCGCGGGGCTCGACAATCTCGCCGGAGTGGCCGGGCGGACCATGCTGCTCAGCCGGGTGATCCGTGCCCCGCGATCGGCGGTCTGGGGCGCCTGGGTGAACCCCGAGACGCTGCCGAAATGGTGGGGGCCGGAGGGGTTTTCGTGCCGGACGCAGCGGATCGACCTGCGCTCGGGCGGCGAATGGGTCTTCGACATGATCGCGCCGGACGGGACGGTGTTCCCCAACCACCACCGCTATGTCGAGATCCGGCCCGAAGAGCGGCTGGCCTACACGCTGCTCTGGGGCGAGAACGGCCCCCGCCATGCCGACGCCTGGGCGGCCTTCGCGGAGGAGGAGGGGGCGACGAAGGTGACGCTGGGCATGGTGTTCGACACCGAGGCGCAGTTCCAGCAGGCGAAGGGGTTCGGCGCGGAGTCGCTGGGACAGCAGACGCTGGGTAAGCTGGAGCGGTTCGTCCTGGGGCGGTGAGGGGCCGACGCTGCCTCGGCGCTCCGGCAGTAAATACTCTAATAAATTCCACATGCCGGTCAATCTCGCCCGTTTACGCTGTAAACATTTGACAGTTACCGCAGGAATCTCGTTCCTAGCCATCGCTAGGGGTGGGGAATCATGCAATACAGGCCAGAGGTCGACGGTCTGCGCGCAATTGCGATCGTTCCGGTCGTTCTCTATCACGCCGGTTTGGCGACCCTGTCAGGAGGGTTCACTGGCGTAGATATCTTCTTCGTCATCAGCGGTTATCTGATTTCTACAATCATATTCGAAGAGGTTGCGACCGGAACGTTCACCTATCGCAGGTTCTACGAGAGAAGAATCCGGAGGATTTTGCCGGCGCTGCTCGTCGTGATCTTGGCGACGATGGTGGGTGCGAGCGTGGTCGCCCTCCCCGATCAGTTGGCCGGCACAGCCAGATCAGCTATTGCCGCCCTCCTGTCCGTGTCAAACATATGGTTCTGGCTGCAAAGCGGGTATTTTGCTCCGTCTGCGGCATTCATGCCGTTGCTGCACACCTGGTCTCTCGGGGTGGAGGAGCAGTTCTACCTCGTCCTTCCGGTTCTGATCATGCTCATGGTGCGGCTTCGCGCGCCGATCAGACTGGTACTGCTGCTTCTGGCGGTGCCGGCCTTTGCGGGATCCCTCTGGCTGTCACAGGCAAAGCCGTCCGTCGCCTTCTATCTTCTCCCATCGCGGGCATGGGAGCTCGGGCTCGGCGTGATGCTCGGCGCCGGCGTGTTTCCTCGGTTCCACACGAGGGCGGCAGGCGAGGTCGCTGCGGCGGCGGGTCTTGCCTTGATCGCGATCGGGCTTTTCTGGATCCACGAGGGAATGATGTTTCCGGGTTGGGTAGCGCTTCTGCCCTGCGTCGGCACGGCCCTCGTGATCCATGGAACAATGACGCCGGGGGCGAATGTCGTCCGCGCGCTGCTGTCCGTGCGCCCGATGGTGTTTGTGGGACTGATCTCGTATTCGCTCTATCTGTGGCACTGGCCGGTGCTGACGCTGATGCGTCTCCAGACCGCCAACGTGGACCTTTCTGCCGCGCAGGCGGGCGTGGGCGTCCTGCTCTCGATCGTGCTCGCGACCGCGACATGGCGGTATGTCGAGCAGCCGTTCCGCCGCCGCATGCCGACGCGCGAGGTTGCAATGGTTGTGACATCCGGCGCTGTGGTCGCATCGACCATGGCTGTTGCGCTGATCGTATCTGACGGCTTTCCGGGCAGGCTGGGCGAGGATGCGCGGCGGATGTACATGGCGGCCAAGGATATCGACCCGTTCACCGAGATCTGTGTTGATGGGCTGGCAAAGCCGGAGTGCGAGTTCGGAGAGGGCGACGGTCCAGTCCGTTTCCTTCTAGTGGGTGATAGCCATGCGGCCGCGCTTCGCCCCGTATTCGATGGCGCGGTGCCGGGGCTGACTGGTCGTGGCATGCTTCTTTGGAGAGGCGCGTGCCCTTTCCTGGACGGCGCGTGGACGCAGCGCGGTAGCGCCAGTGGTCCCGAGTGCCGGGACCACAATGCCAGTGTCATGGAGGAAGTTCGATCTTCGCCGGAGGTGGATCTGGTCATCCTGGCCGGCAGGTGGGACTTTCAGATGACCGGCATCGAGACCATCAGTGGCGGGTCGTTTCGGGACAATCTCGTGGATGACGAAACCACCGAGCCGTCCCCAGCCGAAACGCTTCGGGTATTTGAGAGAGCACTGGGCAGGACGCTTGATGAACTCGGTCGTCTCGGAAAGCATGTGATTGTCGTTGGGGCGGTGCCTGGAGCTGGATTTGATGTTCCATCAATTCTTGCTCTGGGAATTCTAAATGGAACAGGTGAATACTCATCTGAATTCCGCGCGGACACTCGTAAGTTCATTGATATGGACAACGTGTTTATGCGCGTGATCTCGGTTCGGCCCCATGTGCGATATGTCCCGGTCTGGGATGTGCTCTGTTCAGAAAGCTGTCCGGCCATGATTGAGGGTGTGCCCATTTACTTCGACAAGCAGCACTTGACGGCGCGGGGCGCTCTGGAGATCCTCGGACCGCGCCTTGCTCCGCGCTTGGAGCATGCGCTTCTGAGGTAGTGGCGCCCTGCGGGTGCTCGGTCGTCGGCAATGATCTGCTGGCCCCGGGTCTTGTCCGCCTCTAGTATGTGGGTGTCATTCTAGGACACATGCATGCCTCCCAACGCCAGTTTCCACGCCGATCTCGCTGCGCTCGCCTGGCAGGTCGAGATGGGGGCGGATGAGGCGATCTGTGATCGGCCTGTGGATCGCTTCGCGGCTGCTGCCGCGCCGGTGCGGCGGAAGGAGCGGGTCGAGCCGGCCGTGCCCGTGGTGGCGCCGGCGGTGGTTGCCGAGGCGGCGCCCGAGGCGCTGGCGGCGTCCTGCGGCGATCTGGGCGCCCTGCGTGCGGCGATGGAGGGTTTCGAGGGCTGCGCGCTGAAGCGGGGGGCGCGGAACCTCGTGTTCGCGGATGGCGTTCCGGGGGCGCGGGTGATGATCATCGGCGAGGCGCCGGGGGCCGAGGAGGATCGCGAGGGGCGGCCCTTCGTCGGGCGGTCGGGGCAGTTGCTCGACCGGATGTTCGCGGCGATCGGGCTGTCGCGGCGGGCGGAGGATGCCGAGGCCGCGCTCTACATCACCAATGTGCTCCCCTGGCGGCCGCCGCAGAACCGCGACCCGGCCGCCGACGAGGTGGCGATGATGCTGCCTTTCCTGCTGCGGCACGTCGAGCTGGCCGACCCGGAGGTCATCGTGCTGATGGGCAATGCCTCGGTGCGCGCCGTGCTGGGGACGACGACGGGCATCACCCGGCTGCGGGGAAGCTGGACCGAATGGCGCGGCCGGCCCGTCCTGCCGATGTTCCATCCCGCGGCGCTCCTGCGCAACGGCGAGCTGAAGAAGGCCGCCTGGGCGGATCTGCTGTCCCTGCAGGCCCGGCTGGGCGCGGGAGGGTTGAATGGCTGAGCGAGAGTTCATTCCGGTGCGGATCGCGGTGCTGACCGTCTCGGACACGCGCGGGCTGGCCGAGGACCGCTCGGGCGACGTGCTGGCCGAGCGGCTGACGGCGGCGGGGCATGTGCTGGCCGAGCGCGCGATCGTCCGTGACGAGCAGGCGGAGATCGAGGCGCGGCTGCGGGCCTGGATCGCCGATCCGGGCGTCGACGTGGTGATCTCGACCGGGGGCACCGGGCTGACGGGCCGCGACGTGACGGTCGAGGCGCATGAGGCGGTCTACGAGAAGGCGATCCCGGCGTTCGGGACGCTGTTCACCATCGTCTCACACGCCAAGATCGGCACCTCGGCGATCCAGAGCCGTGCCTGTGCGGGCGTGGCGGGGGGCACGTATCTTTTCGCACTGCCCGGCTCGCCCGGGGCTTGCCGCGATGCCTGGGACGGGATCCTGGCGGCGCAGCTCGACTACCGGCACATGCCCTGCAACTTCGTCGAGATCCTGCCGCGGCTCGAGGAGCACCGGCGGCGGAAGTGATCCGGGCAATTGATTGATTTTACGGTATAATCCTGACGGCGTTAACCTGAAATCAACCGGCGTTAACGTCGCCGTCGGATCGCTTTGCGCCCTGGCGCCGGGCGCGCGCGGATTGCAGAGCTGCGGGAATGCCGAGAGCCCCCGGCTTGCGCGCTCCCGCGCGTGCCCCGAGGAGCCCGCGCGGCGCAGTGCGTCGCAAGAGCGGGTTCGGAAGGAAGGACGGCGCAGGCCGCCCGGTGGCGCATATGTCCTTGCGCTGCAACGAGACCGTGCCATTCTGCGCGCAGGCCGCACAGCGGCAAGACACAGGGAGGATTTCGCATGACGAGGAAAACCGCGTTCGCGACGGTGCTTGGTCTGGGGTTGGCCGTGACAGGCGGCGCGCTGGCGCAGGAGACGGTGAAGATCGGGGTGATCCTGCCCTATTCGGGGCCGTTCGCCGATGCGGCGAACCAGCTTCAGGCCGGGATCGACCTCTATATCGCCGAGCATGGCGACGAGGTCGCGGGCCGCAGGATCGAGCTGATCAAGCGCGACACCGGCGGACCTGCTCCGGATGTGGCGCAGCGGCTGGCGCAGGAGCTGGTGGTGCGCGACGGGGTCGACATCCTCGCGGGATTCGCGCTGACGCCCGAGGCGCTCGGGGCCGCAGACATCTCGGAAGAGGCCGAGAAGCTGATGGTGGTGATGAACGCCGCCACGTCGATCGTCACCGAGCAGTCGCCCTTCATCGTGCGCAGCTCGCTGACCATCCCGCAGGTCAACTATGCCTTCGGCCGCTGGGCGGTCGAGGAGGCCGGTGTCACCGAGGCCTATACGCTCGTCTCGGACTACGGGCCGGGCCATGACGCCGAAAGCTCGTTTGCCAAGGGCTTCACCGAGGCCGGCGGCACGATCATAGGCTCGGACCGCACCCCGGTCGCCAATCCCGACTTCGCCGCCTATGTCCAGCGCGTGCGCGA
>CAYLHK010000151.1:0-6591 GCA_964383295.1 uncultured Rhodovulum sp.
ACCGCCCGCAGGAAGGGCACCGGCCCGAGCCCGTCCAGCATGGCGATGAAGAAGGACGCGAGGACCAGCACGGCGCCCGCCGCCGCCGGAGCCGGGCCGGAAAGGAACGCGACCACCACCACCAGCCCCGCCGCCGCCATGAGTGCTCCGCCGATCACCCGGAGCAGCGAGTACTGCGCCGCCCATGCGCGGGTGAAGAGATTGTTGAGCAGCATCATGTTGCCCGCCGCCACCACCAGCGCACCTGCCCCCGCGCTCCAGCCGCCTTCCACCATCAGGATGGGGGCGTAGATGAAGAAGGTCGACCAGAAGGTCGAGCGCGCGAACGCGATGGCCCAGGCAAGCACCAGCCGTGGCTGGCCGACGAAACGGCGCACCGCTTTGAGCGGGTTGTGCCGCGGCGCGGGGAGGCCGCGCGCCGGCCGGATCGCCCCGCCCTCGGCCAGCCGCAGCGCCCAGAAGACCGCCATCAGCACCAGCGCCGCCCCGATGCAGACGAGACAGGCCGCACCGATCCCGTAGGCCTGCGCCAGCCAGACACCGGCCAGCGGCATCAATGTCCAGGCCAGGGTCGAGGTGGCAAATCGCAGCGACTCGGTCCGCGTCAGGTCCCGCTTGCCGATCGCATCCATGATGTAGAGGCTGAGGGTGACGTTTAGCGTGGCCGAGGCCGCCGTGCGCGCGAGCAGCGCCAGCGCCAGCGTCGGCGGCGTCTGCATCCAGGTCATCAACCCGCACAGGATCAGCAGGACGCACCCGAGCGTGTAGGTCCAGCGCCGGCTGATCCGCCGCACCAGCACGGGGATGGCGAAGCTCAGGCAGAGCGCCACCATCGACACGCCGGTGTAGACGAGACTCACCGCCTCCTTGCTGCCGAAGAGCGCATAGGCCGAGAGCGGGAGCACGGTGGCCATCGACGCCCGCGCCACGGATTCGATGAAAAACAGCAGGCTGAAGGTTGCGGGCCCAGGCCGGGCCGCGAGCGCGAGGGGATGGCGGACGTGGAAGGCCATGCGGCGGTTCCGGAGCGAGGTGCAGCCTCCCGCGGGCGATCGCGGGGCGCGCGATCCCGCCGCGTCGGAGGACGCCTCCATCTCCTCGATTGGCGCCGGCGCAGCAAGGGTCTTGCGCTGGGTCGCGCCATCCGCACATTTGCCACCAGGAGGCGCGCATGGGCGAGGCAGCCATCGGTCTGGGATACCTTCTCCTCGGCGGACTGTTCGTCTTTGCCGGGCTCGACCATTTCGCTCGCTTCAGGGCGGTCGCCGGAATGCTCGTCGCCCGCGGCTGGCCCCAGCCGGAGGCGCTGCTTGCCTTAGCCTCCGCCTTCCAGATCGCGGCAGGCCTCGGCCTTGCCCTCGGGGTGATGCGCCCCTGGGCCGCCCTCGGCCTCGCCGCCTTCACCATCGCCGCGTCGCTGCTGCTGCTCGACTTCTGGCGCTTCCAGGGGCCCGAGCGTGCGGGTTTACGCTCCGCGTTCACCGTAAACTTCGGCCTCGTCGGCGGCCTGCTCCTCGCCTACGGCGAGAGCGTCTGACGCGTCCCTTCCCAGTTATCCGCGCCTGGCGGCCCGGCCTTGCGCGGGCTTCTGCACAGCGACATCCGCTCGTGCGAGCCGATCTTCATGGCCGCGTTGGAATGGCCGGAAAAAGGCCCGCGCCTTGGCGTGCCGAAGGCTGGGCGAGGCCTCGCCGACCTTGACGGTCTCGACTCTGGGAAATCTGGTCGGAGTGAGAGGATTCGAACCTCCGACCCCCTGCTCCCGAAGCAGGTGCGCTACCAGGCTGCGCTACACTCCGAACCGAACCGGCCTCTAAACCCTGGCCATGGGAATCGCAAGCCCCGAAGGCGCCGATCACGCCACCGGCAGCTGCCAGTCGATCGGCGCCTCGCCATTTGCTTCCAGGAAGGCGTTGCACTGGGAGAAATGGCGGTTGCCGAAAAACCCCGCATGGGCTGATAGCGGAGAGGGATGCGGGCTTTTCAGCACCAGATGCCGCGCCCCATCCACGAAGGCTGCCTTCTTCTGCGCGTAGCTGCCCCAGAGCATGAAGACCACCGGCCGTGGCAACTCGTTCACCCGCCCGATCACCGCATCGGTGAACCGCTCCCAGCCGCGGCCCTGATGCGCGGCGGCGCGCCCAGCCTCCACCGTCAGCACCGCGTTCAGCATCAGCACCCCCTGCCGTGCCCAGCTCTCCAGGAATCCGTGCCCAGGCCGCGGGATGCCGAGATCGGCCTCCAGCTCCTTGTAGATGTTGTTCAGCGATGGCGGGATGCGCACCCCCGGCTTCACGCTGAAGCAAAGCCCATGCGCCTGACCCGGCCCATGGTAGGGGTCCTGGCCGAGGATCACCACGCGCACCCGGTCCACCGGCGTCAGGTCGAGCGCGCGGAAATACTCGCCGCCCTTGGGAAAGATCTGCTTGCCGGCCGCCATCTCGTCGCGAAGGAACGCCCGCAGGGCGGCCATGTACGGACTTGCGAACTCCTCCGCCAGCGCCTCGCGCCAGCTCGCCTCCAGCCTGATCTCGCCGCTGCTCATCCCGCTCCCGCCTGTCAGAAGGCCGCCGCCTCGACCCACCAGCCCGGCTCGGCTGCCGCGAGATCTGCTGCCGCCTGCCGCGCCGCTCCCTCGCGGGCAAACAGCCCGTAGCAGGTCGCGCCCGAGCCCGACATCCGCGCGATCAGACAGCCTGGTGCTGCCCCCAGTGCCGCCAGCACCTCGCCGATCACCGGCGCGACCGCCCGGGCCGGCGCCTCCAGATCATTGCGCCCGGTGGCGAGAAACCCCGCGAGCGCCTGCACATCCGCCAGCTGCGGGACCGGCGGCATCGCGTCGCCGTCCATGCGCGCCAGACCCGCAAACACCGCCCCCGTGGCGATCGGCACGCCGGGATTGCACAGCACCAGCCAGCCGCCTGGCAGGTCCGCCGGCACGACCACCTCGCCGATCCCCGACATGCGCGCACTGCGTGCGGCGAGGCAGACGGGCACGTCCGCTCCCAGTGACAGGGCCGCCTCGGCCGCCGGCAGCGCGATCCCCCAATGCCGCGCCAGCAACCGCAGCGCTGCTGCCGCATCCGCCGAGCCTCCGCCGATCCCCGCCGCCACCGGCAGCCGCTTGTCGAGCCGCAGTGCCGCCCCGCGCCCGGGCGCGAGCAGCCGCGCGGCGCGCAGCACGAGGTTTTCCGCATCCGCCGCCAGCCCGGCGGCAAAGGGCCCCTCGATGACCAGCGACAGATCCTCTGCCGCGGCCACCGAAAGCCGGTCGCCGAGGTCGGGAAATACCACCAGGCTGTCGAGAAGGTGATAACCGTCGGCGCGACGGCCGGTGACATGCAGCGTCAGGTTGACCTTGGCGGGGGCGAACTCCCCTCCCGTCTGCTCCGCAGCACGGTCATGCACGGGCTCAGCCGTCCGTCTCGGCGGCTTCCTCCTCGAGAACCACGTCGAGGCCAACTTCGAGCTTGCGGCGCACGCGTTCCATGTCGAGTTCGTCCCCCGGTCCGAAGGACAGCGCCCGCCGCCACTGGAACTCGGCCTCGCGCTGCCGGCCGACCTTCCAGAACACGTCGCCGAGATGATCGTTCAGCACCGGGTCGTCGGGCACCAGCTCGACCGCCCGCATCATCGGCCCGAGCGCATCGTCGAAACGCCCGAGCCGGTAGTAGATCCAGCCGAGACTGTCGGTGATGTAGCCGTCGTCGGGCTGGCTCGCCGAGGCGCGCTCGATCATGTCCAGCGCCTCGTCGAGGTTTCGGCGCTGCTCGACCAGCGAATAGCCCAGATAGTTCAGCACCAGCGGCTGGTCGGGCTCGAACTCAAGCGCCTTGCGGAAGTCCGCCTCTGCCCGGTCCCAGTCGCCGCCGCGCTCATAGGCGATGGCTCGCGTGTAGTAGAGCACCCAGTGGGGCGGTTGCGGCGTGCCGATCAGGTCGATGGCGCGGGTGTAGGCCTCGGCCGCCTCCAGATAGCGCTCGTCGACGCGCAGCGCGTCACCGAGGGCGGACTGCACCTCGATCCGGTCGCCATGGCTCGCCACCAGCGCCTCGAGCGTCGCGATGCCGGCCGCGGCATCGCCGGCCGCGCGCTGGGTAGCGGCGCGCCGGATCTCGGTCGAGACGAACCAGGGCGAGTCGGGCGGCAGGTCCGCCAGCACCGCCGCGGCAAGGGCGTACTGTTCCTGACGATCGAAGATCTCGGCCACCACCAGCCGCGGCTCGACCGCGTCGGGGTTGATGTGCACGGCGAGGCGGGCATGCACGAGCGCGATCCGCTCGGAGTCGTTCGCGTTCAGCGCATCGGCCAGCGTGTAGTACGCCTCGGCCGCCCCGTCGCGCGCGCTCCTCACCTCGGTGAAGGCGATCTCCTCGCCGGCGGCAATGCGATCGCGCAGCTCCACCAGCACTTCACTCGGCAGCCCGCTCGACAGGGTGGCGTCGAGCAGCTCCAGCGCCTCCGCCTCGCGGTCGATCTGCGCGAGGATCTGCGCATGGGCGACCACCGCGCCGAGGTTTACATGCAGCGGTCCGCTGCCGTCCCCCTCCAGAATGCGCGCCGCACTGACGAAATCCCCGGCCAGCGCCAAGGCGAGTGCCTTGTGGTACTGGCCATAGGCGATCAGCGTGTCGTTGCCGTCAAGCGCGTCGAACCGCGCCTGAGCATCGGCGAAATCCTCGCGCCCGACCTCGATCCAGCCGGCCAGAAGCCCGCCGAGCAGCGGGTTCATCGCCGCTCCGGCGCCGATCAGCAGCGTGTCGGCGCTGTCGTAGTCCTCGTTCGCCAGCGCATCCGCGACCCGCACCAGCGCCGCGAGCTGGTTCGCCGGCGTCAGCGCCGCCAGCCGCTCGGCATAGCGCGCGGCTTCAGCCACCTGGCCGGTGACGGTGCGCGAGACCACTGCGTTCTGCAGCAGCCCGATGTTCTCCGGCTCGAGGGTGAGCGCCCGGGTGGTGTAGTCGCCCGACGCTGCGAAATCGTTCCGGAAGTCCGCCTGCATTGCCGCGAGATAGGCGCCCGAAAGGCCTGCAGCGCCCGCGGGGGCAGGCCCGGCCGACAGCGAGGCAGCCAACATGAGCGTAGTCAGCCCGGCGGCGGGACGGGCGCCACGAAACAGTCGTCGAAGAGCTAGGGGCACGGGCGGTCTCTCCGGGGTGCGGGGCCGGTCGAGCCTAGTGCGCGAGGGCCAGGGATGCAATTGTCCGCCCGGCGGGAAACGCGCGAACCACCGCGGCCGGCGATCACATGTTCGGATAGTTCGGCCCGTCGCCCCCCTGCGGCGTCACCCAGTTGATGTTCTGCGGCGGGTCCTTGATGTCGCAGGTCTTGCAGTGGACGCAGTTCTGGAAGTTGATCTGGAACCGCGGGTTCGACCCGTCCGCATCCCGCAGCACCTCGTAGACCCCGGCCGGGCAGTACCGCTGCGCCGGCTCGGCGTAGCGGGGCAGGTTGATGTCGATCGGGATCCTCGGATCCTTCAGCGTCAGGTGGCAGGGCTGGTCCTCGTCATGGTTGGTGAAGCTGAACGACACATTGGTCAGCCGGTCGAATGACAGCACCCCGTCGGGCCTGGGATAGTCGATCGGCGCATAATGCTCCGCCCGCCGCGTCGCCTCCGCGTCGGTCTTGCCATGCGCCAGCGTCCCGAAGGGCGACCAACCGGTGAGCGAGCTCACCCACATGTCGAAGCCCCCCAGCGCCAGCGAGGCCGTCAGCCCGAAGCGCGACCACAGCGGCTTGACGTTTCGCACCGGCTTCAGGTCCGCCGCGATCGGTCCGGTCTCCACCGCCTCCGCATAGGCCTCGAGCTCGTCCCCGCCGCGCCCGAGCCGGATCGCCGCATGTGCGGCCTCGGCCGCCGCGATCCCCGACAGCATCGCGTTGTGGTTGCCCTTGATCCGCGGCACGTTCACGAACCCGGCGGAACACCCCAGGAGCGCCCCCCCGGGGAAGGTCAGCTTGGGGATCGACTGCCAGCCCCCCTCCGAGATCGCCCGCGCCCCGTAGGCGACCCGCTTGCCGCCCTTCAGCACCTCGGCGATCAGCGGATGATGCTTGAAGCGCTGGAACTCCATGTAGGGATAGACCCAGGGGTTCTCGTAGTTCAGATGCACTACGAACCCGAGATACACTTGGTTGTTCTCGGCATGGTACATGAACGACCCGCCGCCCGCATTCGCGCCCAGCGGCCAGCCCATCGTATGCGTGACCTGGCCGAGCCGGTGCACCTCGGGGCGCACCTCCCAGATCTCCTTCATCCCCAGCCCGAACTTCTGCGGCTCGCGCCCGTTCGACAGGCCGTAGCGCGCGATCGCCTGCTTGCTGAGCGACCCGCGCACCCCCTCGGCCAGAAAGACGTAGCGCCCGCGCAGCTCCATCCCCGGCTCGTAGTTCGGCCCCGGCGTCCGGTCGGGGTTCAGCCCGAACTCGCCCGCGACCACGCCCGCCACCTCGCCGTCCTCGCCAAAGACCAGCGCGCTCGCCGCCATGCCGGGAAAGATCTCGACGCCCAGCTCCTCGGCGATCCCCGCCATCCAGCGGCAGACATTGCCCATCGAGACGATGTAGTTGCCGTGGTTCGACATCAGC
>CAYLHK010000152.1:0-6527 GCA_964383295.1 uncultured Rhodovulum sp.
CCTCGAGCAGCTTCATCACCGGAATGACGCCCGAGGACTGGTTCTCGATGCCCTTGATGGGCGCGCCGGCCTCGCGGATGTTGGTGAGCATCAGCGCAACGCCCCCGCCGCGCTTGGACAGTTGCAGCGAGGAATTGATGGCCCTGCCGATCGATTCCATGTTGTCCTCGATGCGCAGCAGGAAGCAGGAGATCAGCTCTCCGCGGCTCTTCTTGCCGGCATTGAGGAAGGTGGGGGTCGCGGGCTGGAAGCGGCCCTCGATGACCTCCTCCATGATAGCCATGGCCTGCGCCTCGTCGCCGCGCGCAAGCGTCAGCGCCACCATCACCACCCGGTCCTCGTAGCGCTCGATGTAGCGCTGACCGTCGCGGGTCTTCAGCGTGTAGGAGGTGTAGTACTTGAAGGCGCCAAGGAAGGTCGGGAAGCGGAACTTCTTCGCATAGGCGGCCTCCCAGATCCGGCGCTGGAAGTTGCGCGAATACTGGTCGAGCACCTCGACCTCGTAATAGCCCTCATCGACCAGATATCCGAGCTTCTCGTCCAGCGAGTGGAAGAACACGGTGTTCTGGTTGACGTGCTGCAGGAAGTACTGCCGCGCCGCCATCCGGTCGGCCTCAAAACGGATGCGTCCCTCCTCGTCATAGAGGTTCAGCATCGCGTTCAGGGCATGATAGTCGAGCGTGCTCATGGCCGCACTCGCGCCCTTCAGGCCGTGGTCAAGCATTCCGTTCCCCAGAATTGGTCGAGTCCCGCACGCACGCGGGCGACGTCGGTTTCAGTTCCGGCCAGTTCGAACCGGTAGAGCACCGGCACGCTGCACTTGCGCGCGATCACATCGCCCGCCAGCGCGAAGGTGGCGCCGAAGTTGCGATTGCCCCCGGCGATGACGCCGCGCAGCCCGGCGCGGCGGTCGGGATCGTTGAGGAAGCGGATCACCGGCTTCGGCACCGCTCCCCTGCCCTCGCCGTCGGCATAGGTCGGGCAGACAAGCACGTAGGGGGCGTCGGCTTGCAGGGGCTCCTCCTCGTCGCGCCGCGGGATGCGCGCGGCCCCGAGGCCGAGGGCCTCGACGAAGCGCGCCGTATTCCCCGAACGCGAAGAGAAATAGACCAGCCTGCCCACTTTGCTCAGACCAGCCGCCCGATCAGGTCGGGGCGGAACCCGGCCCAGTGGTCCTCGCCCGCGATCACCACGGGGACCTGCCGGTAGCCGAGCTCGGTCACGCGGCTCATGGCAGCATCGTCCTCGCTCAGGTCGATCAGCTCGAAGTCGAGCCCGCGCGCCTGGAGCGCCCGCGTGGTCGCCGTGCACTGCACGCAGGCCGGCCTGGAGTAAACGGTGATCGTCATCTGCCTGTCCCTTTTTCTTCTAGAGCCTGGGGGACACCGGATCGCCGGCAGCCCTGCGGCCAGCCGTCTCTCTCGCGCGCGCCCCCAAGGCCCTCCGCCTTCGGTCGTCGTTCCACGTCCTGGCCGGTCTCCTGGCTCGCGGGTCGTGGCTCGGCTGGCCTTCCCGGGGTATTAGCCCAGTGGCGTTTCAGCTTCGCTCGCCGCTTACAGTTGCGGGGGCAGCGCCGGAATTTCACCGGCTTCCCTATTCGCCTTTGACGCGAGTCGCGGGCACCAAGACATCTGTATATTGGGGGGCGAGGCGGCCGCTTGTCAACATATGGTTTCGACTACAAGCCGATCGGCGGCGGCGATCGGTCGGCCCGATATACGGGCGCGGCGCGCAGGCGCGACCTCCCCGCCCGCGCCGTCATTTGCCCGGTCAGGCGGTTGTCACAGGGCCGCCCAGTCGCTGAACCGCCAGGTATCCGGACCCGCGGGGGCCGGCTTTGGGGGCTTGGGCAAGGGCTTCGCCTTGTCGTTCATCTTCTGCATCGTCGCTATCCTGCCTCGATCCGCGACTCCGCGCGACTGTGGATAACATAGCGCGATGCACCCTTTCCTTCAGCTGAACGGCGCGCCCGGCTGCTCCGTTCCCCGCCACCTGTTGCATCGGTGCCATCCCGGAACCGGATCACGCCAGCCGCGTTTGCCCAGCGGACAATTCAAACCGGGAGACATGACATGCGCGGCATACTGCTCTGGCTGATCGGAATTCCGATCCCGATCATCATCCTTCTCTACCTCTTCGGCGCCTTCTGATCGCATCGCCGGCGCCCGCCACGGACGTGATCCACCATGACCCCGGCCCCGCGGCCGGGGTCATGCGTTGAGCAGAGCGCATGGCGGGTCTGTCTGTGTGGCCCTTCTCCTGCATGTGCTGCAGGGCAATATTGCTCGTGAAGGGGGGAAATCCTGCCTGAATCAAGGAGGTTTCCAAATGACGGCACAGACGACGATCCCGGCCCGCACCGCAGGCCCTCTCGCGAGCATCGGCAATGCTGCGGCCCGCATCTTCACCTCCATCGTGGAAAAGTCGCCCAACGCCCGCTCGGCGCGCGAGGCGCAACTGCTTTTTGCGCTCTCCGACGCGGAGCTCGCCGCGCAGGGCCTGAGCCGCGACAAGATCCTCGAGCTTACCTTCGGCCCCCGCATCGCGCTGTGAACCAGCGCGACTGACGGCCCGTCGCCTCTGCCGCTGGCAGCGGCGGAGGCAGTGCGCTATGATTGCGCGAGGGCTCGCATGCCGCCGACCGAGTGGCACAGGCGCGTGCTTGCTCCGCATCGACAAGCAGCATCACGAGCGCCGGCATGACCTCGCCCCTCGCCTGGACCTCCGACGATCCGCATCTCAGCGGCAACTTCGCGCCCATTGCGACCGAGCTCACGACCTCCGACCTGACCGTGGTCTCTGGCCGCATCCCGCCGGAGATCGCCGGCGCCTACATGCGCAACGGTCCGAACCCGCAGTTCCAGCCGATCTCCTATACCTACCCGCTCGATGGGGATGGCATGATCCATGCCGTCTACTTCGAGGACGGCCGCGCCAGCTATCGCAATCGCTTCGTGCGCACCCGCGCCTACGAGATCGAGCATGCCGCCGGGCACGCGGTCTACAGCGGGTTGATGCACCCACTCCCGATCGACCCTGCCCTCCTTGCGCCCGGTGATGATCCCGACGATCCCTTCCGCCAGGGCGCCTTCATCAGCGTGCTCGCCCATGGCGACCACCTGCTGGCGCTCGGCGAGGTGGAACCGGCCTGGGAGATGAGCTGGGAGCTCGACACGATCGGGCGCTGGACCGCAGGCACTGACCGCCCGATCCAGCTCGGCGCCCACAACCGCCGCCACCCGGTCACCGGTGATCTCTTCGCGCTGGCCTATGATCCGACCAGCCCCTCGGTGCTGATCCATCACATCGACCCGGCCGGCCGCCTGCGGCGCAGCTTTCCGGTGACGCTGGCCGCGCCGAGCATGATCCACGACTTCGTGCTGACCGAGCGCCATCTGGTCCTGCTGATCGGCCCGGCCATCTTCGACATGGCCGCCGCCGCCAGGGGCGAACCCATGCTGCAGTGGCGCCCTGATCTCGGCACGCGGATCGGGGTGATCGAGCTCGACGGCAGCAATCCTCGCTGGATCGAGGCAGATCCGTTCTTCGTCTTCCACTTCGCCAACGGCTATGAGCGCGGCGGGCGCATCGTCATCGACTACGTGCGCCATTCGCGGCTGAACCTCGGCTACAGTCCGCGCGACGGCGACCACGCGCCGCCGCGCCTGCACCGGCTGAGCATCGATGTGCGCGCCGGCACCGTCGAGGATGCGGCCCTGTCGGACGCAGTGGTCGAGTTCCCGCGCATCGACGACCGCCTCGTCGCGAGGGCCAGCCGGTTCACCTATGTGCCCACGCTTACCGCCAGCCTGACCCAGGCGCACCCGCCCTCGGCCACCTTCAACTGCCTGATGAAGGTCGACGGCGAGCGCGGCGAGATCGTGCGCCACGACTTCGGCGACCGTGTGGCCGGTGAGGCGGTGTTCATCCCGCGCAGCACGGCCGAGGATGACGGCTGGCTCGCCAGCTTTGTCTTCGACCCCGCCACCGGTACCAGCGATCTGGCGCTGCTCGACGCAACCGCGATCGATGCCGGCCCGGTGGCCGTCATCCGGATGCCGCAGCGCGTACCGCAGGGATTGCACGGCGCCTGGATTCCGAAGCGCTGAGCGCCGGCCCCGAAGAGGAAGCGCATTTACCAATCCTGCATAAAGACAGGCTTGCCCTGTTCGGAGTCTTTGACAGGTATTTCAAGAAATGTGTAAGAATGGCCCCGTATAGGGGGAGAGTTCCAATGTTTACCAGAGTGCCTCTGGCGGGCGCCATTGTTGCCGCCGCCATCGCCTTCGCCTCCGTGGCCCAGGCCGCGACCTTCAACATCATCGGCGGCAGCGACTACACGCTGCCCACCAGCGGCGGGGTCTATGACCCCTATCCGGCGACGCCCGGCCTCGGCGCCGGCGCGACCGTGCGCCACAATGCGGTGCTCGAACTGACCGGGCCGGGCCGGGTCACCTTCACCCTGATGGGCTACGAGGCCGGCGACACCAACGAATTCCGCGTCAGCGACGCGCTGGTCTTCACCAACAAGGGCGGCGCCCAGGCCCCGTTCACGCTCGATCTCGGTGCGGGCAACCTGCCTCTGGCCTTCCGTCACGTGCCCTCGGGCGCTTCGGCGGTGAACGGCGAGCCGACCAAGGGCTTCCACCCATCGATCGCGCTGTTCCGCCTCAGCGACACCTCGGTCTACGCGCTGTTCAACGACGGCTACACCGGCGACAAGGACTATGACGACATGATCGTCCGCGTCGACGTGTCCCAGGTCCCGCTGCCGGCGGCCGCCTGGCTGCTCATCGCAGGCCTCGGCGGCCTCGGCCTCGCCTCGCGGCGGCGCAACCCGGCCTGACGCCACCGTCTGACCTGAGGCCGTCGCACGCCGGCCTACGGTCCGGGCGCCACCGCGGACCTGCGCGGTGGCGCCCTTTTGCGCGTGTGCTCGGCCGGCTTCGACGCGGCATGCGTCTCCTCCGACCACCGCCAGGGCTTGATACAGAACGCCAGACGGTCAGGGCACGGGAGCGTCAGCCCAGGCCATCGGCCGCACAAGCGGCCTTGCAAGCCACCGTATTCGCCATTTCGGAGGGATCGAGGCTAGGGCACTCTCCTCGCCGGTGCAGCGCCGGCCTTGCTCAGACCCCGTCCAGCCCGTCGCGGAAGTCGTTGAGCCCGGCATCTACAGAGGACGGCGCCTCGATCCAGGCCTCCATCGGCCCGCCCGTCACCGGATCGCGGCTGGGGATCGGCAGCATCATGATCCGCTTCGCCGCCGCGCGCATGACCTGTGCGCCAGCGACCTCCTCGCGGATGTTGTCCCAGTCGCGCCCGTCGGGATAGCCCCCGACCATCATCACGTCCTCGGAGTTGCCGGTCATGCTGTGCGATACGCCCGCCGGCAGCACGATCACGTCCCCCGCCTCGACCCGCACGCGCCGCCCCCCCTGCCCGAAGAGCTCTACCTCCATCCAGCCCGCCGCAACCCCGAGGCATTCATGGCTGGTCGAGTGGAAATGGGCATAGGTGTAGATCCCCGGGTAGACCCAGTTGTTCAGCCAGCCGTTGGCGCGGAACCGCGCGCGCATCGCCTCCTCGCCGCCGCCCGGCACGCCGCCCCGGTGCACCAGCAGCGGGAAGCGGCTGTTGGGCAGCATCCCCGCCGGCTTCGACCACATCATCTCCGGCATCTGCTCCCCCCGTTTGCGCGCCCTGCAACCGTGATACCATTCCGCGCCCACGCCTGTCTCCCGCGTCGGCGCCGGTTGCGCAGCCCGCGCCCGGCGCGGTATGAGGCCCCCAACTCCGACATTCCCGAGGACCTCATGGCCACCCCGCAGTACGTCTACCACATGCACGAGCTCACCAAGGCCTATCCCGGCGGGCGCAAGTGCTTCGAGAACATCCGGCTGAACTTCCTGCCCGGCGTGAAGATCGGCGTCGTCGGCGTCAACGGCTCGGGCAAGTCCACGCTCCTGCGGATCATGGCCGGCCAGGACAAGGACTTCCAGGGCGAGGCCTGGGCCGCCAAGGGCGCGACCGTCGGCTTCCTGCCGCAGGAGCCCGAGCTCGACCCCGCGCTCGACGTGCGCGGCAACGTCATGGAGGGCGTCGCCCCGAAACGCGCGCTGCTCGATCGCTACAACGAAGTCGCCATGGCGGTGGCCGAGGACTATTCCGACGAGCTGATGGAGGAGATGACCACCCTCCAGGACCAGATTGACGCCGGCAACCTCTGGGACCTCGACAGCCAGGTCGACGTCGCCATGGAGGCGCTGCGCTGCCCGCCCGACGACGCCTCCGTCGACACGCTCTCGGGCGGCGAGAAGCGCCGCGTGGCGCTCTGCAAGCTGCTGCTCGAAGCGCCGGACATGCTGCTCCTCGACGAGCCGACGAACCATCTCGACGCCGAGACCATCGCCTGGCTGCAGAAGCACCTCGTCGAGTACCGCGGCACGATCCTGATCGTCACCCACGACCGCTACTTCCTCGACGACATCACCGGCTGGATCCTCGAGCTCGACCGCGGCCGCGGC
>CAYLHK010000153.1:0-6471 GCA_964383295.1 uncultured Rhodovulum sp.
GCGGGCGTGCCCTCGCCGGTGACCTTCGGGATCATCACCGGCTTCATGGCGCTGATCCCCGGAGGGGCGCCGCTGTCGATGACCCTGGTGTCGATCTATCTCGTGGCCAGCGGCGATCCCGTCGCGGGCACAGCGCTGTTCATCTGGGGCTGCACCCAGCTCTTCGTCGTCGACAAGACCATCCGCCCGACCCTGGTGGGCGGGCCGATCAAGCTGCCGTTCCTGCTGACCTTCTTCGGCCTCATCGGCGGTGTGAAGACCATGGGTCTGGTCGGGCTCTTCGTCGGCCCGGTGCTCATGGCGCTCCTGGTGGCGATCTGGCGGGAATGGGTGCGCGAGATCGACCCCGATCCCCACGAGACCTTAACCTGACGACCCGCAAAGGGGTTCCAATCCAACAGGCGATCGCGCAAGATCTACCTTAGGTTGAACCTTGGCAAGGGCGGGACGGGATGATTCTGCGGCGTGGTATGGCGGCGCTCATCGCGGGCGCTGCGGCAGTCTCCGGGGCAACCGCCCAGGATCTGGTGGTCGGGGCAACGCCGGGGGAGGACGTGATCGCGGTCCCTGCCGGCGCGATCGAGGCGGCCATCGCCGAGCTGCCGCGGATCGTCACCGAGATCATGGAACGCAGCGGCGTGCCGGGCATGTCGGTCGGGGTCGTGCACGAGGGCGCGCTGGTCTTCGCCGAAGCCTTCGGCGTGCGGGACATGGCAAGCGGCGCGCCGGTCACGACCGACACGGTGTTCCAGATCGCCTCGATCTCCAAGCCCGTCTCGGCGACGGTCACGGCGGTGGCGGTCGGGCAGGGCGTCGCCGGCTGGGACGATCCGGTCGTCAGCCACCTGCCGGACTTCCGCCTGTCGGATGCCGCGGTCACGGCGCAGGCCAGCATCGGGGATTTCTTCGCGCATCGCTCCGGCCTGCCGCATGCGGCAGGCGACGAGCTCGAAGACCTCGGCTTCGATCAGGCCGAGATCCTCGCGCGGCTGCAGCTTCTGGCGCTCGATCCGTTCCGCATCTCCTACAACTACGCCAATTTCGGCACCACGACGGCGGCCGAGGCCGTCGCCGCCGCAGCGGGTGTGCCCTGGGCGGATCTGGCCGAGGCGACGCTGTTCCAGCCGCTCGGAATGTCCCAGACCAGCTACCGCCACGCGGATTTCGCCGCGCGGGAGAATGCGGCGACGCTGCACGGGCTCGAGGACGGCCGCTTCATCGCCCGCTACACGCGTGATGCCGATGCCCAGGCCCCGGCCGGCGGCGTTTCCTCCAATGTCCCCGACATGGCGCGCTGGATGGGCCTCCTGCTCGGCGGCGGGACGCGGGACGGCGTGACACTGTTCGCGCCAGAGGACATCCTGCCGGCTCTGCATCCGCAGATCACCAGCGCACCCGGCGGCACGCTCGCCAGCCGCAGCGGCGCCTATGGCTACGGGTTCAACGTCGGGGTCGGCGCCGGAGGGCGCGTCGGCTGGGGCCATTCCGGCGCCTTTGTCATGGGGGCCGCGACGGTGGTGCAGATGCTGCCGAGCCTCGATCTCGGCATCGTCATCCTCTCGAACGGGGGGCCGGTCGGCGCGGTGGAGGCGATAGTCGCGACCTTCACCGATCTCACGCAGTTCGGCGAGGTCTCGCGCGACTGGTATGCGGGCTACAGCGCGCTCTTCGCGCCCTATTACGCGCCGGTCGGCGATCTCGCCGGCACCGAGCCCCCCGCCGATGCCGCGCCGCCTCAGCCGCTCGAGGCATATGCGGGCCTCTGGCAGAACCCCTACTTCGGCCCGGCCGAAGTGGTGGCCGGGCCGGATGGGCTGGTGGTCCGGCTCGGGCCCGATGGGCAGGCGAATGCCGTTTCCCCTTGGGACGGCGATATTTTCGCGCTCGCCCCAAGCGGGGAGAACGCTCCCGCCGGCTCGCTGTCGTCGGTACGGTTCTCGGGCACGGGCGAGCCGGGTGCCACGATGCGCATCGACTATCTGGACGAGTTCGGCCAGGGAACCTGGCGTCGCTGAGCCGCCGGCGCGGGGTCAGACCCCGAGAAACGCCGCCGTCTCCGGATCGACGGGGATGCCGTTCGCCTCGCGCTCGGCCGCGACCCGCCATTCGCGGTCGCCCGGCGCCATGATCGTCGCGCCCGCAGCCGCGGGTGCAGCGCGCAGCCGGTCCATGTAGCGGGCAAGCTCCGCCTCGAAGCTGGCCCGGCCCCCGAAGAAGGCGGGCGCGATGGCGAGCGCGAACTGCCCGAGCCCGCGTGGGCGATCGAGCGGCCCGCCCACCATCGGCGCTATCTCGTCGTCCATGACCGCACCGGTCAGCAGTGCCGAGAATATGGCAACCAGACCCGCGAGCCCGGCGCCCTTGTGGCCGAAGCCCGCGCCGCCGAGCGGGACCAGCGCGGCCGCCGCGCCGGCCTCGGTCGTCGGATGGCCCTCGGCATCGACGGCGACGTCCGCCGGCAGGTCGAGCCCGAGCACGCGATAGAGCAGGATGCGGTTGAAGGGGATCGAGGAGGTCGCCATGTCGAGGAGCCAGGGCTGGCTGCCGGCCGCCGGCGCGGCCGCCGCGATCGGGTTGGTGCCGTGAAACGGCCTCTGGCCGTCATGGGGCAGCACGCCCGAATCGGAGTTGGTGAAAAACAGCGTCACGCAGCCCGCCTCGGCACCTGCCAGCGCATAGGCACCGGCCGCGCCGATATGGGACGAGCGCCGCACGCCGACGGCACCGATCCCCGTCTCCTGGGCGAGCGCGCAGGCGCGTGCGACCGCCTCATAGGCTGCGCCATGGCCGAGCCCGTCATCGGCGTCCACCATGCCGGCCGCGGCTCCGGTCCGCTCGAACCGCACCAGCGGCGTGCCCTTCAGCCGTCCGCCGCGGAGCGCCGCGCAGTAATGCGGCGTCAGTCGCACGCCGTGGCTGTCCACCCCGAGCCGCGAGGCATGCATCATCGCGCGCACCGCCGCTGAGGTCGAGGGCGCGTCGGCTCCATGCGTGCGCAGTGCCCTCTCGACGCTCGTCGCAAGCGGGGCGGTGGGGATGGATCGTATGGTCATGTGCGCAGCTCGCGTTGCATGGTCGAGAAGGTTGAGCCCAGGTTAATTATGTAGAAAATATCGTTATAAATCAATATTATGATCGGATTCCCGCGCGCGGGAATCCGCGCCCGTCACCGCGGGACGCGCAGGGTAGCCCGCAGGCCGCCAAGGTCGGGGCTCTCGCCGAGATCGAGCGCGCCGCCGTGGCCCCGGGCGATATCCATGGCGATGGTCAGGCCGAGGCCGACGCTGCCGACGTCGTCCTGGTTGCGTGCCTCGTCGAGCCGAGAGAAGGGCTGCACGGCC
The DNA here is from genome assembly GCA_964383295.1 of uncultured Rhodovulum sp. Lineage (GTDB taxonomy): Bacteria > Pseudomonadota > Alphaproteobacteria > Rhodobacterales > Rhodobacteraceae > Amaricoccus. Next base: position 3,342 of record CAYLHK010000153.1, read on the forward strand.
CGCGCGCGCTCGGCCTCGGGGATGCCCGGGCCGTCGTCCTCGACGATGAAGGACAGAAGCCGCGGCGTCAGCCGGATGGTCAGCCGCACCCGCTCGCCGTGGCGTGCGGCATTGCCGACGAGATTCTCCAGGGCGCGGGCCACGGCGCCGGGGCGCATCGGCACCATGGGATCGCCCGGCGTGTCGGTCTCTGCCACGATATCCACCTCGACGCCGCTGCGCCGCGCGTCCTCGACGATCCCCATGGCGAGCCGGAACGGATCGCTCGGCACCGGCTCCTCAGCGGCGGCGCCGCGGGCGAAGGCGAGGAACTCGCCCAGCATCCGCTCCATCTGGTCGACATCGCGCGACAGCCCGCGGGTATCCTCGCCGTCTTCCATCAGCGCCAGCGTCAGCTTCATCCGCGTCAGCGGCGTGCGCAGGTCGTGGCTGACGCCGGAGAGCATCTGGGTGCGCTGCTCGATCTGCCGCTCGATGCGGGCGCGCATGGCAAGGAAGGCCCCGCCCGCGCGGCGGACCTCCTCGGCGCCGGCGGGGCGGAACGGGGCGCTGCGTCCCTTGCCGAAAGCATCCGATGCCTCGGCGAGCCGGCGGATCGGGCGGATCTGGTTGCGCAGGAAGACCACGGCGACGGCGCTGAACAGCAGCGATGCGACGATCATGTGGACGAGAAGCTGGTGCGGGTTCGAGGCCGCCAGCCGCGAGCGCGGCACCACGGCCTCCAGCAGGCCGTAGCGGGTCGGGATCTCGATGGAGGCCTGGCGCTGCTCGCCGGTGAGATCGATCCGCATCGGCCGGCGGATCTCATTCGCCAGCGTCTCGGCGACCACGGTGCCCGTCACGTCGAAGCGCTCGCGCATCACCCCTGGCGCGGCGACCGCGCCGGGGCGCAGCAGTAGCTCGAAGTCGCGTGGATCCGCGAGCTCGGCCAGCCGTTCGCTCGCCGCGCCGGCGTCTCCGGCCGCCTCGATCTCCTCGACGAAATAGCGCAGCTCGCGCGCGGTCATGGCGGTGAGCTGCTCGGTCACGCGCTGATAGTGGCGCTGGAAGAACACGAAGCCGACCACGATCTGCAGGAGCAGGATCGGCAGGAGCAGGATCGCGACGGCGCGGCCGAAGAGGCTGCGGGGGAGGAGGGATTTCACGAATGGTGCGGACATGTCGCCTCGAGCGTTAGCGAGCCGCCCCCCCCGGCGCAAGAAAGCTCTGGCCCGGGGCGGGGCGCAGGGTGCGCGCGCGCAAGGGTGGGCACGCGTGCCCAATTTTCAACGTGTTGTTTTACATAGCGTAATCCGGACAGGTAAGCATTAGGAAAGCTTCGTTAACGCCGCGGATGCCCCGCAGGGCAAGTCCATGCGGCTGCCGCGGATTGAAGGTTGGCATTTCCGCGACGCTCCCTAAACTCACCGCAGGTCGGGCGCGGCATGCGCGTGGCGGCCCGCAACAAACAAGATGCATCAGACGCAGGGAGACGACACATGTTCATGAAGACGGGAGGACTGGCGGCCGGAGCGCTGGTACTTGGTCTCGGTCTCGGCACGATGCCCGCGGCCGCCCAGCAGTTCATCAACGTGCTGACGGGCGGGACGTCGGGGGTCTACTACCCGCTCGGCGTGGCCCTGTCGGAGATCTACGGCGCGAACATCGATGGCGCGCGCACCCAGGTCCAGGCGACGCGGGCCTCGGTCGAGAACCTCAACCTGCTGCAGGAGGGGCGCGGCGAGATCGGCTTCTCCTTGGGCGATTCCGTGCTTGAGGGTGTTGAGGGCAATGCGGATGCGGGTTTCCCGGCGCCGCTCGACAAGCTGCGCGGCATCGCGGCCATCTATCCCAACTACATCCAGATCGTCGCCAATGCCGAGAGCGGGATCGCGACGCTCGAGGATCTGCGCGGCAAGAGCCTGTCGGTGGGCGCGCCTGCCTCGGGCACCGAGCTGAACGCGCGGGCCATCTTCGAGGCCGCGGGCATGAGCTATGACGATCTCGGCCGGGTCGAATACCTGCCCTTTGCTGAGTCGGTCGAGCTGATCAAGAACCGCCAGCTCGACGCGACGCTGCAGTCGGCGGGCCTGGGCGTCGCCTCGATCCGCGACCTCGGCATGGCGCTGCCCATCACCGTGGTGGCGGTCCCGGCCGCGAGCGTCGAGGCGATCGGCGCACCTTTCCTGCCGGGCATCATTCCTGCCGGCACCTATGACGGCCAGGATGCGGACGTCGAGACGGCGACGGTGGGCAATTTCCTCATCACCAATGCGGATGTGGATGAGGAGACCGCGTACCAGATGACGAAGCTCCTCTTCGAGCACCTGGATCAGATGGTCGCGGCCCATTCGGCCGCGCGTGCGATCGATCCGGCGAAGGCGCTCGACGGGATGCCGATCGACCTGCATCCGGGCGCCGAGCGCTACTATCGCGAAGTCGGGCTTCTGAACTGAGCGCGGCCTCGCGCCGGATGACGAGACCTTACCGGGCCGCCGTCGGGCGGCCCTCCCCATCTGCGCGCCAGGGAATGCCATGACCGATCGGAGCCAGACCGCGCCGGCAGATGTGCCGCCGCCGAGTGAAGTCATCGTGCCCGGCGAAGGGCTGCCGGCCGGGTTCGGCCGCGGCCTTCCGGGGCATATCGCGTTCTGGATCGCCGTCGCCTTCGCGCTCTTCCAGCTCTACTGCGCCGCCTACGGCAACCTGCCGAGCCAGGTCGTGCGTGCGATGCATGTGGCTTTCCTGCTGCTGCTCGGCTTCGTGCTGATCGGCAACCTGCGCGGCACCAGTCCGGCGGGGCGCGTCTGGTTCTGGAGCCTCGGCCTGCTCGGGTTTGCCACCGGCCTCTACAACTGGATCTTCTATCTCGACCTGATCCGCCGGTCCGGCTTTCCGACCACCGCCGATCTGGTCATGGGCAGCCTGGTGATCGCGCTCGTCTTCGAGGCCGCCCGGCGTCTGATGGGCCTGCCGCTGACCATCATCGCCGGCATTTTCCTCGCCTATTGCTTCTTCGGGCAGTATCTGCCGCCGCCCTTCATCCACCGCGGCTATTCCTTCGGACAGATCATCGAGCATTTCGGCTTCGGCACCGAAGGCATCTACGGCACGCCGATCTACGTCTCGGCCGCCTATATCTTCATCTTCG
>CAYLHK010000154.1:0-6356 GCA_964383295.1 uncultured Rhodovulum sp.
TCGACCCTGCTGGTCGAGGACGGCACCCCGGGCCTCAGCTTCGGCGCCCAGGAGCGCAAGATGGGCTGGAAGGCACAGCCCACCGCCCAGGTCCAGTTCGACGACTGCACCGTCCCGGCCGGCAACCTCCTCGGCGACGAGGGCGCGGGCTTCCGCTATGCCATGGCGGGTCTCGACGGCGGCCGGCTCAACATCGCTGCCGCGGCTCTCGGCGGCGCGCAATCGGCCCTCGACCGGGCGCTCACCTACACCGCCGAGCGCCAGGCCTTCGGCCAGAGCCTGAACCAGTTCCAGGCGCTGCAGTTCCGCCTCGCCGACATGGAGACCGAGCTTCAGGCCGCCCGCGTCTTCCTCCACCAGGCGGCGTGGAAATACGACACCGGCGCCCCCGACCGCACCAAGTCCTGCGCCATGGCCAAGCGGCTGGTCACCGACACCGCCTTCCGCGTGGCCAATGATGCGCTCCAGCTCCTCGGCGGCTACGGCTATCTGGCCGACTACGGGATCGAGAAGATCGTCCGCGACCTGCGGGTCCACCAGATCCTCGAAGGCACCAACGAGATCATGCGCGTCATCATTGCCCGCGCCCTGCTAGCGGAGACCCGATGACTGACGTCCACGCCCGCATCGAAGGCCTCGCCGGCCGCATCACCCTCACGCGCCCCCAGGCGCTGAACGCGCTGACCCCGGCCATGATCGCGGCCATCCAGGAAGCCCTCGACACCTGGCGCGACGATCCCGCCGTGGCCCTCGTGCTGATGGACGGCGAGGGCGAGCGCGCCTTCTGCGCCGGCGGCGACGTGGCCGACATCTACCATCGGGGCCGCCGCGGCGACTTCGCCTCCACCCGCGCCTTCTGGGCCGACGAGTTCCGCGTCAACGCCACCATCGGCAGCTACCCCAAGCCGGTCGTCGTCTGGATGCACGGCTTCGTTCTCGGCGGCGGCGTCGGCCTCGCCGGCCACGCCAGCCACCGGCTGGTCTGCGAGACCTCGCGCGTCGCCATGCCCGAATGCCTGATCGGCTACGTGCCGGACGTCGGCGGCACCCATCTGCTCGCCCGCGCGCCCGGGCACCTCGGCGAGTTCCTCGGCCTCACCGGCACGCGGATGGAGCCGGGCGACGCGATCCTCGCGGGCTTTGCCGATGCCTTCGTCCCCGCCGCCGCCTGGCCCGACCTCGCCGCCCGCCTCACCGCAGAGGGAGACCCGGCCGTCATCGCGGACTTTGCCGCATCCCCGCCCCCTGCCCCGCTCGTGGCCCTGCGCGACACCATCGACGACGCCTTCTCGGCCCCAGACATCGCCACCCTGGTCGCGCGACTCGAGGCCAGTGACTGGGGTCATGGCGTACTGAAGACGCTCGCCCGCCAGTCGCCGCTCTCGGTCGCCACCACCTTCGCGCTGATCCGCGCCGCCCGCGCAGAACCCGGCCTGACGCCGGCGCTCACCCGCGAGTACCGCGTCGCCTGGCGGATCATGGAACAGGGCGACATGCTCGAAGGGGTGCGCGCCCAGCTGATCGACAAGGACCGCAGCCCGCAATGGGGCGACACGCTCGACGACATCGCGCCCACACGGGTCGCCGCGCTGATGGCGCCGCTCGGCGCCAACGAACTCGTGCTGCCCCAAGCGGCAGCCGGCTGACGGGGAGGACAGACATGCGCATCGGCTTCATCGGACTGGGCAACATGGGCGCGCCCATGGCCCGCAACCTCGCCGCCGCCGGCCATGAGGTCACCGGCTTCGACGTCGCCGGCGTGCATGTCGACGGCGTCACCCCGGCGGCCAGCGCGGCCGAGGCGGCCAGCGGCCGCGACGCCCTCATCACCATGCTCCCCGACGGCGCCATCCTGCGCCGCGTCTACGCCGAGATCCTCCCCGCCACAGCGCCCGGCACCGTCGTCATCGACTGCTCGACCGTCGATGTGGACAGCGCCCGCGCCGCTGCGGCGCAAGCCCAAGCCGCGGGCCTGATGGCAATCGACGCCCCCGTCTCCGGCGGCACCGGCGGGGCCACCGCCGGCACGCTCACCTTCATGGCGGGCGGCAGCGCCGAGGCCTTCGCCAAGGCGGCACCCCTCTTCGAGATCATGGGATCGCGCGCCGTCCACTGCGGCGCCTCCGGTGCCGGCCAGGCGGCGAAGATCTGCAACAACATGCTGCTCGGCATCTCGATGATCGGCACCGCCGAGGCCTTCGTGCTCGCCGACAGGCTCGGGCTTGAGCGGCAGGCGCTCTTCGACGTGGTCTCGACCTCCTCGGGCTCCTGCTGGTCGGTCAACACCTACTGCCCCGCGCCCGGGATCGGCCCTAAGACGCCGGCAGACAACGACTACCGGCCGGGCTTCGCCGCAACGCTGATGCTCAAGGACCTGCGTCTCAGCCAGCAGGCAGCGGATGGCTGCAACGCCGCCACGCCCCTCGGCGCCCATGCCGCCGCGCTCTACGAGACCTTCGTGGCCGAGGACACCGACGGGCGCGACTTCTCGGCCATGCTGCCCTGGCTCGGCGAAAAGCCGCGCGACATCTGATCGCCGGGAATAAACCCCCAGGCTGGTGCGTTGTCGTCCCGAGGGCGGCGAGGTTGTCTTTGTGTCAGGGGTGGGCGCGGACCGAAAGTCCGTGGGAGAGTACCGTCGCCCTCGCAAGCCCGCTCGGCCATGGCCGGCGGCATCTCGCCGCCGTGCTGGAAATTCGGCCGCACCCGCGCCATGATCTCCCCATAACGATACCAAATCGCCGGGGAGGACTACCATGATGCGGACGATCGCCGTTATCGGCGCCTCGAACACCGGAAAGTCGACACTGCTCGATCGAATGTGCGCGCTTGAGGGCGGGCAACCCCAGCCAGCGGCAGGCCCCGGCGAGGCGCGCGTGGTGCGCTTCGAGCATCTGGGCGACACATGGCAGGCGATCGACACGCCCGGCTCGATCGAATTCCTGCACCTGACCCGAGACGCGCTGCTTGCCGCCGATGTGGCGGTGATCTGCGTGGCGCCCGAGCCGTCGGGCGCGGTGCTGGCGGCGCCCTACATCCGCGCGGTGGAGGCCGCGGGCACGCCCGCGCTCATGCTGATCAACCGCATCGACGAGGCGACGGGGCGCGTGCGCGATGTCGTCGCCGCCCTGCAGGACTACGCCACCCATCCGATCGTCCTGCGACAGATCCCGATCCGCGACGGCGAGCACATCACCGGCGCCGTCGATCTCGTCTCCGAGCGCGCCTGGTCCTACCAGGAGGGCGCCCCCTCGCTGCTGATCGAGCTGCCCGGCAGCATGGTCGAGCGCGAGCACGAGGCGCGCGACGAGATGCTGGAGCATCTCGCCGATCTCGACGATCACCTGCTCGAACAGCTCATCGAGGACCGCCGCCCGCCGAGCGACGAGCTTTATGCCGTCTGCGCCAGCGCGCTGGCCGACAACCGGGTGATCGAGGCGCTGATCGGCTCGGGCGGGCATGGCAACGGCGTCGTGCGCGTGCTCAAGGCCCTGCGCCACGAGGCGCCGGGGCCGGAGGTGCTGCGCGCCCGCCTGCAGGCGCAGGCCGGGCTCGCCGAGCCGCCGGTGGCGGTGGTCTTCGCCGGCGCCTACCGCAAGCACATGGGCAAGACGCTGTTGCTGCGCGCGCTCGAGGACCTGCCGGCGAGCCGCGCGCTCGGCGGCAAGGCCCCGGGGCAGCTCACGCCCGCCGATCCTCGCGACACGCGCCATCTCGACCAGATCGCCGCCGGCGAGATCGTCATGGCGGTCAAGGCCGACCACCTGACGCCCGGACGGCTGGCCGGCGAGGCGGCGCTCTTCGAGGCACCGGCCTGGCTGGCGGGCCCGGCCCCCAGCCTGCACCGCATTCTTGCGCCCACCTCGGATCGCGACGGCGTCAAGCTATCGGGCGCGCTCGCCACCCTGGCCGAGGGCGACAGCGGCATGACCGCGACCCAGGATCCGGCCACCGGCGGCGCGCTGATCGGCGTCCAGGGGCCGCTGCACCTGCGGGTGCTGCGCCAGCGGCTGAAGGACAGCTTCGGCATCGACGTCGAGGAGGAGACCCCCGCCCCCGCCTATCGCGAGACCATCACCAGACCCGCCGAGATCGCCTATCGCCACAAGAAGCAGACCGGCGGCGCCGGCCAGTTCGCCGATGTGAAGCTGACGGTGACGCCGGGCGAGCGCGGGGCGGGCTTCGTCTTCTCCGAAGTGGTCAAGGGCGGCGCAGTGCCGCGCAACTACATCCCCGCCGTCGAGGCCGGCGCGCGCGACGCCACTGAGAAGGGCCCGCTCGGCTTTCCCGTGGTGGACATCGCCGTGACGCTGACCGACGGGCTCCACCATCCGGTCGACAGCTCCGACATGGCCTTCCGCATCGCCGGACGCCAGGGCACCCGCGACGGGCTGAAATCGGCCGGAGCGGTGCTGCTGCAGCCGATCTGCAAGGTCTCCATCCACGCGCCGGCGGTCTTCACCGGCGGGCTTGGACCGATCGTGGCCTCCCACCACGGCCAGGTGCTCGGCTTCGACGCCGATCCCGAAGCCAAGGGCTGGGAGGTGTTCGAGGCCATGATCCCCGGCGGCGAGCTGCCCGGTTTCGGCAACGAGATCCGTGCCGCGACACAGGGTGTCGGCTACTACAGGGCGGATTTCGACCACTACGAGGAGATGCACGGCAAGGCCGCGGATCGCGTGGTTCAGGAGCACGCGCGCGAGATGGCCTGAAATCGTTGATTTCAGGTAAACGCGCGCGCGAATACCATTCTATTTCATATGGTTAGGCGGATTCCCAACGTTGGGAATCCGCCCTCTGACTAGTTCGCCGCCTGCCCTGCCAGATAGTCCATCGCCGCCTGGACCCCGCCCTTGCTGTGCGGCACGCCCGACAGGCCCAATCCCATCTCCACACCCGCCAGCGCCCCGAGGATCGTCAGGTCGTTGGTGTCGCCCAGATGCCCGATGCGGAACACCCGCCCCGCAAGCTTGGTCAGCCCCGTGCCGAGCGACATGTCGAAATTCTCGAGCACCGCGCCACGGAACGCATCCGCGTCATGCCCCTCGGGCATGATGACGGCAGTCAGCACCGACGAGTAATGCTCCGGCACCGCGCAGAGGATCTCGAGCCCCCAGGCGCGCACCGCCCGCCGCGTCGCCTCGGCCAGCCGGTCGTGGCGGGCGAAGACATTCTCCAGCCCCTCCTCGTTCACCATCTCGATCGCCGCATCGAGCCCGTAGAGCAGCGTCGTCGCCGGCGTGTAGGGAAAGTACCCGTTGCGGTTGTGGGGGATCATCTCCTCCCAGGACCAGAACAGCCGCGGCAGCCGCGCCGACTTCGAAGCCGCCAGCGCCTTCTCGCTGACCGCGTTGAACGACAGGCCCGGCGGCAGCATCAACCCCTTCTGCGAGCCCGAGACGGTCACATCGACGCCCCATTCGTCATGACGGTAGTCGATCGACCCCAGCGACGAGATCGTATCGACGAGCAGCAGCGCCGGATGACCCGCCGCATCCATCGCCGCCCGCACCGCCGCCACCGGCGAGACGCATCCCGTCGCCGTCTCGTTGTGGACGATGCAGACCGCCTTGATCGCGTGCTCGCGGTCCTCGGCCAGCCGCGCGCCGATCGCATCCGCATCCGCACCCCGGCGCCAGTCCGAGGGCATGAACTCGGGCTCCAGCCCCAGCTTCGCCGCCATGCTGCGCCATGTCGCGGCGAAATGTCCGGTCTCGAACATCAGCACCTTGTCGCCCGGCGACAGCGTGTTCGACAGCGCCGCCTCCCATGCCCCGGTGCCCGAAGCCGGATAGATGAAGACATGCCCTTCGGTGCGGAAGATCCCCTTCATCCCGTCCAGGACCTTCAGCCCCAGCTTGCGGAACTCCGGTCCCCGGTGGTCGATCACCTGCCCCGATATAGCCCGCAGGATCCGGTCAGGCACCGGCGTCGGCCCGGGGATCTGCAGAAAATGGCGTCCGGCGACCCGGCCCGTATTCTTCGACATGCTGCCCCTCCCGCGGCGTTGCATTTGTTGGTATCGAGCTATTGCGGTATCGCCCACCAGAAGCAAGATGCCCCGGCCGCAATTCGCGCGCCTCTGGGGAAGTCCATGACCGGCCACGCATCTTCGACCCTCGAACGCAGGCTCAGGGCCGAGGCGACGGGCGAGGTTCTGTTCGATCGTTTCAGTCGCGGGCGCTATGCGACGGATGCCTCGCACTACCAGATGATTCCCGCCGGAGTGGTGATCCCGCGCAGCATGGACGAGGCCGAGCGTGCCCTCGCCGTCGCCCGCGCCGAGGGCGTGCCCGTGACACCGCGCGGCGGCGGCACCTCGCAATGCGGCCAGACGATCAACTCCGGCCTGATCA
>CAYLHK010000155.1:0-6316 GCA_964383295.1 uncultured Rhodovulum sp.
ACCAGAAGCTGCGCATGAAGATCCTGCAGGCCTTCCGCGACGGCGAGCTGAAGCTGCTGATCGCCTCGGACGTGGCGGCGCGCGGGCTCGACATCCCGAACGTCAGCCATGTGTTCAACTTCGACGTGCCGATCCACTCCGAGGACTATGTGCACCGCATCGGCCGTACCGGCCGGGCCGGTCGCTCGGGCAAGTCGGTCACGCTCTGCCTGCCGCATGAGCACAAGTACCTCGAAAAGATCGAGGAGCTTGTGAAGAAGGCGATCCCGGCGATGGACAGCCCCCTTTCGGCCAGCGACACCGGCTACGAGCCGAGCGCCGGCCCGGCGAAGCGTGGCGCTCCTTCCGACCGTCGCCGCTCCGAGCGCGGCGGTCGTTCCGGCCACCGGGGCGAGCGCGCCGAGCCCGTCTTGGCACCGGCACCGGCAGAGGAGGCGAGCGCCATCGAGGCCATCGCCGAGACCCCCGCCGCCGAGATCCCGGCCGTCGAGCCGCGGCGCGAGCGCAACGACCATGGCCGCGGCGATCGCCGGGAACGCGATCGCGATCGCAACCGCGGCGAGCGCGGTGGTGAGCGCAATGGCGGCGGCCGGCCGGTCCAGGGCATGGGCGACCACGTTCCCGCCTTTCTGCTGCGCGAGTTCCGCATCGACGAAGATGCCTTCGACATGGCCGAGCCTGCCGAAGAGGAGGAGATCGTCGACACTTCTCCCGCCGAGATCGCGGCCGAAACCCCGCCTGCGGCCGAGCCGATGATCGAGACGGCCGCCGAGCCGATGATCGAGGCGGCCGCCGAGGCCGCACCGGCGCCGGACACCGCGGTCGAGGCGACCGAGGCGAAGCCGAAGCCGGCCCGCCGGCGCCGGGTGACCGCGCCTGCCGCGGCCGCACCGGCAGAGGAGCCTGCCGCTACACCGGCACCGGAGACCGCAGCCGAGGAAGCGCCCGCGGCCGCGCCGAAGCCGGCGCGCCGCCGCCGGGTGACCGCCCCTGCCGCGGCCGCACCGGCAGAGGAGGCTGCGGCCACACCGGCACCGGAGACCGCGGCCGAGGACGCGCCTGCCGCCGCGCCGAAGCCGGCACGCCGCCGCCGAGTGACCGCCCCTGCCGCGGCCGCACCGGAGACCGCGGCCACGCCGGCACCGGAAGCCGCGACCACACCGGCACCGGAAGCTGCGGCCGAGGACGCGCCCGCCGCTCCGCCGAAACCGGCACGACGCCGGCGGGCGACGGCCTCCGCAGCCGCCTGATCCAAACTCCTGAAACGCAAAAGGCCGGGCAGATTGCCCGGCCTTTCTCTTTCCAGACCTCGGCCGTCAGGCTTCGAGCCGGCTGATCATCACCGTGCACACCGGCTTCTTGCCGATCGCATCGTCGCAGACACGGGCGCAGAGCCGCTGGATCATGTCCTCCAGCGCCGCGTCGTCGTCGATCTCGCGCGGCTTGGCGCGCTTGAGCAGCTGGCCGATGTCCCGCTCGAGCGTGCCCTCGAGCCCGTCGCGAAGCTGCGGGTTCTCGGGCAGGCCGGTCATCTGCACCCAGGCGTCGCCGAGCGGCGCGCCGTCCTCGTCGATGATGACGCTGACCGCCACATGCCCGCGCAGCGCCATGCGCATCCGCCCGCGCACCACGCCGTCGAGCGCCCCGATCATCACCTTGCCGTCGAGATAGAGGCGGCCTGCCTCCACCTGGTCGACGATCCGCGGCACATCGCCGGTCAGGTCGAGCATGGTGCCGTTCGGCACGATCGCCGCCTTCATGCCGCGCGCCTCGGCCAGTTCCGCATGGACGCGCAGATGCCGGTGCTCGCCGTGCATCGGCACAACCGCCGCGGGGCGCACCAGCTCCTGCATACGTACCAGATCGGGGCGGTTCGGGTGTCCCGAGACGTGGTAGCCATCGGTCGTGTCGTCGATCGTGCGCACGCCCTTCTCGCTCAGCGCGTTCAGGATGCGTGCCACGCTGCGCTCGTTGCCGGGAATGGTCTTGGACGAGAACAGGAACGTGTCGCCCTCGCGCATCTCGATGCCCATGTAGCGCCCCGAGGCGAGCTGGGCCGTCGCTGCCCGCCGCTCGCCCTGGCTGCCGGTGGCGATCACCAGCAGCCGGTCGCGCGGCACGCTGTCGGCGTCGAGCGGGTCGAGGAGCGGCGGGAAGCTGTCGAGCACCTCGGTCGCATGGGCGGTGCGCAGCATGGTGTTCATGGCGCGCCCGAGCATGACGACCTCGCGCCCCGCCGCCCGGCCCGCCTCGGCCAGCGTCTTCAGCCGCGCGATGTTGGAGGCGAACGTCGTCGCCGCCACCATGCCCCGGGCCTCGCGCATCAGCGCCGCGATCGGCTCGGCCAGCGTCGCCTCGGACCGGCCGGGATGCAGCGAGAAGACATTGGTCGAATCGCACATCAGCGCCTTGACGCCCGAATCCCCGATGGCGCGGAACGCATCGGCGTTGAACGGCTCGCCCACCACCGGCGTCGCATCGACCTTGAAATCGCCGGTATGCAGGATGCGCCCCGCCGGCGTGTCGATCACCAGGCTCGAGCATTCCGGGATGGAATGGGAGACGGGCACGAAACCGACGCTGAACGGCCCCGCCTGCACCATGTGCGGCCAGGGATTGACCTGCCGCACCTCGCCGGTGTCGAGGCCGGCGCGCTCCATCTTGGCCTGGGCCAGCGCCGTGGTGAAGCGGCGCGCATGGACCGGCGCCTTCAGCCGCGGCCAGAGCAGGCCGAGCGCGCCGATATGGTCCTCGTGGCCATGGGTGATGAAGATCCCCTCGAGCCGGTCGGCCCGCGCCTGGATCCAGGCGGGGTCCGCCATGATGAGATCGACGCCGGGCGTGCCGTCCATGTCGGGGAAGGTCACGCCCACGTCGACGAGGATGAATCGCTCCTTCCCCTCCGGCCCGTAGCCGTAGAGGTACATGTTCATGCCGATCTCGCCCGCCCCACCGAGGGGGAGGTAGATCAGCCTCTCGCGCTTTGCCATGCCGCCTGCGTCACTCCCTGTTCAGCCGATCGATCAGCACCAGCCCGTGGATGGTGAGCCCGGTGTCGATCTTCTCCAGCACATCCGTTGCCTGGGCGAAGAGCGTGCTGAGACCCCCCGTCCCGATAACCGTCATCGGCACCCCGCGCTCGGCGCGAATGCGCGCGCAGAGACCCTCGATCAGTCCGATATAACCCCAGAAGATGCCCGACTGCATACAGGCGACCGTGTTCGTCCCCACAACTCGCTCGGGCCGGGTCACGTCGATGAAAGGCAGCGCCGCGGCCGCGTCGTGCAGCGCCTTCAGCGACAGGTTCACGCCGGGCGAGATCACCCCGCCGACATAGGCGCCGTCGTCATCCACCACATCGAAGGTGGTCGCGGTGCCGAAGTCGACCACGATCAGGTTGCCGCCGTAGCGATCATGCGCGCCGACGGTATTGACCAGCCGGTCGGCACCGACCTGTGCGGCGGGATCGACGCGCGGCGGCACCGGCAGGCGCACGTCAGGCCGGCCGACGACCTTGGCGCGCGCGTGGAAATAACGGTCCGACAGGACGCGCAGGTTGAACAGCACCTGCGGCACCACCGAGGAGACGATCACCGATTCCACCTGCCAGTCGATGCCGGCGATCTCCATCAGCTGCCGCAGCCAGACGAAATACTCGTCCGCCGTGCGCTGGCGCTCGGTGCTGCAGCGCCACTCGCCGACCACCCGGCGCCCGTCATGCAGGGCGAAGACGGTATTGGTATTGCCGACGTCAATGGCCAGCAGCATGGCCTGCCTCCTCCGTCCGGGTCCCGAAATGCACCTCCGCCGCCGGCAGGGCGACGCGGCCCGCGGCGGTGGCCAGCACCAGTGCGCCGGTCTCGTCGATGGTCTCGAAGCGCCCCTCGACCGCGCGATCCGGCAGCCGGGCGGTGACCGGCTCGCCCAGCCGCGCGGCCCGCGCCAGCCAGGCGGCGCGCAGCGGCGCGAACCCCTGCGCGGTCAGCCGCGCCTCCCAACCCGCGACGGCGGGCGCCAGCAGGTCGAGAAAATCCTCCGGCTCCACGCTCAGGCCGCTGGCGCCCCGCAGGCTGACCGGTGCCACCGCTCCGGCCTCGAGCGCCGCCGGCTCGGGGGCGGCGGCCAGGTTGACGCCGAAGCCGATGGCAAGCCCCAGCGGCGCCCCGCCGGTCTCGAGCAGGATGCCCGCGAGCTTGCCGCCCGAGAGCAGCACATCGTTCGGCCACTTCAGCGCGAAGAGGTCCGGCCGCCCGGTCACCGCCACCAGCGCCTCGTGCAGCGCCAGCGCCGCGACGAAGGAACGCAGGGCCAGCGCCTCCGGCCCCCGCGGGCGGAAATAGAAGGTGGCGGCGAAATTCCCGTCGGGCATCGCCCAGGCCCGCCCGCGCCGGCCGCGCGCCGCCGTCTGCCGCCGCGCCAGGATCCAGGCCGGGCCGGCATCGCCCGCGGCAAGCCGCCGCAGGGCCTCGGCATTGGTGCTGTCGGTCTCGGCGAGGACCTCGCGGCCCGTTCCTGCCGGCCAGTCACCCATCCCTACTGCACGAGGGTCGCCGCCGCCGTGGCCGCGAGCGAATCCACCCCGAAGAGGTTCACGATGCCCACCACCATGGAGAGCGCCGAGAGCGCAAGCAGCCCGGCATGGAGCGGCGGCATCGAGGTGCCGTCCAGACGCTCGGTCTCGGCGCCGTAGTACATGAGGTAGATGATGCGGAGATAGTAGTAGGCTCCGATCACGCTCGCCACCACGCCCGCGACCGCCAGCCAGACGAGGCCCGCGTTCACCGCCGCCACCAGAACGTAGTACTTGCCGAAGAAGCCGACGAGCGGCGGAACGCCGGCGAGGCTGAACATCAGCACCGCGAGCGCCGCGGCCCGGCCGGGGGCGACCTGGCTGTAGTTGCCGAGCGCGTAGATGTCGGTAACCGCCTGCCCGTCGCGCTGCATGTTGAGGATGAAGGCGAAGACGCCGACATTCATCGCCACGTAGATCGCGAGATAGATCAGCAGCGCCTGCGCCCCCTGCTCGGTGCCGGCGGCGAGGCCGAGCAGCGCGAAGCCCATATGGGCGATCGAGGAATAGGCCATCAGCCGCTTGATGTTGCGCTGGCCGATCGCCGCGATCGAGCCGAGAAACATCGAGGCCACGGCGAGAAAGCCGAGGATCTGCTGCCAGTCCGCCACCGCGCCGCCGAAGGCATCGTAGAGCACGCGCGCCATCATCGCCGCCGCAGCCACCTTGGGCGCCGTAGCGAAGAAGGCGGTGACCGGGGTCGGCGAGCCCTCGTAGACGTCGGGCGTCCACATGTGGAAGGGAGCGGCCGAGATCTTGAAGGCCATGCCGGCGGCCATAAACACCAGCCCGAACAGCAGTCCGAGCGGCAGCGGCCCCGAGCCGACCACCTGGCTGATGCCGGCGAACATGGTGGTGCCGGCGAAGCCGTAGGTCAGGCTCGCGCCATAGAGCAGCAGGCCCGAGGACAGCGCGCCGAGCACGAAGTACTTCAGCCCCGCCTCGGTGGAGCGCGCGCTGTCGCGGCGGAAGGCCGCGACCACGTAGAGCGCCAGGCTCTGCAGCTCGAGCCCCATGTAGAGCACGATCAGGTCGCGCGCCGAGACCATGGTCATCATGCCGGCGGTGGCCAGCAGGATCAGCACCGGGAATTCGAACTTCATCAGCCCGTTGCGGACCAGATAGTCATGGCTGAGCGCCAGCGTCGCGGCGCCGCCGAGCAGGATCAGCACCTTGGCGAACCGCGCGAACCCGTCGGAGACGAACGTGCCCCCGAAGGCCTCGCGGGCGCCCTCGGGCTGAAGCCCGACATAGAGGCCGAGCACCACCAGAAGCCCCGTCGACACCCAGAGGATCAGCGACGAGGGATCGTGGCGCGGCGAGGCGAAGGCGCCCCACATCAGCGCCGCCATGGCGACGACGGCGAGCGCCAGCTCGGGAATGATGACGGCGAGGTCCTGGGCGAGCATCGTATTCTCCGCCGGTCAGTTCGAGGCGAGCGTGACGGCACCGGCCGCCGCGCGCGCGAGTTCTGTCTGGTCGATCAGCGCCTGCACCGTGGGGCCGATGACGTCGAGGATCAGCGCCGGATAGACGCCGAGAATGATCATCGCGGCGACCAGCGGCGCGAAGATCAGCTTCTCGCGCCGGTCGAGGTCCTGGATGCCCTTCAGCGTCGACTTCACCAGCTCGCCCAGCATCACCTGGCGGTAGAGCCAGAGCGCGTAGCAGGCCGAGAAGATCACCCCCGTGGCGGCGAAGAAGGCGACCCAGGTCGAGACCTGGAACACGCCCATCAGCGTCAGG
>CAYLHK010000156.1:0-6187 GCA_964383295.1 uncultured Rhodovulum sp.
CACCGACACGATGCCGTTGGCGTCGATGTCGGTGTCCGCCAAGGACAAGGGCACGAACAAGGAGCAGAAGATCACCATCCAGGCCTCGGGCGGCCTGTCGGATGCCGACATCGACAAGATGGTCAAGGAGGCCGAGGAGAACGCCGAGGCTGACAAGTCGCGGCGCGAGCTGGTCGAGGCCAAGAACGCGGCCGAGAGCCTGATCCACGGCACCGAGAAGTCGGTCAAGGAGCATGGCGACAAGGTCGACCCGACCACGATCGAGGTGATCGAGATGTCGATCCGCAACCTCAAGGAGGCCATGGAAGGCGAGGATGCCGAGAAGATCCGCGCCCGCTCCCAGGACCTGACCGAGGCGGCGATGAAGCTCGGTGAGGCGATCTACAAGGCCCAGCAGGCCGAGGAAGGCGCCGGCGGCGACGCCCCCGGGCCGGATGCGGCGGCGCAGGACGACGGGGTCGTGGATGCGGACTTCGAGGACCTCGACGACAACCGCAAGAACTGAGCCGCACGAACCGAGCCGGGTCATTCCGGCGGCAGCATAGCGGCGATCGGGCTCCCCCTGACGGGGGAGCCCTTCGGCCGTCCGAAGGGAAACGTCCCGCATGGCCAAGCGTGACTATTACGACCTCCTCGGTGTGGCGCGTGGCGCCTCCGAGGCCGAGATCAAGAAGGCCTATCGCAAGAAGGCCATGGACCTGCATCCTGACCGCAACCAGGCCGACCCCGAGGCGGAGGGCCGCTTCAAGGAGGTCAACGAGGCCTACGAGGTCCTGAAGGACGGGCAGAAGAAGGCCGCCTACGACCGCTTCGGCCATGCCGCCTTCGAGAACGGCGGCGGTGGATTCAGGGGCGGGCAGGGCGCGGATTTCTCCTCCGCCTTCTCGGACGTCTTCGACGATCTGTTCGGCGACTTCATGGGCGGCCAGCGCGGCGGCGGCGGCGGGCGCGGGCAGCGCGCCTCGCGCGGGTCGGACCTGCGCTACAACCTGCGCCTCAGCCTCGAGGAGGCCTATACCGGCAAGCAGGCGACGATCAGCGTGCCGAGCAGTGCCATCTGCGATACCTGCAGCGGCACCGGTGCCGAGGGCGGCGCCGAGCCCACCACCTGCCCGACCTGCGCGGGCATGGGCAAGGTGCGCGCTCAGCAGGGCTTCTTCACGGTCGAGCGCACCTGCCCGACCTGTTCGGGCCGTGGCCAGATCATCAAGAACCCCTGCAAGGTCTGCGGCGGCCAGGGCCGGGTGCGCAAGGACCGCACGCTGAACGTCAACATCCCCGCGGGCGTCGAAACCGGCACCCGCATCCGCCTGGCCGGCGAGGGCGAGGCGGGGTTGCGCGGCGGGCCGGCGGGCGATCTCTACATCTTCATCGAGGTCGACTCGCACCCGATCTTCGAGCGTGACAACCAAAACCTCTACTGCCGCATCCCGGTGTCGATGACCACCGCGACGCTGGGCGGCGAGCTCGAGGCCCCGACGCTCGACGGCGGGCGTACGCGCGTGAAGGTGCCCGCCGGCGTGCAGACCGGCAAGCAGCTGCGCCTGCGCGGCAAGGGCATGCCGTCGCTGCGCGGGGCGGTGCCGGGCGATCTCTATATCGAGCTGGCCGTCGAGACCCCGGTCAACCTGACCACCCGCCAGCGCGAGCTGCTGGAGGAATTCGAGGCGGCGGGCAAGAACAACAGCCCCGCCACCCAGGACTTCTTCTCGCGGGTGAAGGGGTTCTGGGAGGGGATGAAGGGCGGCGCCTGATCGGTGCCGGAGCTTTCGCCGCCGGACGGCATCGCGCGCGGGCGCCTTTGCCTCCGCGCGGATTGCCGGGCGACGGGAGTGCCCAAGGGGGCGGGCCGTCCTCGCGCAATGCGGTGCTTCGCGGGGGCGGCTGCGCGAAAGGCCCCGCCCTCGGTCACATCCGCCTTCCCCTTTCCCGCCGCTCCGTCCTATGTGGCGCCATGACCCGAGATGCCCCCCGCCTGCGCCCGGAGTTCTGGAAACGCTTCCCGCTCGAGGAGCTGCCTCGCGACGAATGGGAGGCGCTCTGCGACGGCTGCGCCAAGTGCTGTCTGATCAAGCTCGAGGACGAGGACACCGGCGATGTGGTCTATACCAACATCGCCTGCCGGCTGCTCGACACCGGCACCTGCCGCTGCGGCAACTATCCCCTGCGCCGCCAGCTGGTGAAGGGCTGCGTGGTGCTCAGCCGTGACAATATCGAGGACGTCCTGCCCTGGATGCCGCTGACCTGCGCCTACCGGCTGGTGCACGAGGGGCGCGACCTGCCCGAATGGCATCCGCTGGTCTCGGGCGATCCCGAGAGCGTGCATCGCGCCGGCATCTCGTTGCGCGGCCGGATGGTGTCCGAATACGACGTCGATGAGGAAGACTGGGAGGATTACGTGCTCGGAGAGCGCATCTGATGTGGTTCACGTCCGACAATGCCGGGCCGGCGCATCCGGCCGTGATGGACGCGCTGCTGCGCGCGAACGAGGGCTATGCGCCGTCCTACGGCGCCGATGAGGCGATGGCGCGGGTGACGGCCCGGCTGCGCGAGATATTCGAGGCGCCCGAGGCGGCGGTGCATCTGGTTTCGACCGGCACCGCGGCCAACGCGCTGGCGCTCGCCTGCCTCTGCCCGCCCTGGAGCACGGTCTACTGCCATGCCGAGGCGCATGTGTCGGTCGATGAATGCGCGGCGCCGGAGTTCTTCAGCGGCGGGGCAAAGCTCACGCTGCTGGGCGGCGCGCATTGCAAGATCCCGCCCGAGGCGCTGGCTGACGCGATCGCAGGCGCGGCGGGGGCGGGCGTGCACAACGTCCAGCCGGGTGCGTTCAGCCTGACCAATGCGACCGAGGCCGGCACCGTCTACAGTCCCGACGAGATCCGTGCGCTGGCCGATGTGGCCAGGGCCGCCGGGCTGCCGGTGCATCTCGACGGCGCGCGATTCGCCAATGCGCTGGCGCGGCTCGGCTGCACGCCGGCGGAGGCGACCTGGAAGGCGGGCGTGGACGTGCTCGGCTTCGGCGGCACCAAGAACGGGCTGATCGGCGTCGAGGCGGTGATCTTCTTCGACCCGGCGAAATCCTGGGAATTCGAGCTGCGCCGCAAGCGCGGCGGGCACTTGTTCTCCAAGCACCGCTACCTGTCGGCGCAGATGGAGGCCTATCTGGCCGACGGGCTCTGGCTGGAGATGGCGCGCACCGCCAATGCCCGCGCCGACGCGCTGGCCGCCGGCCTCACCGCCCTGCCGGGCGTGCGGCTGCGCCATGCGGTCGAGGCGAACATGGTCTTCGCCGCCTGGCCCCGCGGGGGTCATCGTGCCCTGCAGGCGGCGGGCGCGCACTATCACCTCTGGCCGTCTGCGCAGACCCTGGACGGCGCCGATGAGGCGGAAGTGAGCGCGCGGCTGGTCTGCAACTGGTCGACGACGCCGGAGGAGGTCGACGCCTTCCTGCGCAGCCTTGCCGCGGTCGCCGCGGCCCCCGCCGATATGCCTGCAACCGCCGACGTCGGAGCAAAGCCGCAATGAGGCCCCTTTCCAGGACATGACGTATCGCGGCTCTCGCCGCCGGTCTCATCGCGGGCGCCGCCGCTGCCCAGGACGGGGTCACGGTGCTCTGCCTTGCCCATTACGAGGCGGATGATTGCGTTTGCGCCACCGAGGCACTGGCGGTGGAGATCGGGCCCGAGGATCTCGATCTCTGCGATGCGATCGGCCTGGCCTTCATCGCCCACAGCGAGGCCGGTGCCGGGTACATCGACGCCTGGGACGCGGCCTCCGAGGACGTGGCCGCGGCGCGGAACATATCCGGCCTGACATCGTGCACGAACGCGACCCGCAGCGCCCATGCCGCTGCGATCGCCGCCTGCCAGAACGGTTAGTCCCGCACGGGCGGCCTCAGGCCAGCGCGGCGCGGCCGATCATCCAGCCGATGGCGGCGAGATAGAGGCTGCCGGCGACGAAGAGGGCGGAGCGTTTGGGGTGCGGGATGCTGCGCCCCGCCGCTGCGCGGTGGTGGTCATAGAGCGCGATGAGCGCCAGCAGGACGATCAGCACGAGGGTCACCAGATGGATCTTGGTGACGAGCGTCATGTGCCCGATATGGCCGAGGCTCGCATCCGCGAACCGCAGGTTCAGCAGCAAGGCGAAGAGAACGCCGACCAGCAGGCCGAGCCGCCCGCTGAAGCCGGTGCGCTCGTTGGGATCGTAGAAAAAGATCATGAAGGCGAAGAAGGCCCCGGCGAAGGCCCCGGCGGTCAGCTTGAAGAACGTCAGGATATGCGCGCGCTCGAACTCGATGACCGCGTCGATCCGGGCATAGAGGGCGGACTCGTCCCCCGGCAGCCCGTAGGCGGAGGGCTGCTCGTTGACCGAGGCGACCAGTGCGACATCCGATATGTTCCATTCGTCCAGCCGGCCCCGGATCTCCGGGTCGAGGAAGGAGTTGACGTCGTCCGGCGTGAACACGAGCCGTCTTGCGCCGTGGCGCGCCTCGTCCATCGGGATGACGATGCGCTGAAGGTCGAAGGGATAGTGGTCCATGTCCCAGTCGTGCCGGAAGGTCCCCTGCACGCGCCGTGAGGCATAGACGCCTCCCTCCGCCAGCGGCGTGACCTCGACCGGGCCGAGCTGCAGCCCCGTCTCGGCCGTGCGAAAGACGACGCTCTCCAGCGGGGACATCTCGGGCGTCGGACAGAGGGTCCAGACCCAAAGCGTGGCGCCGACGGTGTCGCGCACCACATCGAGGGTGTAGATGTCCTCGATGCTGACGCCGAGGCGACAGACCTCGGCTCCGCCCGGGGACGCCTCCTGCGCCCAGGCCGGGCGGAGGGTGGCGGCGGCGAGGAGCACGAGCAAGATGAGCGGCCCGCGCCACGCGCCGGGCCGCCGCGGCCGCGCCTTCACGCGGCCCCGGCCGCGGCCAGATGCGCGTCGAGCAGCGCCAGCCGGTCCTGGCCCCAGAAGATCTCGTCGCCGACGACATAGCTCGGCGCCCCGAAGACCGAGCGCGCCAGCGCCTCGTCGGTGTTCTTCTGCAACGTCTCGACGGCGGTCAGCAGTCCCTTGCCGGCGAGGGACGGATCGAATCCGGCCTCCGTCAGACAGGCCGAGATCACGACATCATCGGCGATGTCGCGGTCCTCGGCCCAGACCGCGCGCAGGAGCGCGAACAGCAGGCGCCCGGTGTTGCCGCCGCGTGCGTCCTGGGCGGAGATGATCGCCGCACAGGCTGGCACGGCATTGGTGGGCCAGTGGCGCGGTTGCAGGTTCACCGGCAGACCCTCGGCCTTCGCCAGCCGCGCGATGTCGGCCAGCCGGTACTTCTGCCGCGAGGGATGGCGGTCCTTGACCAGCGGCGTGCCGGTTTCGGCGAAGATGCGGAACAGCTCCACCGGCTTGTAGCTGATCTCGGCGCCGTGGCGGGCGGCGATTTCCTCGAGCTTCATCCCCGCAAGGTAGCTGAACGGCGACAGCGGGAAGCAGTAATAGTCGATACGGGCCATGACAGTCCTCCCCCTTGGATCGGCGCATTGATGTTTGAAATCGGGGGGTTTGCAAGCCCCGTCGGTGGTGGTAGGGCACCCCCGCGCAAGGGCATTCTTCCCCGGGGAGCCGCCGCCATGAACCCTTCCTTCCGACCCAAGCTCATTGCGGGCAATGCGAACCGGACGCTCGCGCAGGCAATCGCGCGGCGGGTGTCGATCCACCGCGGCGAGGCGGTGGAGCTCTGCCGCGCCCGGGTCGAGCGGTTCAACGACCAGGAGATCTTCGTCGAGGTCTTCGAGAATGTGCGCAACGAGGACATGTTCATCATCCAGTCGACGTCGAACCCGGCGAACGACAACCTGATGGAACTCCTGATCATGACCGATGCGCTGCGCCGGTCCTCGGCCACGCGCATCACCGCGGTGGTGCCCTATTTCGGCTATGCCCGGCAGGACCGCCGCGCCAAGGCCCGCACGCCGATTTCGGCCAAGCTGGTCGCCAATCTGATGACCGAGGCCGGCATCGAGCGGGTGCTGACCCTCGACCTGCACGCCGCGCAGATCCAGGGCTTCTTCGACATTCCGGTGGACAACCTCTATGCGGCCCCGGTCTTCGCGCTCGACATCCGCCACAAGTTCCGTGACCTCAGCCGCGTTACGGTGGTCTCGCCCGATGTCGGCGGCGTGGCCCGCGCCCGCGA
>CAYLHK010000157.1:0-6126 GCA_964383295.1 uncultured Rhodovulum sp.
GAATTCGGCGAGGGCCCGCCGGTGCAGCGCACCTGCGCCGCCGCCGAATTCGGTGGTGTGGCCGCCGAAGGGTCGCTGATAGATGCGGCCGTCCTCGGTGCGCGAGAAGGGAACGCCGTAGTGCTCGAGCTCGTAGACGGCCTTCGGGGCCTCGCGGGCGAGATATTCCATGGCGTCGGTGTCGCCGAGCCAGTCGGAGCCCTTGACCGTGTCGTACATGTGCCACTGCCAGCTGTCAGGACCCATGTTGCCCAAGGACGCGGCGATGCCGCCCTGGGCGGCGACTGTGTGGCTGCGGGTCGGGAAGACCTTGGTGATGCAGGCGGTCTTCAGCCCCTGTTCGGCCATGCCGAGAGTGGCGCGCAGGCCCGATCCGCCGGCGCCGACCACGATCACGTCATAGGTGTGATCGGTGAACTGATATGCGGCCATGACGGATACCTCAGGCGGAGAAGGCTATGCGGGCGACGGCGAAGGCGCCGGTCAGCGCCAGCGCCCATGTCAGGAGCGTGTTGGCGAGCAGCGCCGCCGTGCGGGTGCCGTGATGGGGCACATAGTCCTCGATCACGACCTGCAGGCCGAGCTGGAGATGGATGCAGGCCGTGACGATGAACAGGATCGCCATGATCGCGTTGAACGGGCTGGCATAGACCGCGCGCACCGTTTCGAAGTCGGCGCCGAGGTTGCGGGCGAAGGTGAAGAGGAAAAACAGCGTCAGCGGCACCAGTGCGATGGCGGTGACGCGCTGACGCCACCAGTGGCCGGTTCCGTCCTTGGCAGAGCCGAGGCCCTGGACGCGCTGGCGATCGGTTCGAAAACCCATGGCTGGCTCCCTTTTCAGACGAAGGCGACGATGAGCGTGATCACGGTCATCACCCCGGCGCCAGCAAAGACCGCGATCCCGCTCTTGTGCAGGATGCCGAGATCGAACCCGTAACCCGCATCCCAGAACAGATGCCGGATGCCATTGAAGACGTGATACCAGAAGGCGGCGAGCGACAGGATCAGGACAAGCCCGCCGATCCAGGAGTTCAGGATCCCGTCGACGAAGGCAAAATGCTCCGGTGTCGAACCCGCGGCGAGGAACCACCAGACCACCAGAACCGCGGCGAGCACGAGGCTGATGCCGGTGATGCGGTGCAGCAGCGACATGGCCGAATTGAGCTGAAGCCGGTAGTACTGCCCGAGCATGAAGGGCGAGAGCGGCCGATTGCCGCGGTTCACGTCTGCCATGGTGTCCTTCTCCTTGCGCGCGGGCTCTGATGCCCGACGTGGCGCCGGATTCTGGCTGAATGCCGGGCTATTCTCACGGGAGGCGGGGCGAAGGCAAGTAGAACCGCTCCTGTGATCACAGACGGAAATATTGTTATCACACCCCTCAGGCGGGCATCAGCACCCAGTAGTCTAGGTCGAGTAGCACATCGGGCAGGTAGCGGCCCGCGTCGTCCCGCAGCGCGAAGTCGGGCGCGCCGGCCCGGGTGGCAACGGTGCGCAACCGCATCGCCGCGACACCGGGAGCGGGCGTCTCGGCCACGTCGAGCACCTCGCTCCAGGCGGTAACCGTGTCGCCGGCGAAGCAGGGGTTTGCATGGCTGCCGGCGTTGATGGCCGCGATCAGCTGCGCATTCGCAAGCCCGTTGAACGAGAGCGCGCGCGCGAGGCTGATGACATGGCCGCCATAGACCAGCCGGCGGCCGTCCTCGCGCGCGGTGACGTCGAAATGCACCTTGGCAGTATTCTGCCACAGGCGGGTGGCGAGCATGTGCTCGGCCTCCTCGATCGTCACCCGGTCGACATGGTCGATACGCTCGCCCAAAGCGTAGTCACATGCCCGCCGGCTGTCGCCGGCGAGGCCGAAGTCGTAGCGGGTGAAGTCGAGGGCGGCCGGAATGGCGAGATCCGTGGCGGCGACGGCGGGCGCGAGGTCCGGGACGGTCGGCGCGGGGGCGGGGGCGCCCTGGTCGCGCTTGTGGACCATCACCCAGCGGCAGTAGCTCAGCACCGGCTTGCCGCGCTGGTTGCGGCCCTCGGTACGGACCCAGACGACGCCGGACCTGCCGTTCGAGGTCTCGCGCAGGCCGATCACCTCGCTCGTCGCGGTCAGCGTGTCGCCGGGGTAGACCGGGGCGAGAAAGCGGCCCTCGGCATAGCCGAGATTTGCCACCGCGTTGAGGCTGATGTCGGGCACGGTCTTGCCGA
Source organism: uncultured Rhodovulum sp. (assembly GCA_964383295.1). Taxonomy (GTDB): domain Bacteria; phylum Pseudomonadota; class Alphaproteobacteria; order Rhodobacterales; family Rhodobacteraceae; genus Amaricoccus. Next base: position 2,200 of record CAYLHK010000157.1, read on the forward strand.
ACACGGTGTGGAAGGCCACGAGATCGTCCACCGGAGCGCGGGGCAGGCCGCAGGCGCGGGCGAACTCGTCCGAGGAGGTCAGCGCGAACCGGGTGGGGTAGAGCGCGGTGTAGAGCGCGCGGTCACCCTCGGTCAGGGTGCGCGGGACGGCGTGGTGCAGGCGCTGGCCGGGGCGGTAGTCCTCGAAGAAATAGCCCGACGTGGCACCGGCCATGGATCAGAGGCCGCCCAGCTTGACGTTGGGATCGTAGCTTCCCTCGACCTCCTTCACCACTGCCTGACCGCAGCGCATCACGCCGCGGGCGGCGTCGAAGGCATAGGTCGGCTGGCCGTGCAGCGACCAGCCGGCGGCCAGTGCCGCCGTGACCTTGTGGCAGAAGGCCGAGGTGTCGTCCTCGGTCAGCAAGCGGTAGGCGGTAAAGGTGCTCATCGCGGGAAGGGCCAGTATCCGAGCCAGGTATGGATGGCGGTGATGACGATGAAGGCGACGATGGTGATGGCGACCAGCCGGATATCGCCCGCGACGGTGCCGGGTGCCGGCGGCTGCCAGTCGGGCTCGGCCAGATTGACCACCACCATGCTCGCCTGGGCCCAGAGGGCCATGCCGACGAAGAGGACGATCGAGGCCAGATCGCCATTTACCAGAAGATGCGCCGACGCCCATATCACCACCGCCGTCATCATCGGATGCCGGAGCCACGATCGTGTCGTGCCCTTGGACATGCTCATTCCGAAGACGAACACCGCCGCCAGCATCATCAGGTTGTTGAGGTGGATCCCCCATTCCGGCGGGTCGTAGATCGGCGTGAAGGGCGCCGAGCGATAGCCGAGGATGATCATCAGCGTAGCGGCGGCGATCACCACGCCCAGAATGGCGCGCGCGCCGGTTCTACCGAAACGGCCCACAAGCTCTGCCCAGGGACCGGGCGCGATCCGGGGCGCCAGATGCGCGATGGCGAAGGCGATGATGCCGAGGATCAAAAGGGTCATGGTACAGCGGCCTCCAGCTCCGCGATCGCAGCCGCGCGGGCGAGCAGGCGGTGGGCGGTCTCGACATGCAGATTTTCGACGATGCGCCCGTCCACCACCGCCACGCCCTCGCCGCGGGCGGTGGCGGCCGCAAAGGCCTCGACATGCGTGCGGGCGAGTTCGACCTCGTCGGGCGCGGGGGCAAAGATCTCGTTCGCCACGGCGAGCTGCGCCGGATGGATCAGCGTCTTGCCGTCGAAGCCCATGGCGCGGCCCTGAAGACAGGCGGCGCGCAGGCCCTCCTCGTCCTGGAAGGCGTTGTAGACCCCGTCGATGCAGGCGAGCCCATGGGCGCGGGCGGCAAGCAGGCAGAGCCCGAGGCTGGTCAGCATCGGCACCCGGTCGGGCGTATGCGCGGCACCGAGCTCCTTGGCGAGATCATTGGTGCCCATGACGAAGCCGCCGAGGCGCGGATGGCTGGCGGCGATCGCCGCTGCATTCAGCACCCCGCGGGGGGTCTCCATCATCGCCCAGATCCGCGTGCGGGCGGGCGCGCCGAACGCGGCCATGCGGGCGGCGACGTGCACGATCACCGCCGGATCCTCCACCTTCGGCAGCAGGATCGCATCCGGCCCGGCGGCGCTGGCGGCCGCGAGATCCTCAGCACCCCACACCGTTTCAAGCCCGTTGATGCGGATGATCAGCCGCCGCGGCCCATAGCCGCCGGCGGCCACCGCGGCGGTCACGAGGTCGCGGCCGCGCGGCTTTTCCGCCGGCGCGACGGCATCCTCCAGATCCAGGATCAGCGCGTCGGCGGGCAGGCTGCGTGCCTTCTCCAGCGCCCTCTCGCGCGACCCCGGCATATAGAGCACGGACCGGTAGGGATAAACCTCGGCTTCCACGGATACCCCCTGCTGCGCTGCGGCAGGACATACCAGCGGGATGGAAAAGACAAGGGAGAAACCTCGGGCGCCGCACTCAATAGTCGTAGGTTTGGGTCGGAGAAGCCACGACATCTTGGGGTGTTGCGCACATGCGGCGCGAAGCGTGCGCTGCGTTAACGCTCCGTTCGCCTTTCGAGCGCAGATTAACCAACAGTTCGGGGATGACCGTAGCCCGGTCAGTGGACCCCCTCCGCTGGCGCCCGCCTTGGCGCCGCTCCCCGGCGAGACGACCGCATCAACGCGGGAGCCGGTCTCACCCCATCCGGTTCCCGCAAAGGGACAAGGAACCGAGCATGCCCTTCGCCGCCCCCCTCGCGCGCGCCGCCGTGGCCATTGCGCTCATCAACGCCACACCCGTCGCCGAAGCGCAGACCCAGCTGCCCTGCGCCGATCGTACGGCAGTCGTCCTGCGCCTCGAAGAGCGCTATGGCGAGACCCTGCAGAGCATGGGCCTTCACCAGAACAATTCGCTGGTCGAGGTCTATGCCTCCAGTGAGACCGGCACATGGACAATCCTGGTCACCCGGCCAGACGGCGTCGCCTGCCTGATCGCTGCCGGTCAGATGTGGGATGGCACGCCCGAGCCGGTCCGTGCCCGCGGCAAGGACGCCTGAGCGCGCCTCACGTCAGCGCATCCCAGACGAGCTTGGCCCCGGCGGCTGCCAGCAATGTGTAGGTCAGGCCGAAGAACAGCGCCGCGGATACCCGGCGGTGCAGCCAGGCTCCGATGAAGACCCCGCCCACGGCAAAGGGCACCAGGACAAGGGTCGCCCGCAGCGCATCGGCGGTGAACATGCCGAGCGCGAGATAGGGCGGCACCTTGATCAGGTTCACCCACCAGAAGACCAGCACCGTCGTCGCTTGGTAGTGCGTCTTCTCGAGGCGCGAGGCGAGCAGGTACATCGCCGCCGGCGGCCCGCCGGCATGGCTGATGAAACTGGTGAAGCCCGAGACGCATCCCCAGAACGCGCCCCATCCCGGCTTGGCAAAGCCTGCGCCGGGTGTCAGCCAGCCTCGCGACCGCGCCAGTTGAAACGCCACGAAGCCGAGCGCGATCCCGCCCACCAGGAGGCGGAGCCCGTCAGCGCTGACCGCGCGGAAGAGCAGCATCCCGAGGATCACCCCGGGCACCGCACCCGCCATCAACAGCCGCGCATGCGGCCAGCTCCATCGCCGCCAGTAGGCGCGCAGGCTGGTCAGGTCCATTATCATCAAGAGCGGCAGCATCAGCGCCACCGCCTGCGCCGGCTCGATGACGTTCGCGAGCAGCGGCGCGGCGAGAAATGCCGCGCCCGACCCGAAGCCGCCCTTGGAGATCGCCGCGAACAGGACAGCCGGAACCGCAAGCATGAAGAAGGTCGCGTCGAGTTCCACGGACTGGTTTGCCCCCTACCTTGTTCGCACTTGCGCAATGGCCCGCGAGGGGCTAGCCCATGCCCGTTTCACAGCACAACGGGAGACGGGCCAGATGGCAAGACCGAAGATCGCGCTGATTGGGGCGGGACAGATCGGGGGGACGCTGGCGCATCTGGCCGCGCTCCGCGAGCTGGGCGACGTGGTGCTCTTCGACATCGCCGACGGCGTGCCGCAGGGCAAGGCGCTCGACATTGCGCAGTCGGGTCCGGTCGACGGGTTCGACGCCGCGATGAGCGGCACCTCGGACTACGCCGGCATTGCGGGCGCGGATGTCTGCATCGTCACTGCCGGCGTCCCGCGCAAGCCGGGCATGAGCCGCGACGATCTGCTCGGCATCAACCTCAAGGTCATGAAGTCGGTGGGCGAGGGCATCGCAGCCAATGCGCCGGACGCCTTCGTCATCTGCATCACCAACCCGCTCGACGCCATGGTCTGGGCGCTGCAGAAATTCTCCGGCCTGCCGGCGAACAAGGTTGTGGGCATGGCCGGCGTGCTGGACTCGGCGCGCTTCCGCTACTTCCTGTCGGAAGAGTTCAACGTTTCGGTCGAGGATGTGAGCGCCATGACGCTCGGCGGCCATGGCGACGACATGGTGCCG
>CAYLHK010000158.1:0-230 GCA_964383295.1 uncultured Rhodovulum sp.
CTCGCGCTTCTCGACCGCGTGACGCATGTCCGAGAGCGTGATGGTGACGCCGGAATTAAGGAAGGCGAGTTCGCGCAGCCGGTGCTCCAGCGTCGCGAAGTCGAATTCGACCATTGTGAAGGTCGCGGGCGAGGGCAGGAACGTGACCTGCGTTCCTTTTTTGCCTTCTTCGACCTTGGCGACCATCTTGAGCGGAGCCGCCGCGACGCCGTCGCGGAACTCCATGGAAT
>CAYLHK010000158.1:240-6057 GCA_964383295.1 uncultured Rhodovulum sp.
CGCGTTGACGACCGACACGCCGACGCCGTGCAGACCGCCGGAAACCTTGTAGGAGTTCTGGTCGAATTTTCCGCCGGCGTGCAGTTGCGTCATGATGACTTCTGCGGCGGACACGCCTTCATCCTTATGGATGTCGGTGGGAATACCGCGTCCATCGTCGCGCACGGTGCATGAGCCGTCGGGATTGAGCGTAACGGAGACTTCCTGGGCGTGGCCTGCGAGCGCTTCGTCGACCGCGTTGTCGACGACTTCGTAGACCATGTGATGCAGGCCCGAGCCGTCATCGGTGTCGCCGATATACATGCCGGGCCGCTTGCGCACGGCCTCCAGTCCTTTGAGAACCTTGATGGAATCGGCGCCGTATTCCTCGGGCGCACGGATGGGTTCGGCCATGCTGACGGGGGTCCTTGGTAATGGTGCGACATCCTAGCCCCTGGTGGGGGGAATGTCACCCTTTGCGGCGGCGGCGGGCGGGGCGGTTTTGCGGCCCGGTCAATGGGTTATATGGGAAGCACAGGGGGTGCGAACAAGCGTGGGCGGGGCGCTGGCCGCCGGCGCGCCGAGGCTGTAGACCATGGGGCAGGGGCGGCGGCCTGGCGCCCGGCGAAGGCGGATGGACCGAGCATGACCAGACTGAGCGGAAAGCAGCAGCGATTCCCCGATGCCAAGGAAGACCTGCGCAACTGGCGTGACGCCCCCGACACGCCGCAGACGCGCTCGCCGAGCTACCGGCTCGCCTTCAGCGATCCCGATTTCCTCACCCGCGACGAGCTGCGCCCGGTACGGCTGCAGCTCGAGCTGCTGAAACCCGAGATGGCGCTGGCCGAGAGGGGCATCACCTCGACCGTCATCATGCTCGGCAGCGCCCGCATCCCCGCGCCGGAAGCGGCCGAGGGCGCCCCGGCCGGGCTCGCCGCGCTGTCGCCGTGGTACGAGCAGGCGCGGCGCTTCGCCTATCTGACCGCCGAGCGGGCCAAGGCGACCGGCAACCGCGAGTTCGTGGTCTGCACCGGCGGCGGCCCCGGCATCATGGAGGCGGGCAACCGCGGCGCGGCCGAGGCCGACGGCGTCTCGATCAGCCTCAACATCGTCCTGCCCCACGAGCAGGAGCCGAACCGCTGGAGCACGCCGGAGCTGGCGTTCAACTTCCACTATTTTGCCATCCGCAAGATGCACTTCCTGATGCGGGCGCGGGCGATCGCGGTCTTTCCGGGCGGCTTCGGGACCCTCGACGAGCTTTTCGAGGTGCTGACGCTGGTGCAGACCGGCCGCATGGCGCCGCTGCCGATCGTGATGTTCGGCCGCGACTTCTGGGAGCGGGTGATCGACTGGCAGGCGCTGGTCGAGGCGGGCACGATCGCCCCGGCCGACCCCGATCTCGTCACTTACGTCGACACGCCCGAGGAGGCCTGGGCGGTGATCGACGGCTTCGCGCTGCCCTGATCTCACTCCGGCCGCCGGCGCGACCACAGGACGTGCCGGCGCAGGTGGTGGCCCTCGGTCAGTGCGGGATGGTCGAAGTCGCGCGCGGGGTCGGGCTCCATGCCGATCCGCCGCATGACCGCCAGCGAGGCCGCATTCGCAGGCACCGCGAAGGCGACGATCTCCTCCAGTCCCAGCGCATCGAACCCATGGGCGAGCCAGGCGCGCGCGGCCTCGGTGGCATAGCCCTGGCCCCAGGCCGGACGCGCCAGCCGCCAGCCGATCTCCACCGTGCCGTTCAGGGCCATCGGAGGGTCGAAGCGCAGCCGCGACAGGCCGCACATGCCGAGAAATGCCCCATCCGCACGGCGCTCGATGGCGGCAAAGCTGAAACCGTCCCTCCGCCAGCAGTCCATCATCCGCGTGACGATCGCATCGCTTTCCGCGCGGTCGAGCGTGCCGGGAAAGAAGGCCCGCACCTCCGGATCGGCGTTCAGCGCGGCAAAGGGCGCCAGATCGCGCGCCGTCCAGGGTCGCAGCTGCAGTCGCTGGGTCTCGATCCGCGTCACAGCTCTTCCAGGCGTGTGCGCGCCTCTGCTGCGTCGAGCTGCATCTGCGCCACCAGCGCCCCTATGTCGTCGAACTTCAGCTCCGGCCGCTGGAAGGCCACCAGGGCGACCGAGAGCGGCGTGCCATAGAGATCGCCATGGAAGTCGAAGAGATTGACCTCGAGGTTGGCGGCGTTCTCACCGAAAGTCGGCCGCACGCCCAGCGAGGCGACGCCCTTCCAGCGACCCCGGTGCGGGCCGTCGAGGACATCGACGAGCACCGAATAGACGCCGAAGCGCGGCCGGTGCAGCCCCTCCATCGACAGGTTCGCGGTCGGAAAGCCCAGCTCGCGCCCGCGGGCATCGCCGTGCAGTACCGGCCCCTCGATCCGGTGCCAGTGCCCGAGGATGCGCGCCGCCTCCTCCGGCCGCCCCTCGCTCAGCGCGGCGCGGATAGCGGAGGAGGAATGCCGTCCCTGGTCGTCGGAGACAAGCGGCGCGATTGACACGCCGAACCCGAGCCGGGGACCCATGCGGCGCAGCGTCTCCACATCGCCGCCGCGCCCCCGCCCAAAGCAGAAATCGGCCCCCGCGACGAGATGGCGCAGCCCCAGTCCCCCCGCCAGCACGTCGCGCACGAACTCCTCGGCGGGCAGGCTTGCGAGCGCGGCGTCGAACCCCAGCTCGTAGAGATGCGCGACCCCCAGCCGCTCCAGCCGCCGTGCCCGGCTGGCGGCGCTCGTCAGCCGGAAGGGTGTGGCGTCGGGGGCGAAGAAGGCACGTGGATGCGGCTCGAAGGTGACGACGCCGAAGGGCGCGCGCAGTTCGGCCGCCGCGGCACGCGCCAGCGCCAGAACCGACTGGTGGCCGAGATGCACGCCGTCGAAATTGCCGATGGCCACGGCTGCGCCGCGGTCCCCGGGGGCCAGGTCGCGGTAGCTCCGATGCGTCTTCATCTGCCCCCGGGCCGGGCCCTTGCGTCCCGCGTTGCTGGGTCAAGGCCCGGCACGGGCGCGGGCGCGCCGTCGGGCAGGCCCGTATCGCTCAGCCTGCGGCCGCAATCAAGGGCGGGGCTGGTGCCGTGGCGGCGGCGCCTCAGCGCAGCCAGGCGGCGGCATAGCGAGGCGCCATGCGCGCTGCGCCAAGGACCGCTCGCAGTCGCTCGGGATCGGGGCCGGCTGCCGAGGTCGTGCCGGTCTCGGCCGCGAAGAGGCCGCCGGTGATGAACAGCGCGTCGATCCCCTCGCCCATGGCGCCGACGACATCGGTGCCGATCCCGTCGCCGACCATCAGGATCTCGTCCGTCCGCGGCTCCCAGCCTTTCAGAGCGGCCAGCCGCTCGCGCGCCAGCGCATAGATCGGAGGATGCGGCTTGCCGAAATAGTAGCTCCGCCCGCCCGCCGAGTCATAGGCCTGGGCGATGGCGCCGGCACAGAAGATGCGCTCCTCGCCCACGTCGACCACCACGTCGGGGTTGGCGCAGAGCAGGTCGAGACCCTTGGTCTTGCCGTAGAGGATGGTGGCGCGATAGTCTTCGGCCGTCTCGGCGCGGTCGTTGAAGAGCCCGGTGCAGACGATGCTCTCGGCTTCCTCCAGCGCCACGCGCTCCACGTCGAGCGGCGCCCCCTCTGCATCGCGGAAGAACACCAGATCGCGCTCGGGCCCGATATGATAGACCTGCCGCCCGAACCGTCCAGACAGCAGCGCCACCTGGGTCGCGTCGCCCGACGAGACGATCGCGTCATAGCAGGACCGTGGCGCGCCCAGGCTCTCGAGCTGCGTCGCCACCCCATAGGCCGGGCGCGGCGAATTGGTCAGCAGCAGCACCGTGCCGCCGCGGGCGCGGAACCGCTCCAGCGCTGCCACGGCCGCCGGAAAGGCGCGCTGCCCGTCATGCAGACAACCCCAGAGATCGCAGTAGATCGCTGTGTAGCCGGGGTCGATCTCGTCGAGAGACTGGATGATGGCAGTCATGGAACTCCCGGGGGAAACGCGCGGCGCCGGGCCTGCGACCCCGGCCTAGAGGATTTCGCGCCGGATGCAAGGCCGGCAGGTTCCCGCCCGCGGCGAACCAATCGCGCCGCGGGCCGTTTTCCCGGCATGGGCCTGCAACGCCGGAGATCGCCGTGACCGTGACCATGACCGCCGCCCCGACCCGTTCCGCAGCCCTCTACCGCATGGCCACGCCGGAGCACGTCTGCAGCTTCGGCCTGAAGTCCCGGGACCTGCTGCGCCGCGAGGGCTATACCGTCGAGGACCATGAGCTGACCTCGCGCGCCGAGACCGACGCCTTCATGGCCGAGCATGGCGTGAAGACCACGCCGCAGACCTTCATCGGGGGAGCTCGCATCGGCGGCTACGACGACCTGCGACGGCATTTCGGCAAGCCGGTGCCCGACGCCGGGGCCGTCACCTACAGGCCTGTGGTTGCGCTCTTCGCCATGGCCGCGCTGATGGCGCTGGCGACGAGCTGGGCCGCGTTCGGGGCCTTCGCCCCGATCCGCAGCGTCGAATGGTTCATCGCGATCGCCATGTGCCTGCTCGCCATCCAGAAGCTCCAGGATGTCGAGGGCTTCTCCAGCATGTTCCTGAACTACGACCTGCTCGCCCGGCGCTGGGTGCCCTACGCCTACATCTACCCATTCGCCGAGGCGCTGGCGGGCGTGCTCATGCTTGCGGGCGCGCTGATGTGGCTGTCGATCCCGGTCGCCTTCGTCATCGGCTCGATCGGCGCGGTCTCGGTGTTCAAGGCGGTCTATGTCGACCGGCGCGAGCTGAAATGCGCCTGCGTGGGCGGCGACAGCAACGTGCCGCTCGGCTTCGTCTCGCTGACGGAGAACCTCATGATGGTCGGCATGGCGATCTGGATGCTGTTCCGGCCCGCGATGCCCGGCATGGCGATGTAGCGATCCCGCAGCTCGGGCAATCGCCTGCAGGTCCGCTCGTCCCCCGAGCCTTTCTCCCCTCCTTTTCTTTCTTGCCAGAAACCTGGAGAGCAGTGCCTGGGATGCGGGACGGCGAGCGCCCCGCCGGCGAGCGCGAACACGCGCGCTCCCGGCAAAAAGAAATACGCGCACCTGCGCGCTCGGCAGGGCCGCCAAAAGGCGGCCCCCGCTGCCCCGGGAAGGTCGGTGCTCTCGGGCAATCGCCCTGTAGCGCGACCCGGATCCCCTTGACAGTCGAACGGCCGTTCCATACCTGCCACCGCGTGCTGGCACTCGACGGTGGCGAGTGCTAATAGAGCCATCCAGCACCACCGAAGGTTGGAACGCGAACCAAGGAGCGATCCCATGCAATTCACGCCGCTGCACGACCGCGTGCTCGTCCGCCGCATCGAAGGCGAAGAGAAGACCAAGGGCGGTCTGATCATCCCCGACACGGCCAAGGAAAAGCCCTCCGAGGGCGAGGTCGTCTCGGTGGGCGAGGGCGCCCGCAAGGACTCGGGCGAGCTGATCGCCCCCGTCGTCAAGGCCGGCGACCGCATCCTGTTCGGCAAGTGGTCGGGCACTGAGGTCAAGATCGACGGCGAGGATCTCCTGATCATGAAGGAGAGCGACATCCTCGGCATCATCACCACGGGCGCCTCGGCCTCCAAGGCCGCCTGATCCCGCCGCCCCCAATCCAGACATTCCAGGAGTAAGATCGATGGGAGCCAAGCAGCTCAAATTCGATACCGACGCCCGCAACCGCATGCTGCGCGGTGTCGACCTTCTCGCCGACGCGGTGAAGGTCACCCTCGGCCCCAAGGGCCGCAACGTGGTGATCGACAAGTCGTTCGGCGCGCCGCGGATCACCAAGGACGGCGTCACCGTCGCCAAGGAGATCGAGCTCGAGGACAAGTTCGAGA
>CAYLHK010000159.1:0-5643 GCA_964383295.1 uncultured Rhodovulum sp.
GGTCGTTCAGCCTGCCGGGCAGGACCGGGCGCTGGGCGGCGAGCCAGGTCTCGCGGCTCTGGCCGCCCTTCCAGGCGCGGGTGGTGAAGCCGAGGATCTCGACCTTGACCTGGCAGCGCTCCAGCGTGCGCGCCAGCACGTCGGCGGAGATCGCGGCGATCGAGATCGGGCGGCCGCGCATCGAGCCGGAGTTGTCGAGCAGGAGCGTGACGATCGTGTCGCGGAAGTCGGTGTCGCGCTCCATCTTGAAGCTGAGCGGCGTCATCGGGTTGGCCACCACGCGCGCCAGCCGGCCGGCGTCGAGCGTGCCTTCCTCGAGATCGAAGTCCCAGGCGCGGTTCTGCTGCGCCTGAAGCCGGCGCTGCAAGCGGTTGGCCAGCCGCGAGACGGCGCCTTTCAGCGGCTCGAGCTGCTGGTCGAGATAGGCGCGCAGGCGGGTCAGCTCGACCGGTTCGGCGAGATCCTCGGCGGCGATCTCCTCGTCGAACTTGGTCGTGTAGACCTTGTAGCCGGGGTCGGCGTCGGAATGGGGCGGCGGCACGTAGTCCTGCGGCTCGCCCTCGTCGGATTCGGCCGCCTCGGCACGTTCGGCGTCCTCGTCCTGGTCGACGGAGGCCTGCATGTCGCGCGGCTCGCTGCTGGCCTCCTGGGACGTGTCGTCGCGGGCGGCCTCCTCCTGGGACTGGTCCTCGTCGTCGCCGCCGGTGGTGTCCTGTTCCTCGGTGTCGTCGCTGCCCTCGGCCGCGTCATCGTCCTCGTCGGCCGGTTCGTCGGGATCGTCGCCGAGCTGGTCGCCATAGCCGAGGTCGTCGATGACCTGCCGGGCGAAGCGGGCGAAGGCCTGCTGGTCGTCGAGCACGCCGTCGAGCCCGTCCATCGTACCGCCCGCCTGGGATTCGAGGACGTCGCGCCAGAGGTCGAGCACGTTCTGCGCCCCCGCCGGCAGCGGCCGGCCGGTGGCGAGCTGGCGCACCAGATAGCCCGCCGCCTGCGGCAGCGGCGCGCGCGCCGCCTCGCGGATCTCGGCATAGCCGCCGCGGCGCGCCTCGTCGGCGATCTTGGCGTCGATGTTGCCGGCCGTTCCCGGCATGGCGCGGGCGCCCTTCGCCTCGCAGCGGGCGGTTTCCATCGCCTCGAAGAGCGCCGAGGCAGTCTCGCCCGGAGGTGCGTAGCGGCGGTGGGTGGCGGCGTCGTGGTAGCGCAAGCGCAGGGCCAGCGCATCGGCCGTGCCGCGGGCGAGCAGGACCTCGTCGCGGGTCATCCGCCGCGTGACCTGCGGCAGGCGCATCGTGCCGGCGGACAGCCCGGGCGGGTCTACCGAGAAGGCAACGTTCAGCTCTGCCTCGCCCGCCATGGCGCGGGTGGCATCGGTCAGGGCCTTCTTGAAGGGATCGGCCGGGTTGTCAGTGGGCTTGCTCATCGGCTCGATAGATATCCTCCCGCGGGGGGAGCGCAAGTATGCATGAGGCCCGCCGCCCCGCCGGTCAGGGCAGGAGCAGCAGCATGGCGGTGTAGCTGGCCGCGCCGAGGACCAGGGCACGGACATCGGCGGAGCGGTCGGTGTCGGGAAGCTCGTGGCGCAGTATGTTCAGGATCGCCCCGCCGGCGAGGTAGGAGAGCGCCAGCGGCAGGACCCCGGCGGGGATCTCGACTGCCCATATGGCACCGACGGCCCATCCAGCCAGAAGCCCCGCGGCCAGCCACCAGCGCCCGCGGCGGTGGTAGCGGGCGCCGTGGTGCTCGACGAGGGCATGGTCGTTGACGAGGAAATGCAGGCCGATGGCGATCGCGAAGAGCCAGAGCGGCTCGACGGCATGATCGCCGGGGCTGCCGACGGCATAGCCGATGGCGGCGTTCTGGACGACGAAGGAGGCGATGCTGAGGCGGTAGACCGCGGGCGCGGTCTCGTCCGGCCCGCCGGCGCTGCGCCGCTGGCGCCGGGACTCGCGCGATGCGGTCTCGACCCAGAAGGCGACGATCAGACCGAGGAGCGCCAGCACGTAGACATGCCGGTCGAGCACGGTGAGCAGCCCGAGGGTCTCGAAGGCGCCCTGGTTGCGGGCAAGGCCGGGCAGGAGGTCGAGGAAGACGTAGCTGACGCTCAACCCGGCGGCGAAGGAGAGCATCTGCGGGGTCCAGCGGTGCCGCTGGACCGCATCGCTGCCGGCGGCCAGGTGAACCGCGCATAGAAACAGGACCGTCAGAAGTGAGGATTGCACCATGGCCTGCGGCTCCGGGGTGGTGCTCCGCTCGCCGTTCTACACGCGATCGGCCGCCACTGCGACGGAAACGGCGCTCAGCCGAGGCTGACCGAGACCGCGCTTTCGGGAAGTTCCTTGTCGAAGGCGCGCTGGTAGAACTCGGCCACCGTCTGGCGTTCCAGCTCGTCGCACTTGTTCAGGAAGGTCAGGCGGAAGGCGAAACCCACGTCGCCGAAGATGCGCGAATTCTCGGCCCAGGCGAGTACGGTGCGGGGCGACATGACCGTCGAGAGATCGCCGTTCATGAAGGCCGAGCGCGTCAGGTCGGCGACCGTCACCATGCGGCTGACGGTCTTGCGGCCCTCGGGCGTGTCGTATTCGGGGTACTTGGCCAGCACGATGCCGACCTCGGCGTCGTGGGCCAGGTAGTTCAGGGTCACCACGAGGCTCCAGCGGTCCATCTGGCCCTGGTTGATCTGCTGGGTGCCGTGGTAGAGGCCGGTGGTGTCGCCGAGGCCGACCGTGTTTGCGGTGGCGAAGAGGCGGAAATAGGGGTGCGGGCGGATCACCTTGTTCTGGTCGAGCAGCGTCAGCTTGCCGTCGACCTCGAGCACGCGCTGGATCACGAACATCACGTCCGGGCGGCCGGCGTCGTATTCGTCGAAGCAGATCGCCACCGGGTTGCGCAGCGCCCAGGGCAGGATGCCTTCCTGGAACTCGGTCACCTGCATCCCGTCGCGGATGCGGATCGCATCCTTGCCGATCAGGTCGATGCGGGAGATGTGGCTGTCGAGGTTGACGCGCACGCAGGGCCAGTTCAGCCGGGCTGCCACCTGCTCGATATGCGTCGACTTGCCGGTGCCGTGGTAGCCCTGGACCATGACGCGGCGGTTGTGAGCAAAGCCCGCGAGGATCGCCAGCGTGGTGTCGCGGTCGAAGCGGTAGGTGGGGTCGAAGTCGGGGACGCGGTCGGAGCCCTCGGCGAAGCCCTTCACGGTCATGTCGGTGTCGATACCGAAGAGATCGCGGACGCTCAGATCGAGCGTCGGTTCCGTCGGCATCTCGATTGCGCCGTCCGCCATGTCGTCCTTCCCGTATGCCCGCCGGAACGCGGGTGTCCCGGCCGGTATCTGTCGCAAATGGCCCGCGGTTGCAAGGGCGCGGGGGCCCGTAGCCGGGCAGCTCAGTCGGGGAAGCTGCGGCTCGTCTTGATCTGCTCCCAGGCCCAGACGACCTCGGACAGCCGCGCCTCGTCGTCGCGGCGACCGCCGTTCATGTCGGGGTGCAGGTCCTTGACCAGGGCCTTGTACTGGCGGCGGATCTCGGTCTTGGTCTGGCTGTCCTGGGCATCGAGGATCTCGAGCGCCCGGCGCTCGGTGGGCGGCAGGCGGCGCGGCATCGGGCGCGACGGGTTCCGCCCGGTGCCGGGGTTGATGGTCGCGTTCTCGCCGAGCAGGTCGGTCGGATCGTCGAGGCCGAATCGCTGCCAGACCCGGCCCTCGGCATGGGGCTGGGTGCCGTCGCGGCGCACCGTCTCGCTGAAGGGACGCGTCGGGCGTTCCCAGACGCGATCGGCGGCGAACTGGCGTTCCAGCTCGTCATCGGAATGGGACTCGAAGAAGTTCCACTTGAGATTGTACTCGCGCACATGATCGAGGCAGAACCAGACGAAATCGTCGATATGGTCGGGCGATTTCGGCGCACGGTACATGCCCGGCTTGCCACATCCGGCCTTGGCGCAGAGCCGTCCCGACGTCTCCACCGCGCCGGACTGGCCGCGCGCACGGGCGCGCCGCTTCTTGTCGGCGGTGACGGAGATGTCGAAATTGAAGGGTGAGCGTCGATTCATGTTCGACCCGGCCTTTCATCTGGGCGACTCGGATCGGGCAGTTTAGTGTTTTGTCGAGCCGGGCCAACCCCTGGCGCGACCGGAGGTTGACGATGAGCGGCGACACGAGGCCGATGGCCGATATCCTGCGCGACAAGCTGGCGGCGGCCTTTGCCCCCGACGCGCTGGACGTATTTGACGAAAGCGAGCAACACCGCGGCCACGCCGGCTGGCGCGACGGCGGCGAGACGCATTTCCGCGTGGTGATGCGCAGCGCGCGGCTCGACGGGTTGAGCCGTGTCGCACGCTCGCGGGCGGTGCACGAGGTGCTGCGCGAGGAACTCGCTGAGCGGGTGCATGCGCTGGCGCTGGATCTGGCCGGGACGGATGGAGCGGGCGCGCGCCGCAGCGGCTGAGCCGCGCGGCCCTCAGCTCCGGTCGGCGGGGCCGAGGCGCGGGTTCGGGCGCAGCGGCGTCGGCGCGGAGGTATCCTTGGGCGGCACGTCGAGCGGCGGCTCGCCGCGGCTGAGGCCCTGAAGCCGATCTACGAAGGGGCGGTCCGAGGGCTGCGGGGACGCGCGCACGGGCGTGGGCGCGGGTGTCGGATCGGCCCGCGGTTCGAGCCGGGTCTGCGCCGGATGCCGGGCAGGCTCGGGTGCGGAAGTGGTGACCCCGTCCGCGGTTGCGGCCAGACGCGGGCCCAGCGTCTCGCGGACCTGGCGGAAGACCAGCAGCGTCTGCGTCTCCTCGCGCCCGCGGCGCAGCCAGCCGCCCGGAGCCTCGGCCGTCAGGCTTTCGGCGCGGACATATTCCCAGCCCTGGCGGGCCTGCTCGTTGATCGCCTCGGTCAGCGTCAGGGCCAGAAGCTCGTCGGCGTCCTTGACCCCGCGGACCTTCTTCATCCGGCGCGGCGCCGGCACGACCTTGTAGTCATAGTACGTCATCGCGCCCTCCCTGGCCCGACCCGCGCCCTGGCGCGGCCTCGGTCGTCTCTGGGGTCACTCCACCCCGAGCTTGCGGCGCACCACCTCCTGCACCGCCTGCGGATTGGCCTTGCCCCCCGTCGCCTTCATCACCTGGCCCACGAACCAGCCGGCCATCGACGGCTTGGCCTGGGCCTGCGCGACCTTGTCGGGGTTCGCCGCCATCACCTCGTCCACCGCCGCCTCGATGGCGCCGAGATCGGTGACCTGGCGCATCCCGCGCGCCTCGACGATTGTCGCCGGATCGCCGCCTTCGGTCCAGAGGATCTCGAAGACATCCTTAGCGATCTTGCCCGAGATATCGCCCGAGGCGAGGATGTCGAGCAGGCCGCCGAGCTGGCCCGGCGCGATCGGGCTGTCGTCGATCGTGCGGCCTTCCTTGTTCAGCCGGCCGAAGAGCTCGTTGATCACCCAGTTCGCCGCCTGCTTGCCGTCGCGGCCCGAGGCCACTTCCTCGTAGAAGTCGGCGGAGGCGGTCTCTGCGGTCAGCACGCCCGCGTCGTATTCGGTCATGCCGAAGTCGATGACGAAGCGCGCCTTCTTGGCGTCCGGCAACTCGGGCAGGCCCGCCGCGATCCCGTCGATCCAGGACTGTTCGATCTCCAGCGGCAGCAGGTCGGGGTCGGGGAAG
>CAYLHK010000159.1:5653-5913 GCA_964383295.1 uncultured Rhodovulum sp.
CGTGCGCCTCTTCCTTCGAGCGCATGGAGCGGGTCTCGCCCTTGTTCGGGTCGTAGAGGCGGGTTTCCTGTTCGATCTGGCCGCCGTCCTCGAGGATGGCGATCTGCCGGCGCGCCTCGTACTCGATCGCCTGGGTGATGAAGCGCATCGAGTTCATGTTCTTGATCTCGCAGCGGGTGCCGAGATCGGTCGAGCCCTTGGGCCGGACCGAGACGTTCACGTCGGCCCTAAGCGAGCCTTCCTGCATGTTGCCGTCGCAG
>CAYLHK010000160.1:0-5908 GCA_964383295.1 uncultured Rhodovulum sp.
ACTGGGACCGCTTCGCCTCCTTCGCCGCCTATGACGAGTTCTCGCGCGCCTGGCTGGCCGAGGCCCGCCGCCTGCTGAAGCCCGATGGCGCGCTCTGGGTCATCGGCTCCTATCACAACGTCTTCCGCCTCGGCGCCGCGCTGCAGGACGCCGGCTACTGGATCCTGAACGACGTGATCTGGCGCAAGTCGAACCCGATGCCGAACTTTCGCGGCAAGCGGCTGACCAATGCCCACGAGACGCTGATCTGGGCGGCAAAGTCGGACCAGTCGAAATACACCTTCAACTACGAGGCGATGAAGGCGCTGAACGAGGGCGTGCAGATGCGCTCGGACTGGGTCATCCCGCTCTGCACCGGATCCGAGCGGCTGAAGAACGAGGCCGGCGACAAGGCCCATCCGACCCAGAAGCCCGAGGCGCTGCTACATCGCGTGCTGGTCGCCTCGACCCGGCCCGGCGACATCGTGCTCGATCCGTTCTTCGGCACCGGCACCACCGGCGCCGTCGCCAAGCGCCTCGGCCGGCGCTTCATCGGCATCGAGCGTGAGCCAGCCTATGTCGCCGCCGCCGAGGCCCGCCTCGCCGCCGTCCGCCCGCTCGACGCCGCCTCAGCGGCGATCACCACCGCCAAGCGCGCCGAGCCGCGCGTGGCCTTCGGACAGCTGGTGGAACGCGGCCTGCTTGCGCCG
Organism: uncultured Rhodovulum sp.; assembly: GCA_964383295.1. Taxonomy (GTDB): domain Bacteria; phylum Pseudomonadota; class Alphaproteobacteria; order Rhodobacterales; family Rhodobacteraceae; genus Amaricoccus. The sequence goes on from CAYLHK010000160.1 coordinate 690, forward strand.
GGCGAGACGCTGGTGTCCCAGAACGGCCGCCACACCGCCAAGATCCGCGCCGACGGCACGCTGGTCTCCGCCGACACCCGCGGCTCGATCCACCAGGTGGGCGCCGCCGTGCAGGGCGCGCCGTCGTGCAACGGCTGGACCTTCTGGCACTTCCGCAAGGACGGCGTGGCGGTGCCCATCGACTACTGGCGCCAGCAGATCCGGGCGGAGATGGGAGACTAGATCTGGTAGAGCGCGCGGGTATGGAAAGCATATGGAACGCGTATGGAATCCATATGGCAGTTCTGGCCATCCGGCCCGATTCGCTCACCCATCCGCACGCTTAACGGCAGGTTGACGCCGGGAAATAAATCCCGGTCCCTCTGATCAGCGCGCCGACCGTGCCAGAGCCGTGCCGGGAGGCGCGCGCGGATTTGCCGCCGGACAAATCCGCGAAGCAATCAGACGGAACGCGTATCAGGCCCCGCCCGCGAATGAGAGCCCGGCCCGCAGCGCCTTGCGCATCACCGTGGGCAGCGCGCGGTCCAGCTCATCCGCCGGACGGAACGCCGCCGGGCCGGCCACGAAGCCCGCCGGGACGCTGGCGACCATCACCCGCAGCCGCAGGTGGAAATGGGTGAACGTGTGGCGCACCTCGACGCCGGCGTCGCGCCAGTCGGCGGCAAAGGGCGGCCGCGGCTCGGGCGCGGCCTCGCCCCACTCCGACCCCGGCAGGCCCAGCATGCCGCCGAGCAACCCGCGGGCCGGGCGCTCCTCGACCAGCACCGCCCCGTCGGCGCGCAGCGCCAGATAGGCGATGCCCTGCCGCACCGGGCGCTCGGCCTTGGGCGCCTTGCGCGGCAGCTCGGCCGCGATGCCCCGCCGCCGCCCCTCGCAGGGATCGCGCCAGGGGCAGATCCCGCAGGCCGGTGCGCGCGGCGTGCAGATCGTGGCGCCGAGATCCATCACCGCCTGGGCATGGTCACCGGCCCGCTCGGCGGGCGTCAGCCGCGCCGCCAGGCCGTAGAGCACCGGCTTCGCCCCGGGCAGCGGCGCCTCGACGGCGAACATCCGCGCCATCACCCGCTCGACATTGCCGTCCATCACCACTGCCGGCCGCCCGAAGGCGATCGCGGCGATCGCCGCCGCCGTATAGGGCCCGATGCCGGGCAGCGCCCGCAGCCCCTCTTCGGTATCCGGGAACTGACCGCCCGCCGCCGACACGGCGCGGGCGCAGGCCAGCAGGTTGCGGGCGCGCGCGTAGTAGCCAAGCCCTGCCCAGGCGGCCATGACCTCGCCATCCGGGGCGGCGGCCAGATCCTCCACGCGGGGCCAGCGGATGGTGAAGGTCTCGAAGTAGCCCTTCACCGCGGCCACGGTGGTCTGCTGCAGCATCACCTCCGACAGCCAGATGCGGTAGGGATCGGGGCGTGCGGTCGACCCCGGTGGCACGCGCCAGGGCAGCCGGCGCGCCATCCGGTCGTACCAGGCGAGAAGCGCCCTGCCGAGCGCCGGCGCATCGGTCGCTTTCTCCCTGACAAGCTCGCCCAAAGCCGCTAGCCTCCCCCGCATCCGAGGAGATGGACATGGCCGACAAGCCGGCCCGAGACAAGCCGAAGGCCACGCCCCCCCGCCGCGCCCGCGGGTTCGCGCGCGCAGGCAGCATGATCACCGCGCAGATGCAGACCGTGTCCGCACGGCGCGGCTTCGCGCTCGCGCGGCTCTGCGCGCTCTGGCCCGACATCGCCGGGGCGGAGCTCGCCGCGATCTGTCATCCCCAGCGGCTCAGCCTTGCCCGCGGCCCGGCCGGCGGGCTCCTGACGCTGGCCGTGGCCCCGGGGCACGGGCCGGAGCTGCAGATGCAGGTGCCGGTGCTCTGCGAGCGGGTCAATGCCGCCCTCGGCCCCGGCGCCGTCGGCCGCATCCAGCTCGTGCAACCGGCCGGCCGCCTGCCCGCTCCGCCGCCGGTCCGCCGCCCGCCCCCGCCGGCCCCCATCGGCCTCGGCAGCCTTGCGGCGCCGGTGTCAACGATTGGTGATGAGCATCTGCGTCTAGCCTTGGAGACATTGGCGCGGAATGTGCTATCCCGAGCCCTACAAAACGCGAGATCGGACCAGAACACATGACCCTCACCCGTCGCCAAGCCGTCACCACCGGGCTTGCAGCCGCCGTGCTGCCGCTCATTCTGCCGTCATTCCTGCGCGCCCAGGAGACCCGCGAAGTCGTCGAACTGGCCATCGGTGATCCGGACGCGCCGCTGACGGTCGTCGAGTACATGATGTACACCTGCCCGCATTGCGCGAACTTCCACCGCGACGTCTTCCCGCAGATCAAGGCCAACTTCATCGACACCGGCAAGGTGCGCTTTGTCTTCCGCGAGGTCTATTTCAACCGTCCGAGCCTCTGGGCGGCTCTCATCGCCCGCTGCGCGCCGCAGGACCGCTACGTCGGGCTCACCGACCTTCTGTTCCAGCGTCAGTCCACCTGGGCCGGGGTCTCCGACCCGAATGCCATGGTGGCCGAGCTGATGTCGATCGGCCGCCAGGCCGGGCTGACCGACGCCGAGATGAACGCCTGTCTCTCGGATCGCGAATTCGCCGAGGCGCTGGTGGCCGACTTCCAGACCCATGCCGCCGCCGACGGCATCGATTCGACCCCCTCCTTCATCATCGACGGCACCAAATACGGCAACATGAGCTATGCCGATTTCGAAGCCCGCCTGAACGCAGCCCTCGGCAGCTGACGCGGGGCGCCCCTTGGGCGCCATGACGTGCGCGCAGCTGCGCGCAATGTCTCTTTGCCTGGTGTGCGCGTGTTCGCGCACACCGGCGGGGCCCTCGCCGGCCCCGCACCCCCGGCACTGCTCTCCAGGTTTCTAGCCCGGAAGACAGGCAGGGAGTGGGCGCCAGGCCCACACTGTCCAGTAATTTATTTTTAAATCAAATACTTGAGAATTTCTCCGCGGTGTCGCCCTCCCCAATCACAGGCCCTCGCGGCATCGCCGGACATCTCCGCGGCACCCTGGTGCTCGCGCTGCCGATGATCCTGTCGCGCGTCGGGCTGGTGGGCGTGCCGATGGTCGACGTGATCGTGCTCGGCCGCGCCGGGGCCGAGCCGCTGGCCGACTACGTGCTCGGCCAAGCGATCCAGGACAGCCTGATCGCCATGATCATCGGCCTGATGCTGGGCGTGCCCGTTCTGGTCGCACGCGAGACCGCCCGCGGCAATGATCCGGCGGCGGGTGCCATCTGGCGCCGCGGGCTGGTGATCGGCGCGCTCCTCGGCCTGGCGCTTACCGGCCTGCTCCAGTTCTCCGGCCAGTTCTTTGCCCTCGGCGGGCAGGAGCCCGAGCTCGCCGCCCGCGCCGGCACGGTCGCGCGGACGCTCGCCTTCGCCATGCCCTTCGTCGCCCTCTTCCACGTCAGCGCGGCCTTTCTCGAGGCGCTCCACCGCCCCATCGTCGGCACCATTGCCATCGCGCTCGGCAATGTCCTGAACCTCGGCCTCAACCTGATCCTCGTGTTCGGCGCCGGGCCGATCCCGGCCATGGGCGCCGTCGGCTGCGCCGTGGCGACCGTCATCACCTTCTCCGCCCTCGCGCTGGCGATGGGGCTCTACGTCCGCTTCGCCCTGCCCGGCCGCACGCGCTTCGGGATCGGCCTGCCTGCACCCGCCCTGATCCCCCGCGCCAGTGAGCAGGCGCGGATCGGGATCTTCTCCGGCGGCTCATTCCTGATCGAGGCCTCCGCCTTCGCCGCCATGACCTTCTTCGTCGGCTGGCTGGGCATGCTGGCCCTCGCTGCGCACGGCGTGGTCTTCCAGTACACGGCCGTCACGTTCATGATCGCATACGGCATCGCCGGCGCCACCCAGGTCAGGGTCAGCAATGCCTGGGGCAGCGGCTCGGCCCGCGACGTGGCGCTGGCCGGCTGGACCGGGCTCGGCCTTGCCTGCTGCGCCACCCTCACTGCGGCGATCCTCGTCGGCCTCTGGCCGGCCGCCTTCGTCAGGCTGTTCACCGCCGACCCCGCGGTGATCGCCGCCGCCCTGCCGGCGGTGATCTGGGTCGTCATCGCCACGGTCTTCGACGGCGGCCAGTCGGTGATGAACAACGCCTGCCGCGGACGCGGCGACACCTGGGTGCCGACGGCGTTTCATTTCGGCAGCTACTGGCTGGTGATGGTCCCGGCCGCCTGGACCTTCGCCTTCCCGCTCGGCCAGGGGCTGGCGGGCATCTACCAGGGCGTGCTGGTCGCCAGCGTCGTCTCGCTCGCGGTCCTCGCCGCCCGCTTCCGCCGGCTCAGCCGCGAAAGGCCGTGACCTCGATCTCGATCTTCATCGCCGGCTCGTTCAGGCCGGCGACGATCATCGTGGCGGCGGGGCGCACCGTGCCCAGCGCCTCGCGCAGCGCCGGGGCGACCTCGGAGCGCCAGGCCGCGTCGGTGATGATGTAGTTGACCCGCACGATGTCGGACATGGCGAAGCCCGCCTCGGCCAGCACCCCCGCGATGGTGGCGAGCGCGTTGCGGGCCTGCTCCTCCGCCGCCTCGGGGATGGTCATCGTGGCATAGTCATAGCCGGTGGTGCCGGCAACGAAGCACCAGTCGCCCTGGACCACGGCGCGGGAATAAGCGAACTCCGTCTCGAAGGGCGATCCGGTGGTGATGTAGCTGCGCATCGTCCTCTCCTGCCAGTGATCCGCGCAACCTGACCCGTTTTCAGGCGCTCCGAAAGCGGATATATGGCGCGCCAATGGTCCTGAACCCGCCCGACCTGCGCCCCGACCGCGCGCCGATGCCTCGCCTGACCGAGCCCGCGCGGCCCGGCCAGCCGCGGATCGGCATGGTCAGCCTCGGGTGTCCCAAGGCGCTAGTGGACAGCGAGCGAATCCTGACGCGGCTGCGCGCCGAGGGCTATGCGATCTCGCCCGATTATGCCGGTGCCGAGGCGGTGATCGTGAACACCTGCGGCTTTCTCGACAGCGCCAAGGCCGAGAGCCTGGAGGCGATCGGCGAGGCGCTGAGCGCCAACGGGCGGGTCATCGTCACCGGCTGCCTGGGCGCCGAGCCCGAGTATATCACCGGGGCGCATCCGAGCGTTCTGGCGGTGACGGGGCCGCATCAGTACGAGGCGGTACTCGACGCGGTTCATGCCGCGGTGCCGCCGGCGCCCGACCCGTTCGTCCACCTGCTGCCGGCCTCGGGCGTGCATCTGACGCCGCGGCACTACAGCTATCTGAA
>CAYLHK010000161.1:0-5899 GCA_964383295.1 uncultured Rhodovulum sp.
GCTTCTCGCGGTTGTTCAGCGGCAGGAAGTCGACCAGCCGGCGCACTTCCAGCAGGGCCACGACATCATTGTCGAAGGCGCCGTCCGCCACCGAGGATTTCGACGTATGCGTCTTGGCCCCGCCCAGTTCTTCGGCAGTGACGATCTCGTTGGTCACCGTCTTCACCACGTCGGGGCCGGTGACGAACATGTAGGACGAATCGCGCACCATGAAGATGAAGTCGGTCATCGCCGGGCTGTAGACCGCGCCGCCCGCGCAGGGCCCCATAATCACCGAAATCTGCGGCACCACGCCCGAGGCCATGACGTTGCGCTGGAAGACGTCCGCATAGCCGGCGAGGCTTGCCACGCCCTCCTGGATGCGTGCGCCGCCGCTGTCGTTCAGCCCGATCACCGGCGCGCCGTTCTGAACCGCCATATCCATGATCTTGCAGATCTTCTGCGCGTGGGTCTCGCTGAGCGAGCCGCCGAAGACGGTGAAGTCCTGGCTGAAGACATAGACCTGCCGGCCGTTGACCGTCCCCCATCCGGTCACCACGCCGTCGCCCGGGTACTTCGTCGCCTCCATGCCGAAATCGGTGGAGCGGTGCGCGACGAACATGTCGAATTCTTCGAAGCTGCCCTCGTCGAGAAGGACCTCGATGCGCTCGCGTGCGGTCAGCTTTCCCTTGGCGTGCTGGGCGTCGATGCGGCGCTGGCCGCCCCCAAGGCGGGCCTCGGAACGCCGGATCTCAAGCTCGTCAAGAATGCCCTTCACCAGCCGGCCCCCTGTTCGCAACTCACCGAGCCATGCCAGATCGGTGCCCGCGTCACAAGCGCATGATGCGATGCGGCACGGCTGCGCATCGCGGGCATGCCCTGCGGCCCGTCGTCGCTTCCTGGCGCAATTACAGCTTCTTGCGCAGCGATCGCCACCCACTGCACAACGGCCACCCTCCGAAAGTCTTGATCCGGAATGCCTGCGCCGGGACCGCGTCAGTCGTCCCGCCCTCTGCATTCCAATCGCGCCCGGAGAGGTTTCATTCGGGTTAACGCTCTGGAAAAAGTTCTTTATTGTCAAATTGATACCGGAGTGCTCAACGTTGAGCATCCGCGCATCGCCCGGCACGCAGGCCCCGTCGGCTTGCCCGGGCGCGCCCGCCGGGCTAGGACGGGACAACGCGGCAGGTCCGCGCAGGCCAGACGGGAGCCGACAGTGTTCACCGGGATCATCACCGATATCGGCACGATAGACGCGATGGAGGACCGCGGCGATCTCCGCGCGCGGATCCGCAGCGCCTACGAACCCGAGAGCATCGCGCTCGGGGCATCCATTTCCTGCGACGGGGTCTGCCTGACGGTGGTGGATCGCGGCCCGTTGCCCGGCGGGGCCTGGTTCGACGTCGACATCTCCGCCGAGACCCAGGCCAAGACCACGATCCGCACCGCGCCCACCGCCTGGGACGTCGGCCGCCCCGTCAACCTCGAGCGCGCGCTCCGGCTCGGGGACGAGCTCGGTGGCCACATCGTCTCGGGCCATGTCGACGGGATGGCCGAGGTCATCGCCGTGGCGGATGAGGGCGACAGCACGCGGGTCACCCTGCGTGCGCCGCAGGCGCTGGCGCGGTTCATCGCGCCGAAGGGCTCGGTGGCTCTGAACGGCACCTCGCTGACGGTCAACGAGGTCGACGGGACAGACTTCGGCATCAATCTCATCCCGCACACCCAGGCGCATACCACCTGGGGCGGCATAGCCGTCGGCGACCGCGTCAATCTCGAGATCGACACGCTCGCCCGCTACGTAGCACGCCTGTCCGAAGCAGGCTGAAACGCAAAGCGGCCGCTGCCCTCAGGGCAGCGGCCGCCAGTTGGATGATCCTCAGAAAGGCTCAGGCCGCGACGCGGCTCCGGCTGCGCGCCCGGACGAGGCCGATGGCGCCCAGCGCCGTGCCGATGAGCAGCACGCCCGCCGGCAGCGGGATCGGCGCCGCGGGCGTGGTCGGCGCGACATAGTTGCCCGGCGCGTCGATGTTGTAGGCCAGGTTGGCGCCATGGGTGAAGTTCAGCGCCACATAGAGCGCGCCCGAGAAGCTCTCGCCGAGCGTCAGCACCACCTTCTGCGCGGTCTTGTAGAAGTCGACCTGCACCCAGCCGGCGGCCTGGCCGTCCCACTCATGCTTGAACGGCGAGAAGCCGTAGTTGACCGAGCCACCGGCCGAGTAGGACTGATCGATGCCCGCAGGCGCGGTGAAGTCGAAGGTCAGCGTCTGCGCCCCGGCCTTCAGCCCGGTGAAGACGAAGATATCCTTGACGTTCTGAAAGCCGGTGCCCGAGACGGTCTCGTAGCCCGCGCCGATCTCGGTCGGCGCACTCCAGGAGCTGCTGAACGCACCGCCCGCAAGGCTCGCCTCATTCAGCGTTGCGGCGGACACACTGCCCGTCATCGCAACGGCGCCGGCGGCAGCCAGCGCGACAGCACGCACATACTCGTAAATCGACATTTCCCTCGGCTCCCAGGCCACGGCATAATCGCCGAACGTGCATCTGGCATCAGGCCGACCCGTTTTCAACAAGTGTGTAAGATTTTGGTAAAAGGCAGTTGCCGCGCAGCAGCAGCCTGCCCATAGACGCGAGCGTGTACGGCGCGCCGCGCACGCGCGGATTGAACCATCAGTGTGCCACATTCAGTGTGCCACATTCACCATCCCGAGCGCGCCGCTGGCCGGGCCTCCTGCGGCACGAGCACCCGACATCAGGACCAAAGTTGCAGTCCATGTCGCGCCCAACGTGGCGAGCAGCGTTCCCGCCAGCGCCCGGCTGCGGGCCGTGCGGGCCACTATCCGTGGAGAGGGGTGTTCGACCGCTGCGCCCGCGAGAGCACCTCACCCCCGACGAGGCATGATGGCGGCCGGCCCTCTTCGCCCAGCGTCTGCCCCGCCAGCGCGCGGATCTCGCCGTCGCGCGCATAGAGGCGGATGACCTTCAGCGCCTCGGCATAGGCTTCGCGCTCGGCACGGATCGACAGCAGCTCGGCCTCGATAACCGCAAGCGCGGCGTCGACGGCTGCCTCCTGGCTCCCCTGGACGGTGTGATAGGCCGCATGGGCATTGGCCCGCAGGCGCCGCCGCAGCGCGTCCCTCGCCCGCGCGGCATCGCGCAGCACGGCCTCCTCGATGGGATAGGTCAGCTCGTCGCGGCTCGGATCCTGCGCCGAGGCCAGCACGGCGTCGGGGGCAGGACGCCCGTCGGCACCGTCGCCGGAAAAGTGGGATGGCACAGTCCGGGCGTCAATCATTGTGGTCATGTTCCGGTCTCCCTGCGAGTCCCCGCGGAGGGCTGCGCTCAGCTTGCGGATCAGCTCCGCTGCCTCGACACCGATGCGCTCGGCCGGGGCATCCGGCGCCGAGCGCGGTAGGGTGATGAGTCTTGCCGCCATGGGGTGTCCAAATTCCGCTTCACACCCTTATTACGACATAGTCGGTCGTGATTATCAACAAATATGTCCGCCAGGCCGGTAGATGGCTTTTCCAAATTTTTCATCGGCATCCCGCCGTATCCTCGTTGTTGCCGACGATCGAGGCTCGCGGCCAGATCGGGAACCCGCGCGAACAAGTAGGGATCGGGCCGAGGGCGATCGTGTGACCGAATCGCGAACGGGCCGGAGCCTCGCGGCCCCGGCCCGAATGGTCGGCCCCCTGCCCGGGATCAGGTGGAAACGAACTCCTCGACGAACCGGGTGGCGGGCCGTGTGCGGATCTCCTTCGGAGTGCCCACCTGCTCGATCCGGCCCATGGACATCACCACCACCATGTCGGCGAGCTCCATCGCCTCGTCCTGGTCATGGGTGACGAAGACCGTGGTCAGCCCGGTCTGGTCGTGGATCTCGCGCAGGCCACCGCGCAGCTCCTTGCGCACGCGCGCATCGAGCGCCCCGAACGGCTCGTCGAGCAGCAGCATCCTGGGCTCGATCGCCAGCGCACGGGCAAGCGCCACGCGCTGGCGCTGCCCACCCGAGAGCTGGCTCGGATACCGCGTGCCGATCTCGGGCAGCTGGATCAGTTCCAGCAACTTCGCCACCCGCCGGGCGATCTCGGCCTTGGGCGGGCGGGAGCGGCGCGGTCGCGCGCGCAGGCCATAGGCGATGTTCTCGAACACCGTCATGTGCCGGAAGAGCGCGTAGTGCTGGAACACGAACCCTGCCCGCCGCTCCTGGACGGTGAGCGCGGTAGCATCCTGGCCGTCGAAGAGCACCCTTCCCTGGCTCGGGAACTCCAGCCCGCCGAGGATGCGCAGGAGCGTTGTCTTGCCCGACCCCGACGGCCCGAGCAGCGCCACCAGTGCCCCCGACGGGATCACCAGGTTCACCGGCCTCAGCGCGGTGGTGGGGCCGAATTCCTTGGCGATGGCGTCGATCTCGATCTGCATGATGGGACATCCTCCCCGATCAGTGGCTGTTCTTGGCCGCCAGCTGGTCGGCATAGCGCCATTCCAGGGCCGACTTCAGGAACAGGGTGATGAGCGCAAGCAAGGCGAGGAGCCCCGCCATGGTGAAGGCGGCGACCGAGAGATACTCGTTGTAGAGCATCTCGATCATCAGCGGCATGGTGGTGGTCTGGCCGCGGATCTTGCCCGAGACCACCGCGACCGCCCCGAACTCGCCCATCGCCCGGGCGTTCGACAAAAGCACACCGTAGAGCAGCGCCCATTTGATGTTGGGCAGGGTGACGGTCCAGAACATCCACCAGCCCGAGGCGCCGAGCGTCAGCGCCGCCTCCTCCTCGGCACGGCCCTGCTCGATCATCACCGGGATCAGCTCGCGCGCCACGAAGGGGAAGGTGACGAACATCGTCGCCAGCACGATACCGGGCACGGCAAAGACGACCTTGTATCCGTTCGCCATCAGCCAGACGCCGAAGGCGCTGTGCGCTCCGAAGAGGAGCATGAAGCAGAGCCCCGCCACCACCGGCGATATCGAAAACGGCAGGTCGATCAGCGTGATCAGGAAGGCCTTGCCGCGGAAGTCGAACTTCGCGATCGCCCAGGCGGCAGCGATGCCGAAGACGGCGTTCAGCGGCACGGCGATCGCGGCGGTGACAAGGGTCAGCGTGATCGCCGACTGTGCGTCCTTGTTGTCGAGGCTCGCGATGGCGGCCCCCAGGCCGCGGGAGAGCGCCTCGGAGAAGACGGCGATGAGCGGCGCGAAGAGCAGGACGCCGAGAAGCGCCAGGACCACCCCGATCAGGGTCCACCGCAGCCAGACGGGCTCGTCGGTGACCCGCCGCTGGGCCCTCGCGATCCGCGCAGCGGTGACGTCAGCCGATGCAGCCATCACCGCCTCCCTGGTTGAACCCGCACACATGCATGGCCTCACGCATGGCCGACCCTCTTGCGACTCCAGACCTGGATGAGGTTGATCACCAGCAGCATCAGGAACGAGATGATCAGCATCGCCAGCGCGATCGCCGTGGCGGCGTCATAGTTGAACTCTTCCAGCCGGATCACGATCAGCAGGGGCGCGATCTCGGTCAGGCCGGGCAGGTTGCCGGCGATGAAGATGACCGAGCCGTATTCCCCCACGCCCCGCGCCAGCGCGAGCGCGAAGCCGGTGAGCAGCGCCGGCGCCAGCGTCGGAATGATCACCCGCACGAAGGTATAGGCGCGGCCCGCGCCGAGCGTCGCCGAGACCTCCTCGACCTCGCGCTCGATCTCCTCGATCACGGGCTGCACGGTGCGCACGACGAAGGGCAGGCCGATGAAGACCAGCGCCACCCAGATCCCCAGCGGCGCATAGGCGACCTTGATCCCCAGCGGCGTCAGTATCTGCCCGAAGGCCCCGTTCGGCGCATAGAGCGCGGTCAGCGCGATGCCCGCGACCGCCGTCGGCAGCGCGAAGGGCAGGTCGACCGAGGCGTCGATCAGC
>CAYLHK010000162.1:0-5842 GCA_964383295.1 uncultured Rhodovulum sp.
GATAGCGGTCGAGCAGCTTCGCCAGCCCGAGGATCTCGGCCGCCGGCCGGACCTTGGCCTCGATCTCGTCCTTGGGCGCCCTCTTCAGCGTCAGCGAGAAGGCCATGTTCTCGGCCACGGTCATGTGCGGGTAGAGGGCGTAATTCTGGAAGACCATCGCGATGTCGCGATCCTTGGGCGGCAGGTCGTTGACCCGGCGCCCGCCGATCATGATGTCGCCCGAGGTCACATGTTCGAGACCCGCCAGCATCCGCAGCAGCGTCGACTTGCCGCAGCCCGACGGCCCCACGAGGACCACGAACTCGCCTTCCTCGATGTCGACGGAGACACCATGCAGAACCTCGACGTTGCCGAAGGACTTGCGCACGTCACGGATCGTGACCTCAGCCATGCTGACGAACCTCCCCTGGCAAACTCTCACTTTTGTCCGCGAGGCCAAGAAGTAGCCCCCCGCAGGCATCGACCGGTGCCCTTGCCGGCAAACCTTGCAGAGTATAGTCGGACGCGCAACCTGAAAGGAGATCCAGATGGACGCCCCGAGCCGCTGCGGGATCGTTGCCCTGATCGGCGAGCCCAACGCCGGCAAGTCGACGCTGATGAACCACGTCGTGGGCGCCAAGGTCTCGATCGTCACCCACAAGGTGCAGACCACCCGCGCCCGCATCCGCGGCATCGCGCTCGAAGGCCCGACGCAGCTGATCTTCGTCGACACGCCCGGGCTCTTCCGCCCCCGCCGCCGGCTCGACCGGGCGATGGTCAGCGCCGCCTGGGCGGGGGCTGCCGATGCCGACATCGTGCTCCTGCTGATCGAGGCGCATCGCGGGGTCACCGAGGGCGTGCGCGCGATCCTCGAGGGGATGGCGAGCCATCTGCCCGGAACCCGCCGCGTGGCACTCGCCATCAACAAGATCGACCGGGTGAAGGCCGAGGCGCTGCTGGCGCTGAGCGCCGAGATGAACGCGGCCTATCCCTTCGCCGCCACCTTCATGATCTCGGCCGAGCGCGGCCACGGGGTCGCCGACCTGCGCCGCTGGCTGGCCGAGCAGTCGCCCGAGGGGCCGTGGCTCTATCCCGAGGACCAGATCGCCGACGTCGAGCTGCGCCAGATCGCCGCCGAGATGACCCGCGAGAAGCTGACCCTGCGCCTGCACCAGGAACTGCCCTACGAGCTCACCGTCGAGACCGAGGGCTGGGAGGAGCGCCCCGACGGCTCGGTCAAGATCGACCAGATCATCTATGTCGCCCGCGACGGCCACAAGGGCATCACGCTCGGGCCAAAGGGCGAGACGATCAAGGCGGTGGGCAAGGCCGCGCGCGAGGAGATCAAGACCTTCCTCGGGCGCGAGGTTCACCTGTTCCTGACCGTCAAGGTGCGGCCCGGCTGGCTGGATGAGGCCGAGCGGTTCCAGGCCATGGGGCTCGATATCCGCGACGGCGGGACGAAGTGACGCCGCGCCTGACGGCGGAATTCTGGGTCCAGGCCTATCTCACCCGGCTGCGGCTGGCCGATATCCCCGCCTTCGTCACACGGCGGGGCGATGCGACGGCGGGGGCGGTCATCGTGAAGTCGACCCGGCTCGACGGCACCGCGGCGGCGTTCTCCCGCAGCTATGATGCGACCGGGGCGCGGATCTGGACGCCGCTGGCCGAGGGCGCGGAGACGGAGGTCGACGCGGCGCTGGAGCGGCAGCAGCGCTTCGACCCCGACCTCTGGATCATCGAGGTCGAGGACCGGCAGGGCCGGACGCTGCTGGACGAGCCGGGGCTGGCGTGACGGCGCAGGTCTTCTTCCAGAACATTGATCTGCACCGACATCGGTGACCGGCGCGCCCCTCTTCCGGCTAGAAACCTGGAGAGCAGTGCCTGGGGTGCGGGGGCGGCGAGCGCCCCGCCGGCGTGGGCCCACAGGCCCACGCCAAGCAAGAAACAATGCGCGCACCCGCGCGCTCACCAGGGCGCCCAAGGGGCGCCCCTACGCCCGCGGCGCGATCGGCCGCCAGCCGTGGAGGATCCGCAGGCCCGGCAGCTGCGCCACCCAGAAATGCCCCTGAAAGGGCTGGTCGAGCGCGCGGTCGATCGGGCGGCCGAGCAGGTGGCAGAGCATCAGCGTGCCCACGGCGCCGTGGGCCACGATCGCCAGATCGCCCGCGCCCTCATGCGCGGCGACGGCACGCGCCACGGCGGCGCGCACCCGCGCCTGCGCATCCGCCGCGCGCTCCCAGCCGCGGATGCTCTCGCCCGGACGGGCGAAGAAGGCATCGGCCGTCGCCTCGAACTCGGGCGGCGGGAGGAAGCCGGTGGCGCTGCGGTCGTTCTCGCCGAGGTCCCGGTCGACCGAGACGCCGAGCCCCAGGCGGCCCGCCAGGATCCCCGCCGCCTCGATCGCCTTGGTCTCGGTGCTGGCGCGGATTGCGGTGACGCCGGCCGCCTCGGCCCCCTCGGCGAAGGCCCGCATCCGCGCGACCCCGGCGGGCGACAGCCGCCAGCGCTCGATCGGGCGTGCGGGGTCGATCTCGACCTCGGGATGAGTGATGAACAGGAGCCGGGGCATCGAGCCGCGACGATAGACCGGCCCGTGCGAGGGCGCTAGGAACGATCCCATGGACTGGCGCGATGAAGGCATCCTGCTCGTGGTGCGCCGGCACGGCGAGAGTGCCGCGATCATCGAGGTGCTGACCCGCGACCATGGCCGGCATGCGGGCGTGGTCCGGGGCGGCGGCAGCCGGCGCATGGCCCCCGTGCTGCAGCCCGGCGCGCATCTGGCGCTGGAATGGTCGGCGCGCATCGAGGAGCATATCGGCACATTCCGCGTCGATCCCATCCGCAGCCATGCGGCCGTACTGATGGGCGACCGGGCCGCGCTGGCCGCGCTCGGCGCCATGGCGGCGCTGGTCGCCGCCAGCCTGCCCGAGCGGGCGGCGCATCCCGCGCTCTATGACCGCAGCCTTGATCTGCTCGGCGCGCTGGGGAGGCGCGACGACTGGCGCGCGCGCTATGCGATGTGGGAGCTGGCGCTGCTGGCGGAACTGGGCTTCGGGCTGGACCTCGATACCTGTGCGGCCACCGGCACAAGGGAGGATCTGGCCTGGGTCTCGCCGAAGTCGGGCCGCGCCGTCAGCCGCGCCGCGGGCGCGCCCTGGGCCGGGCGGCTGCTGGCGCTGCCGGGCTTTCTGCGGTCGGGTTGGGAAGAAGCGCCGCCGCCGGCGGCCGAGATCGCCGAGGCGCTGGCGCTGACGGGGCATTTCTTCGAGGCGCGCGTCGCCCCCGGCCTGTCGCGGGGCACGCTGCCCGAGGCGCGAGCGCGGGCGGTGGAGGCGATGCTGCGCGGGTGAGCGCATGGATTCGCAAGCTTGCGAATCCGTCTAGTGTATTGATAATGAACGATATAGTTTCCGCCGTTAACCGCGTTTTAACCCGCGCCGGCCCTTACCCCGCCAGCGGCGCAACCCCCAGCTCCGCCGCTATGGCGTCGAGCTCGCGGCGCAGGTTGGCGTGCAGCGCTAGGCCCTCGCGCAGGTGGCGCTCGCGCATGGACCCGCGGCCCTCGCCGGGGATGCGGACGCGGTCGTGGTGGGGCAGCGGCTCGGAGGCGCGCATCTCGGCAAAGGCCGATGCCGCCGCGGCGCGGAAGTCGGCCGGATCGCCGAAGGCCGCCACGTCGATCGCCGCCACGAACTGACCGGTGTTGGTGGGGTTGGCGGTGTCGGTGGTGAAGTCGACCACGCCGCTGCCGAAGGCCGCCCCGTTGAGCACGCCGGCCAGCATGCCGATCGCAACCGAAAGGCCGTAGCCCTTGGCGCCGCCGATCGGCAGCAGGAAGCCCTCGTCGCGCTTGCCCGGATCGGTCAGCGGCTTGCCGTCGCGGCCCACCATCCAGCCCTCGGGCATCTTTTCGCCCCGCTGGGCCAGCACCTTGATCTTGCCGACGGCGGCGACGGTGGTGGCCATGTCGAGCACGAACGGGTCCGCCCCGCCGGACGGTGCGGCGATGGCGATCGGGTTGGTGCCGAGCAGAAGGTCGGTGCCGCCATAGGGCGCCACGTGATTGGCGCTGCCGACGGCGGCGGCGAGGCCGACCATGCCGGCGGCCGCCTGCGGGCGGACGTAGAGCGCCGCGGGGCCGGCGTGGTTGCCGCCGCGCACCCCCACCCAGCCGATGCCGGCGCCGCGCGCCTTGTCGATGGCGAGCTTCGTGGCCGCCTGCATCGCCAGATGGCCGAGGCCGTTGTCGCCGTCGATGAGCGCGGTGGCCACGGTCTCGCGCAGCACGCGCGGATGCGCCGCCGGGTTGCATCCGCCGCCGCGCAGCCGGCTCACGTACTGGCGCAGACGGAAGCTGCCGTGGGTGTCGTAGCCGAGAAGGTCGGC
The DNA here is from genome assembly GCA_964383295.1 of uncultured Rhodovulum sp. Classification (GTDB taxonomy): domain Bacteria; phylum Pseudomonadota; class Alphaproteobacteria; order Rhodobacterales; family Rhodobacteraceae; genus Amaricoccus. Next base: position 4,369 of record CAYLHK010000162.1, read on the forward strand.
CTCGAGCATCAGCCCGGCAACCGTCCGGGCATCAGCCTCGGGCACGTCGAGCGCGCGGAAGGCGCGCTCGATGAAGCCCCGCAGCGCCTCGGCGGGGACGGGCGCGTCGCTCATCCCTCGTTGCTTCCGATCACCCGGTCGCGGTGCCAGAAGACGAAGCGGCGCTGCACCCAGACCACCAGCAGGAAGAGGCCGAGGCCGACCATGCTGAGGTAGAGGATGAGCGAGAACACGCGCGGGGTCTGGAGCTGCGAGGCGGCGACGCGGATCAGCTCACCGAAGCCCTTGCCGCCGCCGAGGAACTCGGCGGTGATGGCACCCGCCATCACGCCCACCGCGCCGATCTTCAGGCCGGTGAAGATATGCGGCAGGCCCGTGGGCAGCTTCATCTTCCACAGCGTCTGCCAGCGCGAGGCACCCATGGTCTTGAAGAGCATGCGCGCGTTTTCATCCGCCGCATGCAGGCCCGCCGCCGTGCCGACCACGATCGGGAAGGTGGCGATGAAGGCCGCGAGGGCGACCTTGGAGGCGATCCCGAAGCCGAGCCAGGCCAGGAACAGCGGCGCGAAGGCGACCTTGGGCATGGTGTCGATGGCGACGAGATAGGGCAGCACGGCCTTTTCGCCGAACGTGGTCTCGCCGACGAGGATCCCGAGCGAGAAGCCGAGCGCCATGGCGATCAGGAAGCCGTAGAACACCTCCTTCAGCGTGATCCAGAGCGCCGGCAGCATGTAGCCGCCCGACAGCAGGTTCGAGCCCACGAAGAGGATGTCGCGCCCGGTCTCACCGGGTGTCGGCAGGATGATCGGCGAGACCAGCCCGCTCCAGGTCACCAGCTGCCAGATCGCAACGAAGGCGACGAAGAGAAAGACCATCGAGATCCAGCGCGGCACCCGGTCGATCCAGCTGACCTGCTCTTCCCAGACGGTGTCCTCGACCTCCTCGGTGAGGTTGATGCGGTCGATGCTGCTCACAGGAAGGCCCCCTTGTCGAGCTGGCCGCGGATATGCTCGACCAGCGCGCCGAACTTCGGCGTGGTGATCATGTCGAGCGTGCGCGGACGGGGAAGGTCGATCTCGACCACCTCGGCGACGCGCCCCGGCCGCGGCGCCATCACGTAGACGACATCGGACAGGATCACCGCCTCGGCGATCGAATGGGTGACGAGAAAGGCGGTCGAGCCCTTCTCCATGCAGATGCGCTGCAGCTCCATGTTCATGAAGTCGCGGCTGAGCTCGTCGAGCGCCGAGAAGGGCTCGTCGAGCAGCAGCACCTCGGGTTCGGTCACCAGCATGCGGCAGATCGCCGCGCGCTGGGCCATGCCGCCCGAGAGCTGGTTGGGAAAGGCCTTGTCGAAGCCCTTGAGCCCGACGAGGTCGAGCAGCGCGCGGGCCCGGTCATGGGCGGCCCGCGCGGCCCCCCGCCCGTCGCGGATCTCGATCGGCAGCACGACGTTCTCGATCGTGGTGCGCCA
>CAYLHK010000163.1:0-5747 GCA_964383295.1 uncultured Rhodovulum sp.
ATCCTGCCGCTGGTCGAGGAGACCGGCGCCGACGGGGTGGAGCTGAACTTCGGCTGCCCGCACGGGATGAGCGAGCGCGGCATGGGCTCGGCCGTGGGGCAGGTGCCCGAGTACATCGAGATGGTGGCGCGCTGGTGCAAGGCGCACACCCGCATGCCGGTGATCGTCAAGCTGACGCCCAACATCACCGACATCCGCTATCCCGCGCGTGCGGCTCACAAAGGTGGCGCCGATGCGGTCAGCCTGATCAACACGGTCAGCTCGATTACCAGCGTCAACCTCGACACCTTCAGCCCCGAGCCGTCGATCGACGGCAAGGGATCGCATGGCGGCTATTGCGGGCCGGCGGTGAAGCCCATCGCGCTCAACATGGTGGCCGAGATCGCGCGGGACGCCGAGACGCGCGGGATGCCGATCTCGGGGATCGGCGGGGTGACCACCTGGCGCGATGCGGCGGAGTTCATCGCGCTCGGCTGCGGCAATGTGCAGGTCTGCACCGCGGCGATGACCTATGGGTTCAAGATCGTCTCGGAGCTGACCCGCGGCCTGTCGCAGTGGATGGACGAGAAGGGATATCGAAGGGTCGAGGATTTCCGCGGGCGGGCGGTGCCGAACGTCACGGACTGGCAGTACTTGAACCTCAACTACGTCGCCAAGGCACGAATCGACCAGGACCTCTGTATCAAGTGCGGGCGCTGCTATGCCGCCTGCGAGGACACCAGCCACCAGGCGATCGCGATGCTGCCGGGCCGTGTCTTCGAGGTGAAGGACGACGAATGCGTCGCCTGCAACCTCTGCGTCAACGTCTGCCCGGTCGAGGACTGCATCACCATGGAGCGGCTGGCGCCCGGCATGATGGATGAGCGCACCGGACGCGTGGTCGTGGCCGAGCCGGCTGACTGGACCACGCATCCGAACAACCCGATGGCGCGGGCGGCGGAGTAGCGCGTCTCAGCGGTAGAAGACGTTGCCCCCGAAGGTGCCGACGCGGGGGCGCGTCTTGAACCAGCCAGGGCTGACGCGCGCCGAGTGGAAGAACAGCGCGCCGTTGGTGATGTCCGGCTGGCCGGCGAGCACCGCCTCGGCGGTGCGATAGGCCCGGGCGCGCGCGTTCGGGTCGCTGAGTGCGTCTGACTTGCCGTCGCAGCGATACGAGAACTGGCAGCGATCGGCGATCACGCCGCAGACGGTGTTGGGGAACTCGCGGTTGCGCATCCGGTTCAGCACCACATGCGCCACCGCCGCCTTCCCCTGCGCGCCGGTGCCGCGGGCCTCGAAATAGAGCGCCTCGGCCATGCAGGCGATGTCGCGCTCGGCGACGGTCCGTACCGCAACCGGCATCGGCGCCGGCGTGGCGGAGGCGCGTGAGATCTCTTCGGGCGGGGGCGTGGTGGCGGCACAGTTGGCGAGGACCAGCAGAGCGGCGAGGCTGGTGAGTATCCTTGGCACGTCGGTTTTCCCGGTCAGATAGCAGGCCGGGAGATTGCTGCGCCGCGGCATCCTCTGTCTACCAACGAGAGGTTAATGGGCGGATTCCCGCCCGTCCTTCCGCGGCGTCAGCCCTCGGGGCATTCGGCCGGCACGGCCGCATCGAGCCCGGCATCGGTCTCCGCCAGATGGGCGGCGTCGATCTGGATGGGTCGGAAGGGTGGGTCCTGGATCGCCGCCTGGAGCTGGCGGATGGTGGCGCAACCGCCGAAGACGCTCACCTTGCCCGCGGTGTCGGTGGCGCGGATCGCCATTGGCAGCGAGGTATAGACGCTGCCGGCGGCGCCCTCGGACACGGGCTCGCCGAGGGCGAGTTCGACGCTGGCTGTCTGGGCATAGCCGGCGGCAAAGGCGGCATAATCGGCCGGCGGCTCGGCGAAATAGCTCCAGGCGCGGGCGTATTCCTGGCGGTTCACTGCGTTGTAATAGGAGCGCATCAGGCTGGCCGCATCCGAGCGGTCATCGAGGTAGTCGGGGGTGTCCTGTGCCGGCACCGGAGCCGCGGACAGCAGCAGCGCGAGGGCGGCAAGGGCGGGCAGGTGGCGCATGGGTGGCCTCTCGGTGACGACGCGAAGAGGCGCATCCTGCGCGCTTTCCCGCCGGAGGCCCAGCCCCGGGGCGAGGCCTCGGCGGAGGGCAGCCTAGCGGTTGAAGGTCTCGAGCTTCAGGGTGGCGTCGCAGTTCTGCGGCTCGTAGGTCCCGACCCAGACGTCGAGCCAGCCGTTCGAGGGGCGCGACAGGGTGATGGCGGGGTCGAGATTGCCGCCGTCGTCGTCGTCGAAGTACCAGTTGGCCTGGCCGGTGTTGATCAGCAGTACTGTGTCGCATTTGCTGACGGCGCTGATCACCAGGCGATAGCGCTCCATGCCCGAGAGATTGAAGGTGAAATCGGGCCGCGTTGCCACCCAGCCGTCCCCGGTATCGGTCTGCGGGCGGATGCGGCAACCAGATATGGTGTTGCTGCCGCCGGCGACGACGGGGAAGGTGCGGGCCTGGTAGAGGGCGGCGCCGCTTGCCTCATAGGTGGCGCCGCTCTGGGTCCAGTCGGGGCAGGCCTGGGCCATGCCGGCAGATGCGCCTATTCCTGCGACCAGAGTCGCTGCCCACAAGTTCTTGTTCACCTTATACATTCCCGAGATGGTTGCATGCGGCTGATTAGAACGGGTCGCAGAGCGATTGCAAGAATTTTTGCGACTCTCGGTTTCCGGGAAAGTAACGGCAGGGCCGTGCCGGCGAATATGGAACGCGTATGGAAAGCATATGGAATGCATATGTACGATTTCAGGACAATTTTACCTTTCTCGCCGAAACTGCTGCCCGAGGGAGATCACCCAACGGAGGCGGGCATGGCGGAGAAGGCGGAGAAGGACGAGCGCAACAATGGCCGCAACATCGCGGAGGAGATCGCCTATGTGAAGCTCCAGGGCGAGCTGGACGATGTGATGACCTACATGCGCCAGTCGCTGCGCGTGATCGAGATGATCCCCGACGCGTGGCACTCGATCGAGGAAAAGGTGCCGGTGCGCCCGCGCAAGACCAAGGTCACGGCCGCCTATGACGCGGAGGTGGTGAAGTTCTTCCGGGCGATGGGGCATGGCTACCAGGCGCGGATGAACCAGGTGCTGAAGATCTACATGCTGGCGATGAAGTCGAAGGTGATCCGCCGGCTGGAGGACCGCGACTGGAAGGGCGATCCGCTAAAGGCGGGGCGGGGGCGTTGATCGGGCGGCCTGCCGATGATATATAGCAAAGAGATATGGCATCCGGTGGCACGATGAATACGGCAAGGCTCTTCTGGTCGGGGCGGTCGCAGGCGGTGCGGCTGCCTAAGGAGTTCCGCTTCGAGGGCGAGGAGGTGCGCATCCGCCGCCATGGCGACGCGGTGATCCTCGAGCCGGTTGCCCATGACTGGGGCTGGCTCGATGCGGTCACCGGGCCGGTCGATGCCGACTTTGCCGAGGCTGCGACTGAGCGGCCGGAAGGGCAGGAGCGGCCCGGGCTCGACGTCTTCGAGTGAGGTTCCTGCTCGACACCAATGCGGTCATTGCGCTGCTGCGCGGGGATGCGGCGTTCCTAGCGCGGCTGCGAGAGCATCCGCCGGGCGACTTCGGCCTGTCCGCCATCGTCGCGCATGAGCTCTTCTACGGCGCCTATCGCAGCACGCGGCGGGAGGCGAACCTGGCGCGGGTGGAGGGGCTGCGCTTCGAGGTGGTCGCCTTTGATGCCGAGGACGCCCGCGCGGCCGGCGCGGTCCGTGCCGCGCTGGCAGGTGCCGGGACGCCGATCGGACCCTATGACGCGCTGATCGCCGGGCAGGCGCTGGCGCGGGGGCTGGTGCTGGTCACCCACAACACGCGCGAGTTCGCGAGGGTGGCGGGGCTGAGGGTGGAGGATTGGGAGTAGCTGAACGGCTAAAGCTGCTCTTGACGCCCATACGCTTCAAGTGCGCTAGATGCGTGAGCGCGCGCCGGTTTTGGAAGCCGGCTGAGTAACTCGATGACCTGCGCTAGCTGAGTTTTGGAAGCACAGCTAGATCGGCCGCGGACAGTCATCAGGTGCTTGCCACGGGAGCCCCTTAGCGGGAGGTCCCGTGGCACGCGCTCGCGGATAACTTACAGCATTTTACGCTGCGATGGACCTGTGGATAACGGGTATTATGGGGATGATGCCATATTTTGTAGGGGTAGCGGCGGCTACCCCCAATCCTAGTTTGGATGCCGCGCCACCGCACCACTGCCACCAGCCTGAGCACTGATGACTTTGCGCCTACCCCTGCAACGTCCGCACCCCGATCTCCCCCTCCAGCCGCGCCTTCATCGCCGCCACCGCCGCGATCGAGGCGGCGGCGGTGGTGAAATACGGGATCTTGTCCGATAGCGCCGCGGCGCGGATGTCGCGGCTGTCGGAGAGGGCCTGGGCGCCTTCGGTGGTGTTCATGATCAGCGCGATGGCGTCGTCCTTGAGCAGGTCGACGATATGCGGGCGGCCCTCGTAGACCTTGTTGACGCGCTCGGTGGCAACGCCCGCCGCCTCGAAGAACTCGGCCGTGCCGCGGGTCGCGACGATGCGCAGGCCCATGGCGGCCAGATCGCGGGCGGCGTCGGCGAGCGCGGGGGTCTTGTCGCTGTCCTTGACCGAGATGAAGACCCGGCCCGTGGTCGGCAGCGCCATGCCGGCGCCGAGCTGGGCCTTGAGGAAGGCGAGCGGGAAGGAGCGGTCCCAGCCCATGACCTCGCCGGTCGAGCGCATCTCGGGCCCGAGCAGCGGATCGACGCCGGGGAAGCGGTTGAAGGGCAGCACCGCCTCCTTGACCGAGAACCAGGGCGTGATCGGGTCGGCCAGCGTCATCGGGTCGGCGAGCGGCAGCGGATCGTCGGGGCCGACGCCGGCGGGGTAGGGCGGGCGCATCGGGAAGGATGAGAGCGGCTCGCCGGCCATGACGCGGGCGGCCACCTTGGCGATGGCGCTGTCGGTGGCCTTGGCCACGAAGGGCACGGTGCGCGAGGCGCGGGGGTTGACCTCGAGGACGTAGATCTCGCCGTCCTTGATCGCGAACTGGACGTTCATCAGGCCGACGACGCCGAGGCCGAGCGCCATGGCGCGGGTCTGGACCGACAGCTCGGCGATGGTCTCGGGCGAGAGCGAATGGGGCGGCAGCGAGCAGGCGCTGTCGCCGGAATGCACGCCCGCCTCCTCGATATGCTCCATGATGCCGGCGATGTGGACATCGGTGCCGTCGGAGATGGCGTCGACATCGACCTCGACGGCGTTGGAGAGATAGCTGTCGAGGAGAACCTGATTGCTGCCCGAGACCTGCACGGCATTGGTGATGTAGCGCGCGAGCTGGGCGTCGTCGCGCACGATCTCCATGGCGCGGCCACCGAGCACGTAGGACGGGCGGATCACCAGCGGATAGCCGATGCGGGCGGCGACGGCCTGGGCCTCGGCGCCCGAGCGGGCGAGGCCGTTCGCGGGCTGGCGCAGGCCGAGCTCGGTCAGGAGCTTCTGGAACCGCTCGCGGTCCTCGGCGAGGTCGATCGCGTCGGGCGTGGTGCCGAGGATCGGGATGCCGGCGTCGTCGAGCGCATTGGCGAGCTTCAGCGGGGTCTGGCCGCCGTACTGGACGATGACGCCCTTCAGCGTGCCGTTCTCCTGCTCGACGCGCAGGATCTCGAGGACATGCTCGAGGGTGAGCGGCTCGAAATAGAGCCGGTCGGAGGTGTCGTAGTCGGTCGAGACCGTCTCGGGATTGCAGTTGA
>CAYLHK010000164.1:0-5451 GCA_964383295.1 uncultured Rhodovulum sp.
TGCACGCCGGCCATGATCTTGAGCAGCGTCGACTTGCCGCAGCCAGAGGGGCCGATGACGGAGGAGAAGCTGCCTTCGGTCAGGGTGATGTCGACGGGCGCCAGCGCCTCGATCCGGCCATGACCGTAGGTCTTGGAGACCCGACCCAGCTCGTAGACCGGCCGCGCGATGCGGCCGGTCACGGGCCTGTCGGCAATTGCGACAGAAGCGTTCACGATCAGTCCTGGTTCCAGTACTCGACGAACTCGTTGGTGTAGGCGGCTTCGAGGTCGTCGAGCGGCGCCGGGATGTCGCCGGTGGCAACGACGCTCTCGTGCCACATTTCCCAGTCCTCCGGCGGCTGGTAGCCGAGGGGGCGCGAGGGATCGACCGAGACCATGCGGCTCGATACGGCGCTGAAGACGGCCTTGGCGAAGTTCGGATCCTCGGCTTCCTGCGGGTTGGCGGTGGCCGCATGGGCGAGCGTCGCGTCGAGGTTGGCCGGATCGGAGCCGAACTTGTAGCCGCGCACGACCGCGCGGCCGAAGGCGCGGATCACGTCCGGGTTCGCCTCGAGGTAGTCGCGGGTGACGGCGAAGCCGTTGGCGAAGTAGCCCATGTATTCTTCGGGCGTGATGTCGCGCAGGTCGATGCCGCGGTTCTCGATGATCACCACGTCGACCGCCGCAGCCGCATAGGCCTGGACCTCGTTGCCGATGATCGCCGCTGCGGCGGTGCCGCCGTCGCCGATCGTCAGGAACTCATAGTCCGCGCCTTCGGTCAGGCCGGCGTCGGTGAGGATGTTGCGCGAGAAGCCGACCTCGGCGCCATCCGCGGTGCCGACGCCGATGACGGTGCCCTTGAGGTCGGCCGGGGTCTGCGCCTCGGACTCCTCGGGGACCACGATGCCGAAGCTGGTCTTGGGGTAGAGGTTGTAGATGAAGACCACGTCCTCGCCCCGCGAGCGGGCCGCGAGCACCGGGCCGGGGCCAGGCTGGCCGATATGGCCGGCGCCGGAGGCGAGCGTCTGCAGCACCGAGGCCGAGCCGTTCACCGCCTCGACGGAGACGTCGAGACCCTCTTCGGCGAAATAGCCCTCGCCGATGGCGACGTGGACCGGAAAGACGTTGAGCGCCGAGGGGTTGGGGATCACCAGGGTGACCGGGGTGTTCTGGGCGAAGGCGCCCACGGCCGGAATGGCCGCAAAGGCCAAGCCTGCCAGAATGGATCTGGCGTAGCGGATTGTCATGTTTTCCTCCCAAGCTGCGCCCGGCCTTCCGTTGCCGGCCAGCCGGAGCATTCTACCGCCCGATCCCGGTCGGGCTGACTGGCACCGTATCCAATGGAAGACATGTGTCAAATGTGGATTTCGATGGATGATACATTTTTTCGTTGCCGCTCGGAAAATCTATGCTACCCCCGGATCTCCGGCGGGAGGCCGGCAAGACGCGAAAGGGAGAAACGCGGGATGGACGGATCGGCGGGAACGGGCTTCGTGATCGAAGCGCCCGAGCAGGTGAGCATCGAGGTGACGGGCAGCGATGCGCGCTTTCCGGTGCGGCGGATCTACTGCGTCGGCCGCAACTACAAGGCACATGTCGAGGAGATGGGCGGCACGGTCGATCGCGATCCGCCGATCTTCTTCCAGAAGCCGACGGATGCCGTCGTCGCCTCGGGTGCGACGATCTCCTATCCGACGATGACCAGCAACTACCATTTCGAGGTCGAGCTGGTGATGGTGATCGGCAAGGGCGGGCTGAACATCCCCGAGTCCGAGGCGTTGGACCATGTCTGGGGCTATGCGGTCGGCGTCGACATGACGCGGCGCGACATCCAGGGCGACGGCAAGCCGTGGGAGATCGGCAAGTCGTTCGACCAGTCCTTCCCGGTCGGTGCGATCAGCCCGGTCTCGCAGGTCGGTCATGTCACCAAGGGCGCGATCAAGCTGACGGTGAACGGCGAGACCAAGCAGGAATCGGACATCGATCTGCTGATCTGGAAGCTGCCCGAGATCATCGCGCGGCTGTCGGAGTATTTCGAGCTGCAGCCCGGCGACGTGATCCTGACCGGCACGCCGCATGGCGTGGGCCCGGTGGTCACCGGAGACAAGCTGGCCTGCACCATCGACGGGTTGGCACCGCTGGAATTCACGATCGGCCCGAAGGCCGGCTGAGCCGCTGATACCATGCCTTGGCGGGTGCAAAACGTTGATGCACCCGTCAAGAGTTTGATAAAAATAGCAAATTGGACTGTAGCGCTAGAAGCGGAGCCGCAGCCCGACGGTCCCGTACTGGTTGCCGCCCTGGGCGCCGTTGATCGTGCCGAAGATGCCCGAGCGATGGTGCAGGCGGAACAGGAGCTCGATGTTCGGGCGCGACGGCAGCGCGAAGGTGATCTCAGGCGAGAGGAAATGCAGCCAGCGGCTGCCCTCGTCATTCTGGTTGCGCGCGATCTCGGCCTCGGAGGTGCCGGTTGCATAGTTCATGCCGGTGGAGATCGCCACCGAAGTGATGACCCAGGGATCCCACGGGAAACCACGATAGCGGAAGAACAGCGCGCCCCAGAGCTCGGTCTCGTGCTGCTCGCCGAATCGCCGGCCGATCCCGAGCTCGGGCTCGATTAAGAAGCGGTCGCGGTAGTTCAGCATTTCCCGGGAGACCGTCGCAGCGATGATGCCGTCGCTGCCGAAATCCCAGTCGGTCGGGAATTTCGGATCGAGAACGAGGATGTCGTTCATCGAATCCTCGACATAGTGGCCGCCGTAGACAGCCACCGCGCAATCCCCCTCACAGGGCGCGAACAGCCCTCCGAAGACCGATGCCGCCTGCGCCCCGGCCCCGCCAACAAGCAGGCCGAGGCCAAGAAGAAGCACCCTGCATAGGTGCGAAAACAACTGCCTAGATGTCACGCGGCATGCCCCGACGGCCCGAGTCTAGGCGCTTCCCTAACACTCGCAGCGGGGGAACGTCACCCTTGGGATTACGCGTTCAAGCGATCCTGATAGGACCGCGCCGGTCTGGCGCGCCACTGGGCAGGGGGCTGGCGCGAGGCGACGCTCTCGGGCAGCTCGATTTCGTCGAAGCCGACATGCCGGGCGGCGCGAAACTGGTCGGCGATCAGCGGACCGGCGGCGCGCAGACGGCCCCGATAGCCCATCGCCCGCAACCTCTGGGCGATGGAGAAGCCGCGGCCATCGCCCATCGCCGGGAAGGCGACGCGGATCATCTCGAGCCGGTCGAGCCAGGGCGCGAGATCGGCCGGGTCGCGGTCGTTCGGGAATTCGACCGCCAGCCCTTCTTCGGGAAGGTCCTGACCGGACCAGAAGAAATCGAAGGGCAGCACGCGCCGCTCGGCCCAGTCGTCGGGGGTGAAGCCTGCCTCGGAGACAACGATGGTCATCATTCTTTCCCGTCAGTTGGCGCCACGGACGCTGCCGTCCGCGCTGATGTGGATGCCGCATTCGGTCTTGTCGGTCCCGCGCCACCGACCGGCGCGGGGGTCCTCGCCGGGGGCCACCGGCGTCGTGCAGGGCGCACAGCCGATCGAGGGGTAGCCGCGCGCGACCAGCGGATGCGGCGGCAGCCCATGGGCGGTCATGTAGTCGCGGATGTCCTGCGCGCTCCATCCCGCCAGCGGGTTCACGCGCAGCTCGTCGCCCTCGGCCTCGAAGACCTCGAGCGCGGTGCGTGTGGAGGCCTGGTACCGCTTGCGCCCGGAGATGGTCACCGGGAGCCGCGCCCGGGCGAGCTCCAGCGGCCGCACCTTGCGCATCGCGCAGCAGGCGTCGGTATCGCGCCGGTGCAGCTCGCCGACAGGGTCGAGGGCCGCCAGATCCGAGGGATCGGGGCGGATGTTGCGCAGATCCGTCAGGCCGAGCTGTTCGGCCAGAGTGCGCTGGTAGTCGAGCGTCTCGGGGAAGAGCATCCCTGTCTCGAGCATCAGCACCGGAAAGGCCCGATCGACGCTGGCCACCATGTGGAGGAGCACCGCCGCATCGGCGCCGAAGGACGAGATCAGCGCGACCTGGCCGGGGAAGGCGGCATGCACGCCCGCCAGCACGTCGACCGCACGCGCGCCGACATAAGCAAGCCGCAGCGCCTCGAGGTGGTCGAGGGGGCTGGCTCCGCGGGCGACGTCCGGATCAAGCCGCATTGGACCGCGCCTCCTGCGGGTAGAGCGCCTCCTTGAAGGGCGCCGCGCCCAACCGGCGATAGGCGTCGATGAACGCCTCGTCCGCGGTCTCGCGCAGCTCCAGATAGGCGCTGACGAGGCGCTCGATGGCGGGCACGATCTCGTCATAGGCAAAGCCGGGCCCCGCCCGCTCGCCGATCGCCGCGGTCTCGGTGCCGTCGCCGCCGAGCGTGATCTGGTAGTTCTCGACGCCGGCCCGATCGAGGCCGAGGATGCCGATGTGGCCGACGTGGTGGTGGCCGCAGGCGTTGATGCAGCCGGAGATCTTGATCTTCATCGGCCCGATCTCGTGCTCGAGGCCGAGCTCGGCGAAACGCTCGGAAATCTGCTGCGCCACGGGGATCGAGCGGGCGGTGGCCAGTGCGCAATAGTCCATGCCCGGGCAGGCGATGATGTCGGAGATGAGGCCGATGTTGGCCGTCGCGAGGCCGGCGGTGCGCAGGGCGGCGTGGATCGCGGGCAGGTGCGCACGCGGCACATGGGGCAGGACGATGTTCTGCTCGTGACTGATGCGGATCTCGTCATGGCCGTAGATCTGGGCGAGACTGGCGATCACGCGCATCTGCTCGGCCGTCGCGTCGCCGGGCGTGCCGCCCACGGGCTTGAGCGAGATGGTGGCGATGGCGTAGTCGGCGCGCCGGTGAGCGGAGACGTTGGTGTCGTCCCAGGAGCGGAAGATGGGGTCGGCGGCACGGGCGCGCAGGTAGCCGTCCTGCGCCAGCTCGGTGAAGGCGGGCGGGGCGAAGGCGGCCTCGATCGCAGCCACGAGCGCGGGATTGGCGCCGGGGAAGGCCGCCCTCTTGACCAGGAACGCCGCCTCGACCTGTTCGCGGATGGTCTCGATCCCGGTCTCCTGGACGAGGATTTTGATGCGGGCCTTGTACTTGTTGTCGCGCCGCCCGTGCAGGTTGTAGACCTGCAGGATCGCTTCCAGATAGGGCAGCAGGTCGGCCCTGGGCAGGAAGTCCCGCACCACCTTGCCGATGAGAGGCGTGCGCCCGAGCCCGCCGCCGACGATCACCTCGTAGCCGGGCGCGCCCGCGGCATCGCGGACCATGCGCAGGCCGATGTCATGCGCCCTGGTCACCGCACGGTCGTTGGGCGAGCCGGTGATGGCGATCTTGAACTTGCGCGGCAGCCAGGTGAACTCGGGGTGGTCGGTGGACCACTGGCGGATCAGCTCGGCCGTCGGGCGCGGATCCTCGATCTCGTCGGCAGCCGCGCCGGCGAAATGGTCGGCGGTGACGTTGCGGATGCAGTTGCCGGAGGTCTGGATCGCGT
>CAYLHK010000165.1:0-5403 GCA_964383295.1 uncultured Rhodovulum sp.
GGTCGGGGACCTGCGGCGCGGTGCCGGTGAGATCGACGGTGATCTCGTCGCCCGCCACCGTCACCGAGACCTTGAGGGGAAGGTCGCGGCGCATCGGGTTCGGGTCGTCCGAATAGCCGTCGTAGACGCCTTCGGCCGTGTAGGTCCCGTCTGGCACGGCGCGGATCGCGTCGCGCATCAGCCGCTCGGAATAGTCCATCAGGTCGGCGGCGGCGGCGTTGATCGCGTCGATCCCGTAGCGCTCGGCGAGTTCCAGGAAGCGCGCGGCGCCGATCTCGGCGGCCTTGATCTGCGCTTCCATGTCGCCGACCACCAGATCGGGGGCGCGGATGTTGTCACGCAGGATCGTCCAGACGGCGGCGTTGCTGCGGCCCTCGTCGACGACCTTGATCGCCTTGAACTGCAGGCCCTCGGCATAGGCGTCGACCGCCTCGACGATGCCGGCGCTGCCCGGTGTTGCCGCGCCGATGTCGAGATGGTGTGCGGTCGTCACCGAGAAGGCGACGAGCTTGTCCCCGATGAAGATCGGGACGGTGAAGGAGATGTCGGGCCCGTGCGAGGCGCCGCCGTAGGGGTCGTTGTGCAGGATGACGTCGCCGGGGCGGATCTCCTCGCCGCGGGCGGCCATCGCCTTCTTGATGCCGCGGATGTAGCCGGGGATGGGCCCGGACTGCAGCGGCGTCGACATCTTGCATTCGCAGAGCTGGTTGCCCTCGGCATCGGTCAGCGCCGCGCCGAAATCCTCGGATTCGCGGATGATGCTCGAGTAGCTCATGCGCATGAGCTTGTGGCCCATCTCGATGGCGATGTTCTCGAGCGCGCCCTGGATGACGGCCGCGGTGATCGGGTCGATGGAGGCGGTCATGCCGGGTCTCCCAGGGTGATGATCATGCTGCCGGTGGGATGGACCTCGGCCGTGGCGCCCGGCGGGATGACGGTGGTGGAATCGCTCTGCAGCACGATGGCCGGGCCCGGGATGGGCTGGCCGACCGGCAGCCGGCGGCGGTCGTAGAAGGTGGTCTCGAAGCTCGAGAGCTGGCCGTCCACGCGGAAGACGCAGGCCCCGGTGCGCAGCCGCGCCTCGTCGAGCGTGCCGCCGGTGACCGGGCGCAGGGCACGGAGCTTGTCGATCAGGCCGATGCCGATGACCTTGACGTTGACGATCTCGATCGGGCTCGCGCGGAAGGCGTGGCCGTATTCGGCGGCGTGGAGCGCGTGGAACTCCTCCCAGACGGCCGTGAGCGCCGCCTCGTCGATGGTCCCGAGCGGCAGCGACACGCGCAGCTCGTAGCCCTGGCCGACATAGCGCAGGTCGCCCGCGCGCTCGAAGCGCACGGCGGCGGCGTCGATATGGTCGGCGGCGAAGCGGGCGGCGAGGTCGGATTCCATGGCCGCGAGATCGGCATTCAGCCGGTCCAGGTCGACGCCGGTGGAGACCTGGAACTGCGTGCGGGTGGCGTCGTATTTGACGTCAGTGGTCAAGAGGCCCATGGCCGAAGTGATGCCGGGGTAGGGGGGGACGATCACCTCGGAGACGCCGAGCATGGCGGCCACTTCGGCGCCGTGCAGCGGGCCGGCGCCGCCAAAGGCCGCCAGCGCGAAGCCGCGGGGGTCGATGCCCTTCTGGATCGTGCGCGAGCGGATGGCATTGGCCATGTTGGCGTTGATGACGGTGAGGATGCCCTCGGCGGCCTCCTCCAGCGCCATGCCGAGCGTGTCGGCGAGGCCCTGGACCGCCTTGCGCGCGGCCACGGCGTCGAGGGTCATGCCGCCGCCGAGGAAGTCGTCGGCGTCGAGGCGGCCGAGCACGAGGTTCGCGTCAGTGACGGTGGGCTCGGTGCCGCCCTTGCCGTAGGCGGCGGGGCCCGGCACGGCGCCGGCGCTGCGCGGGCCGACGCGGAAGGCGCCGCCGCGGTCGAGATGGGCGATCGAGCCGCCACCGGCGCCGATCGTGTGGATGTCGATCATCGGCGAGAGGAGCGGGAATCCGGCGATGGACGACGAACGCGCGTCGGTCTCGGCGTAGGCCCCGTCGACGATCAGGCCGATGTCGGCGGAGGTGCCGCCGATGTCGAAGGTGATGATCCGGTTGCGCCCCAGCTGCTCGCCGATCCAGGCGCCGCCGAGCACGCCGGCCGCAAGGCCCGAGAGCAGCGTCAGCGTCGGCTTCTCGGCCACCATGCTGGCGGTGGCGACGCCGCCATTCGAGGCCATGATGCGCAGCTCGCCCGAGATGCCGGCCGCGGCCAGCGCCTTTTCCAGGCGAGCGATGTATTCGCCGACCTTGGGGCCGATGAAGGCGGCAAGCGAGGCGGTGGTGAAGCGCTCGAACTCGCGGAACTGCGGCGCCACGAAGGATGAGGTGGTGACGAAGGCGTCGGGCATCACCTCGGCGACGATGGCGCGGGCGCGCTCCTCATGCGCGGGGTTGAGATAGGAGAAGAGGAAGCAGATCGCGACGGAGCTCACGCCTTCGGCCTTGAGCTCCAGGGCGGCGGCGCGGATCGCGTCCTCGTCAAGCGGCACGATCTCGGCGCCGGTGGGCGGCGCAAGCCGACCCGGCACGGTCTTGCGGTGGCGCCGCTTGACCAGCGGGCGGTCCTGCCAGGGCAGTTCCTGGCGGATGGAATAGTGCTGCACCCGCTGGTGGCGTCCGATGTGGATGATGTCGCGGAAGCCATCGTTCGTGATCATGCCCGCATCCACGCCCTTGTGCTCGAGCACGGCGTTGGTGGCGGTCGTGGTGCCGTGGAAGACGTAGTCGATCTCCCCGGGCTCCACGCCGCTTGCCTTGCAGAGTTCGAGCACGCCCTGCAGCACGCCGCGCGAGGGATCATCCGGCGTGGTCGAGACCTTGTGGATCTCGAGCGCGCCGGTGGCGAGGTCACAATAGACGAGGTCGGTGAATGTGCCGCCCACGTCGACGCCGATGGTCTTCATGTACTTCCCCTCAGGCCGGCGCGAAGTCGGAGAACGAGCCGGTGTATTCCTTTGCAAGCGGCCGGGCGTAGCCCTGACGCTTGGACGTTCCGAGGCCGAGCCCGACCAGGGCTTCGACCATCTTCACCCCGGCAGAGACGCCGTCGATTGCGGGCGCCCCGATCTCGCGGGTGACCTTGGCCATCAGGTCGGACATGCCGCCGCAGCCGAGCAGCACGCTGTCGGCGTGATCCTCCTCGATCGCCTTGCGGCACTCCTCGATCACCCGGGCCTGGGCGTTCGAGCCCTCTTCTTCGAGCGCGAGCACGGCAATTTCGGCCATGCGGATCGAGCGGCAGCGGTGGTGCATGCCGTAGGCATGCACCAGATGCTCCATCATCGGGCGCGAGCGCTCCAGCGTCGAGACGATGGAGAAGCCGGTGCCCGTCATGCTGGCCGCATGCATGGCCGCCTCGGCGATGCCGATGACGGGGCCGCGCGCGATCTCGCGCGCGGCATTCAGGCCGGGATCGCCGAAACAGGCGATGACATAGCCGTCGAAGCCCTCGGCCTCACCCTTGCGCACCTCGTCGAGTACGCCGACCGCGGCAAAGGCCTCGTCGTAGAAGCCTTCGATGGAGACGGGACCCATGGAGGGCGAGACCGCGACGATCTCCGTCCCGGGTGCGGCGACCGCACGGGCCGCCTCCCCGATCTTGTCGGTCATCGACCACGTGGTGTTCGGATTGATCACCTTGATCTTCATGGGTTTTCCCTCCCCTTCTTTCCGGTCAGTCGTAGAGTTCGGAAATGATGCCGTAGTTCTGCGGCTGGCGGTGCTTGCGGAAGTTGAAGATCTCGTTGCGGATATGGGCGCAAGCGTCGAGATCGCAGACCGCCGTGATCACTTCGTCCTCCAGCGTCGAGGACATCGCCACGATCTCGCCGGTCGGCGCGGTGATGCAGGAATGGCCCAGCAGCATCGAGCCCTCCTCCATGCCGGCCTTGGCGGAGGCCGCGCCCCAGGCGCCGTTCTGGTAGGAGCCGGCCTGGATCGACAGCAGATGGTGGAACGAGTTCAGATGGTCGTGCTGGGGCACCGGCGGGTTGTGCGTCGGGGTGTTGTAGCCGCCGCAGATCAGCTCCGCGCCCTGCAGGCCCATGACCCGCCAGGTTTCCGGCCAGCGGCGGTCGTTGCAGATGAACATGCCGATCTTGGCGCCGTCGACGTCGGAAACCGGGAAGCCGAGATTGCCGGGCTCGAAGTAGCGCTTCTCCAGATGCTGCCAGGGGCGGTAGGCCTCGTATTCGGCGTGGCCCGGCAGGTGGATCTTGCGATACTTGCCGACGATCTCGCCCTTGCGGTTGACGGCGATCGAGGTGTTGAAGTGGTGCACACGCCCGCCCTCTTCGGCGAGCTCGGCATAGCCGAGATTGAAGCCAACCCCCAGCCGTGCGGAGGCCTCGAACAGCGGACGGGTCGCGTCGTTCGGCATCTCCTTCTCGAACCAGGCGTCGATCTCGGCCGGGTCCTCGAAGAGCCAGCGCGGGAAGAAGGTGGTCAGCGTCAGTTCCGGGAAGACCACGAAGGTCGATCCGCGTCCCGCGGCTTCCTCGAGCATCGCCAGCAGGCGGACGACCACCTGGTCGCGGGTCTCCGCGCGAGCGATCGGGCCGGTCTGCGCGACGGCAAGGTTAAGTTTTCTGGACATCTTATTCCATCCCTTTGGTATTCTGGCGGATCAACCGCCGAGGTAGAGCGCCCGAACATGGGCGTTATCAAGAAGTTCGGCCGACGGGCCTTCGAGCCCGATTTTCCCGGTCTCGAGCACATAGGCGTACTGGCTGATCCTGAGCGCCATGCGCGAGTTCTGTTCGACCAGGATGACGCTGACGCCGTCCTCCTGGTTGATCTCCAGGATCAGCCGGGCGATGTCGCGCACGACCAGCGGCGCGAGCCCGAGCGAGGGCTCGTCGAGCAACAGGAGCCGCGGCCGGGTCATGAGCGCGCGGCCGATCACCAGCATCTCCTGCTCGCCGCCCGAAAGCGTGCCGGCGTTCTGCCGCAGCCGCTCGCGCAGGCGCGGGAAGCGGGTCAGGATCCGCTCGAGGTCGCTGGCGATGGCCGGCTTGTCCCTGCGGATGTAGGCGCCCATCATCAGGTTGTCGCGCACGCTCATGTGCGGGAAGACCCGGCGCCCCTCGGGCACCATGACGATGCCCCGCTCGACGAGCTTGGCCGGGGCGAGGCGGTCGATGCGCTCGCCCTCGAGCCAGATCTCGCCCGCGCCGGGTCGCTTCAGCCCGGTGATCGCGCGCAGCGTGGTCGACTTGCCGGCGCCGTTGGCGCCGATCAGCGCGATGACCTTGCCCTGGTCGACGCCGATCGAGACGTCGCGCAGTGCGACGACCTTGTCATAGGAAACGGTCAGGCCGCGGGCCTCGAAATATCGCGTGCTCAATGCCCCAGCTCCTCGTCGTCCA
>CAYLHK010000166.1:0-5391 GCA_964383295.1 uncultured Rhodovulum sp.
AGCTCCTCGATGACGACGAGATGCAGATCGCCGTCTCGGTCAGCGAGACCAAGGTCCGTTTCGCGACGCCCGAGGTCACGCTGACCTCGAAGGTGATCGACGGCACGTTCCCGGACTATGCCCGCGTCATCCCGGTGGGCAACAGCCGCAGGCTCGAGGTCGATGCCGCCGAGTTCGCCCAGGCGGTCGACCGCGTGGCGACCGTGTCGTCCGAGCGGTCCCGCGCGGTGAAGCTCTCCATCGACGAGGACCGGCTGGTCCTGTCGGTGAATGCCCCCGACAGCGGCGCCGCCGACGAGGAACTGGCGGTCGCCTATTCCGACCAGCCGATCGAGATCGGGTTCAACGCCAAGTACCTGCTCGAGATCGCGGGGCAGGTCGACCGCGAGAACGCCGTCTTCCTGTTCAACTCCGCCAACGACCCGACGCTGATGCGCGAGGGCAGCGACGAGAGCGCCGTCTACGTCGTCATGCCCATGCGGGTCTGATCCCAGCCCCCCGGAAGGGGCAGCACATGCCGGCACCGCTCGCCGTCACGCGGCTGCGCCTCTCGCATTTCCGCTCGCATCTGGCCGCCGAGCTCGCGCTCGGTCCCTGGCCTGTCGTGCTCCGAGGGCCGAACGGAGCGGGCAAGACCAACCTGATCGAGGCCGTCTCGCTGCTGTCGCCCGGTCGCGGCCTGCGCGGGGCGGCGGCTGTGGACATGGCGCGCCAGCCCGAGGCGTTGGGCTGGAAGGTCGTGGCCGAGCTTGCCGAGCCGCGGGGGGAGCATCTGGTCGAGACCTGGTCGGAGGGGCAGGGCCGTCAGGTCGCCCTCGACACCAAGCCCGCGGCGCAGACGGCGCTCGGGACGATCGCGCGGGTCCTGTGGCTGACGCCGTCGATGGACCGGCTGTGGACCGAGGCTGCGAGTGAGCGACGGCGGTTTCTCGATCGGCTGACGCTGAGCCTCGTTCCCGAGCATGGCGAGGCGGTGCTGGCCTATGATCGGGCGCTGCGGGAGCGCAACCGGCTGATCCGCGATCAGATCCGCGACCCCGCCTGGTTCGACGCGCTCGAGGCGCAGATCGCGGATGCGGGCGCGTGGGTCGATGCGAACCGGCGGGCGGCGCTCCGGCGGATCGCAGCGGTGGCGCAGCCTTCGGACTTCCCGCGCGCCGGGCTGGCCCTGGAGGCGGAGGGCCCGCGCGACGCCGAAGGGCTGCGTGCCGCGCTGCGCGAGGGCCGGGGCCGCGACATGGCGGCGGGGCGGACGCTGATCGGGCCGCACCGCGACGATCTCGCCGCAACCCATGTCGAGAAGGCCATGCCGGCGCGGCTGGCTTCGACCGGCGAGCAGAAGGCGCTGCTGATCAGCCTGATCCTCGATAATGCCGCCGCCGTGGCGGTGGAGTTCGGCGCGGCGCCCCTGCTGCTGCTCGACGAGGTTGCGGCCCATCTTGACGCCGACCGCCGCGCTGCGCTCTATCGCGCGCTGGCCGTTCTCGGGGCGCAGGCCTGGATGACCGGCACCGAGGCGGGTCTCTTCGCCGAGCTGGGCGAGGATGCGCAGCATTTCTCGGTTACGGAGAGCGGGGGCGTGTCGCAGACGCGTCCGGGCTAGGGGCGGGCAGGACATGATGCTGACGGCGGCGAGCCTGCTCGCCTATTCGGGGGCGCTGGCGCTTCTCGTCATCACGCCGGGGCCGGTGGTCGCGGCGCTGATCGCGCGCGCGGCGACGGGCGGGGTGCGGGCCGTGGTGCCGCTGGCGGCGGGCGTCGCGGTCGGTGACGTGCTCTGGCCGCTGCTGGCCATGCTCGGGATCGGCGTTGCGGCGGGTGTCTGGGCCGATGCGCTCTATCTGCTGCGCTTCTTCGGGGCCGCCATCCTGGTCTGGATGGGATGGGGCATGATCCGCGGTGCCGACGAGGCGGCGCGGCGCGCCACGGCGGGCGGGTTGGCGCGGGAGAGCGGCTGGACGGGGTTTCTGGCCGGACTCATGGTGATCGCCGGCAATCCCAAGGCGATCCTGTTCTATCTGGGCGTGCTGCCCGGCTTCTTCCCCATGGCGCGGCTGACGCTGGCCGACATGGTGGTGATCTGCCTCGTCTCGGCGCTGATCCCCTTTCTCGGCAACCTGCTCTGGGCGGCGGTATTCGCGCGCGCCCGGCGGCTGCTGGCCGATCCGGTGGCGATGCGCCGGCTGCATGTCGCGGCCGGCGGGGCGCTGATCCTGGTGGGCGTGGCGATCGCGCTGGGCTAGCCGGCGGGCTGCGGCCCGTGACCGTGCCCGCGCACGGGGTGGGCACGCGTGCCCAATTTTCAAGACATTGAAATCAAACCCGTATTCGAGACCATTTACCATTAGGAAAGGTTTGGGGCACGCGGCGCCGCCCGCCGTCCGGCGCGTCAGGGCAACGGCGGATGTGCCCGTACCTCCAGCGGCCGGGATGAGCGCGGGCGGATTTCGGGCTCGGGCGGCAGGACCTTGGAGTTCGCCGGCACATCCGCGCGCACGACGGTATTCGGCCCGATGCGGCTGTCGTGGCCGATCCGCACCGGCCCGAGAATGACCGCGCCGGCACCGATCTCGACCCTATCGCCGATGCGCGGCATCTCGTCGGGTCCCATGCCCCCGCGGGGGCTGCCGATGGTGACATTCTGGTGGATCAGGCAGTCGTTGCCGATCACCGCATGGGGGGTGATCACGATCCCCGATTGATGGGCGATCCGCAGCCGCCGGCCCACCCGCGCCGAGGTCGGGAGCTCGATGCCGTAGAGGTTGCGCACAACGAGATAGAGAAGCTCGTGGAGCCGGCGCATGGGGTAGCGCAGGAACCGGTTCGGATGGCCTTCCGCCCAGACGCCGAAGCGGTAGAGCGCCACGGCCTGCGCGCCCGGCCGCGTGAGGCGCCCGCCGTTCGCCGCGCGGTCCTCGCGCCAGAGTTCGCGCAGGTCTGCGAAGGAGCGGATCCGGCGCATCCGGTCGCGGATCTCGTCGCGCGACAGGACGGAATGCGGGCGTGAGTCGCCGTTCAGATAGCTATGTGGCATTTGATGTCAGTGCTGAACCTGGACGGGCAGCGGATTTCGGTCCGCGGGATACGCCTGTCCATCTGGTTGTCCGGCGGATTGGCGGCCGGAATAGCCACCCGGATTTTCACCGGGCTCCACACTCGTGGGTCAAGCGTAAGGCAGAAGGGGTGGGCACGGCAACAGGGTCCGTGGCGATCGGCGGGCAATCGCGGGACGCGTTAGGGTCGGCGGGGTGGACGCGGCGGGGCGGCGGCGCTAAGGGAGCGAAAACGCAGGGGGAGCCATGCGCGCATTCGTCTTTCCGGGCCAGGGTGCCCAGGTCGTCGGCATGGGCCGCGACCTCGCCGAGAGCTATCCCGCGGCGGCGGCAGTCTTCGCGGCCGTCGACGAGGCGCTGGGCGAGAAGCTGTCGGCGCTGATCTGGGACGGCGATATCGCCGAGCTGACCCTGACAGAGAATGCCCAGCCGGCGTTGATGGCCACGTCCATGGCGGCGCTGGCCGCGATGGAGGCCGAGGGGCAGGGGATCGCGACAGCCGCCTTCGTCGCCGGTCACTCGCTTGGCGAGTATTCCGCGCTCTGCGCTGCGGGGGCGCTGCAGCTGGCCGATACCGCGCGGCTGCTCCGGCTGCGGGGCAGGGCGATGCAGGCCGCCGTTCCCGTAGGCGAGGGGGCGATGGCCGCGATCCTCGGACTCGACATCGCAGCCGTCGAGGCGGTCGCTGCCGAGGCCGCGGGAGACGGGGTCTGCCAGGCGGCGAACGACAACGATCCCGCGCAGGTGGTGGTCTCGGGCAGCAAGGCCGCCGTGGAGCGGGCGGTGGAGATCGCCAAGGCCCATGGGGCCAAGCGCGCGCTGCTGCTGCCGGTGAGCGCGCCCTTCCACTGCGCCCTGATGCAGCCGGCGGCCGAGGCCATGGAGGCGGCGCTGGCCGACGTGGCGATCGCGGCGCCTGCGGTGCCGCTCGTCTCCAATGTCGCGGCCGAGGCGGTCAGCGATCCCGATACCATCCGGCGGCTGCTGGTCGAGCAGGTGACGGGGCGTGTACGCTGGCGCGAGAGCGTGGCCTGGATGGCGGCGCAGGGGGTGACGGAGACGGTCGAGGTCGGCGCCGGCAAGGCCCTTTCGGGCATGATCCGCCGCATCGCCGGCGAGGTCACGGTGAAGTCGGTCGGCACGGCGGCGGATGTCCGTGCGCTGGCCGGACAGGAGGGATAGGAGAGCCATGTTCGATCTCGGGACACGATCTGCGCTGGTCACCGGCGCCTCCGGCGGCATCGGCGGCGCCATCGCGCGGGCCCTGCATGCGCGCGGAGCGACGGTGGCGATCTCGGGCACGCGGCCCGGGCCGCTCGAGGCGCTGGCCGGAGATCTCGGCGAGCGCGTGCATGTACTGCCCTGCGATCTCTCGGATGCCGAGGCGGTCGAGGCGCTGCCCAAGGCGGCCGCCGAGGCGATGGGGTCGGTGGACATCCTCGTGAACAACGCGGGCATCACCCGCGACCAGCTTTTCATGCGCATGTCGGATGCCGATTGGGACTCGGTGCTGGCAGTGAACCTGACCAGCACGATGCGGCTGGCGCGCGGCGTGCTGCGCGGCATGATGAAGGCGCGCTGGGGCCGGATCGTCAACATCAGCTCGATCGTGGGCGTCACCGGCAATCCGGGCCAGGCGAACTATGCGGCGTCGAAGGCCGGTGTGATCGGCATGTCGAAGAGCCTCGCGGCCGAGGTCGCGACGCGCGGGATCACGGTCAACTGCGTGGCGCCGGGTTTCATCGCCACCGCGATGACCGAGGTTCTGTCCGACGAGCAGAAGGCGCGGATCAATACGCAGATCCCGGCGGCGCGCATGGGCACACCCGAGGAGATCGCCGCGGCGGTGCTCTATCTCGCCTCCGACGAGGCGGGATATGTGACCGGCCAGACGCTGCACGTGAACGGCGGGATGGCCATGATCTGAGACCCCGCAAGGGGGGCATCTGCATTAACGTTTGCCATGGTGTACGGTTGTGCTATAGCGCCCAACGGGTTGAGCCCGGGTCGCAGAGCGGGACCGGGAGTGTACGCAGTAAAGAAGAAGCGGCCGGAGTCGTCGGTGCCTGGCGCGCGAAACGGAACCGGAACAGCAAGAGGAAGCTGCAATGAGCGATATTGCCGAGCGCGTCAAAAAGATCGTCGTGGAGCATTTGAGTGTCGATGAGGCGAAGGTGACCGATACCGCCTCCTTCATCGACGACCTGGGCGCCGACAGCCTCGACACCGTCGAGCTGGTGATGGCATTCGAGGAAGAGTTCGGGATCGAGATCCCGGACGATGCCGCCGAGACGATCCAGACCTACGGCGATGCGGTGAAGTTCATCGAGGCGAACGC
>CAYLHK010000167.1:0-5348 GCA_964383295.1 uncultured Rhodovulum sp.
CTACAAATCCGCCGACGCCCCCTGGCGCCGGGCGCGGCCGAACCTCGGGCTGATGATGAAGGAAGGGCTGCTCAAGGAGAACATCGACGGCGAGGCGCTGGAATGGGCGCACCGCCGGCTCATCGCCCGCCCCGAGGCGCGCAAGGTGCTGATGGTGATCTCCGACGGCGCGCCGGTCGACGACTCGACCCTGTCGGTCAATCCGGCCAACTATCTGGAGAAGCACCTGCGCGACGTGATCGCCATGATCGAGCGCCGCCGCCAGGTCGAGCTGACCGCCATCGGCATCGGCCATGACGTCACCCGCTACTACGGCCGGGCAGTGACCATCACCGACGTGGAACAGCTCGCCGGCGCGATGACCGAGCAGCTGGCCAGCCTGTTCGACAACGACCCCGTCCGGCTGGCGCGCGAGACGCGCCTGCGCCGGCGGGCCTGAGCGGAACCGAAACCGGACCCGCGCGTTGGTCGCGGGCGCAAAGGGGGCGTCACATGCGATTCGACAGCGGCTACACCGGCATCGGTGGCTTCATCATCCTGGCCCTGGACATCTGGGCGATCATCTCCGTGATCGGCTCGAATGCCGGCAACGGGACCAAGGTCATCTGGGTGCTGGTCATCCTGTTCCTGCCGCTGCTCGGCTTCATCCTGTGGCTTTTCTTCGGGCCGCGCGCGGCGCGAAACGTCTGACCGATTTCGCTGACCGTTGAGATAGTCGACCAACGTCAATGACTTGGTTGGTGCAACATCCTGTTGCACCCCTCGCTCGGGAGCCGGGTATGAAACTTTCGCGATGCGAAACCTGCGGCAACATGCTGCATTTCGAGAACTCGGTCTGCCTGCGCTGCGGCTCGCCGCTGGGCTTCATCCCCGAGGCCATGGACCTGCGGGCGCTGGTCCTGAACGACGACGGCACCCTCTCGCCCAAGGCTCGGACCGAGGAACGCTGGCGCGCCTGCGCCAATGCCGAGCTGGGCGGGTGCAACTGGCTGGTCCCGGTCGACGCCGCCGACGGCCTGTGTCCCGCCTGTCACCTGAACCGCACCATCCCCGACCTCTCGGTGCCCGGAAACGTGGAGAAGTGGCGCGCCATCGAATGCGCCAAGCGCCGCCTCGTCTACGCCCTCCTGCGCCTCCGCCTCCCGCTGACCAGCCGCAAGGACGACCCCGAGCACGGCCTCGCCTTCGACTTCCTCGCCGATACCGAGGACGAGCAGGTGCTGACCGGCCACGCCGACGGTCTCATCACCGTCAACATCGCCGAGGCCGACAGCCCCGAGCGCGAGAAGCGCCGCGTGGAACTGGGCGAGCCCTACCGCACCATGCTCGGCCACCTCCGCCACGAGGTCGGCCACTACTACTGGGACGTGCTCGTGCGCGACGGCGGCCTGATCGACGCATCGCGCGCCATGTTCGGCGACGAAACCCTCGACTACGGCGAGGCCCTCGAGCGCCACTACCAGAACGGACCCCCGCCCGACTGGCAGGCGAACTACGTCTCCTCCTACGCGACCATGCACCCCTGGGAGGATTTCGCCGAGACCTGGACCCACTATCTGCACATGGTGGACACGCTCGACACCGCCGCGAGCTTCGGCATGGCCGTCGACCCCGAGGTGACCGATGATCCGGACGCCTCGACCCGGGTCGCCTTCGATCCCTACCGCGCCATCAGCATCGACAAGCTGATCGCCGCCTGGATCCCGCTGACGGTGGCCGTGAACAGCCTCAACCGCTCCATGGGCCAGCCCGACCTCTACCCCTTCACGCTCAGCCCGCCGGCGATCACCAAGCTCGGCTTCATCCACGACCTGGTCCACCGGCGCGTCTGAAGGACGCCTAGAGCACCGGCCCGAGCATCGCGATGGCGTTGTTCCAGATCTTGTGGCGCCGGCTCCAGTGCCGCACCTCGTCGAGCAGCACCTCGCGCGAGCGGGCGAGATAATCCTCCTGCCGCTCCCTCAAGTCGCCGGTCAGCGCCGGGTCGTATAGCAGAATGTTGTTCTCGTAGTTCAGCTGGAAGCTGCGCCGGTCGATATTGGCCGATCCGAGCAACGACACTTCTCCATCCAGCGTCAGCAGCTTGGCGTGCAGCAGCCCGTCGCGGTACTCGAAGATCCGCACCCCCGCCGCCAGCAGGTCGGCGTAATAGCTGCGGCTGGCCGCCGCCACGACCCAGCTGTCGTTGCGCTCGGGCACGATCAGCCGTGTGTCGACCCCGCGCCGGCCGGCGGCACAGAGCGCCGAGAGCAGCGGCTCATCGGGGACGAAATAGGGCGTGGTGATCACCAGCTCCCGCTCGGCCGCATACATCAGAGACTCGAAGATCTCCGGCATTGCCGAGATCCGCAGCGTCGGCCCGGCCGCGATCACCTGGGCGGGGAACCCGGGCTCGGGCGCCTCCAGCGGCGCGTCGAGGACCTCCGAGAGATCGTCTTCCACATGGCCCAGCCAGTCGCCGGCAAAGAGCAGCTGGTTCTGCCGTGCGATCGGCCCTTCGAAGCGGACCAAGACATCCACCCAGGGGGCGAAGTTCGGCTTTGGGCTGAAGGCGGCATCGGCGGCGTTCTGGCTGCCGCAATATGTGATCCAGTTGTCGATCACCACGATCTTGCGATGGTTGCGCAGGTCGATCCGCTGCCGCAGCAGCTGCTTCGCGACATTGTCGATCGGCAGCGCGCGCGCCAGCCTCACCCCCGCCGCTGCCATGGCCGCCCAGTGCTCGGAGCGGATCATATGGCGCGAGCCGAGATCATCGGCCATGGCGCGCACCGTCACGCCGCGTGCCGCCGCGCGCTTCAGGGCCTCGACGATCTTGAGCCCGTTGTCGTCGGCCAGCCAGATATAGAAGACCAGATGCACCGTCTGCCGCGCCGCGTCGATGTCCGTGACGATCGCGTCGACCGCCGCAGCGGAATCCGCCGTCAGTCCCGCCCGGTTGCCACCCATGGGCTGAAAGCTGCTGATCGAGGCGCCGACGCGGAACAGATGTCGGTGCCGGGGCGGCATCTCGGGGCGCAGGTTGCCCGCCTCCGGTCCATCGACCGGGGGCAGCTTGGGCAGGGATGCGATTGCGGCGGTCAGCCGCGCCCGCCGCGCCTTGCCCACATCGATCTCGCCGAAAAGGAAATAGGCCGCGATCCCCACCACCGGCGCCAGCAGGATCACCACCACCCAGGCCATGCGCGCTGCCGGCTCGCGCTGCGGCCGCAGCATCACGCGCAATATGGTCGCCACCTGCAGGAGGACATGCACCGCCAGGATGAGCAGTGTGGTGGTCAAGCTGCGACGCTCCTGTCCCTGCCGGTACGGGCGACCGGCCCGGTTCCTGTCTAGCTGGGAAGCTCCGGCCGGGATAGTGGCAGGCGGCTTTGCGACCTCAGGTTGTCCGCAAGCGTGTCCTCGAGGACAGGCCGAGCGCGGCCACCCCCGCCAGCAACAGCCAGGCGGCGGCCGGCAGCGGCACCGGCGACAGGTTCATCGGAGTGGCCGCCGAGATCCGGTTGTCCCCGAAGTCCTGCATCAGACCACGGTCGAAGTCGCGGTAGACCGGATCGCCCTCCGCGGTCTGAATGGTGAAGTAGAAGTCCACCGACTTGCCGAAAAGTCCGTCGTAATACGCCTGCATGTCCGTCGTGCTCAGCGCAGGGTATCCCAGCGGCGTCAGAGCTCCATTGAAGTGGTAATCCGCCCAGTCATAGGTGTTCAGCTGCAGGGTGAAGCCGCAGACAAGTCCGCCGGAACCCATGCACGGGCCGTTCGCCAAAAGCCCGCCGGCCCCGAACCCTATCGGCCCACCGATGATCCACTGCGCGATGTGATTGTAGTAGGTCGCAACGCTCCGGCCGGGGTTTGCGGTGTCGATCGACACGTTCAGCCGGCCGCCGTTCGGCCTCTCAAACGGAGTTCCCGCGCCGCCCTGCGGCGTGATCCCACTGATCTCGAAGGCGACGATCGACGCAGTCGCGTCCTTCGGTGCACCGGCCAGCGATAATCCCAAAAAGAGTATCGCTACAACTGGACGTATAAAAGTGAACATCTGTCGCCTACCCCCCCCCCGACGGTTCAAAACAAACCCACCGAGAGTCAGCGTATCACGCATGAATGCGTCTGAAAATCAGATGCCTTGACTGTCGAGACCCACTCGCGTCACGCCATCGCTTCCTTCGTCGCCGTCAGCCGCAGCTCGGGCCAGTCGCGCGCCACGCGGTCGATGTCCCACTGCAGCCGGGTCATGTAGACCGGATCGCCGTCGTGGTCCTCGGCCATATGGCCCTGGTTCGCCTTGGAAAAGGCCTCCACCCGATCGCTCGGCCCCGAGATCCAGCGCGCCGAGGTGAACTGCGTCGGCTCCAGCCGCACCGGCAGCCCGTATTCATGCTGGATCCGGCTGGCCAGCACGTCGAACTGCAACGGCCCGACCACGCCCACGATCCAGCCCGTTCCGATGCGCGGCTTGAAGAGCTTGGACGCGCCTTCCTCGGCAAACTGCGTCAGCGCCTTCTCCAGATGCTTCGCCTTCATCGGATCGCCCGAGCGCACGCTCTGCAACAGCTCGGGCGCGAATGACGGGATGCCGGTGAAGCGCAGGGCCTCGCCCTCGGTCAGCGCATCGCCGATCCGCAGCTGCCCGTGGTTGGGGATGCCAATGATGTCGCCGGCCCAGGCGTCCTCGGCCAGCTCGCGATCGCGCGCCAGGAACAGCACCGGGCTCGCCACCGCCATCGGCTTGCCGGTGCGCACGTGGTTGAGCTTCATGCCGCGCTCGAAATGCCCCGAGCACAGCCGCACGAAGGCCACCCGGTCGCGGTGCTTGGGATCCATGTTCGCCTGCACCTTGAAGACGAACCCCGTCACCGCCGGCTCCCAGGCCCCCACCTCGCGCGGCTCGGCCGGATGCACGCCCGGCGCCGGGCCAAAGCGCCCGATGCCCGCCATCAGCTCCTGCACACCGAAGGAGTTGATCGCCGAGCCGAACCAGATCGGCGAGAGGTTCCCGTCCTGCAGCGCCTGATGGTCAAAGGCGGGCAGCAGCTCGCGCGCCATCTCCACCTCCTCGCGCAGCTTCTCCAGCAGATGCGCGGGGATGTGCTCGGCCATGCGCGGATCGTCGAGCCCCTGCATGGCTATGCTCTCGGCCCGCTTGTTGCGATCGGCCCGGTCCATCAGCTCCAGCCGGTCGCCCAGCATGTCATAGCAGCCCATGAACTCGCGCCCCGACCCGATCGGCCAGCTTGCCGGGCAGACGTCGAGCTGCAGCTCCTGCTGGATCTCGTCGATGATCTCGAAGGTGTCGCGCGCCTCGCGGTCCATCTTGTTGCAGAAGGTCAGGATCGGCAGGTCGCGCA
>CAYLHK010000168.1:0-5232 GCA_964383295.1 uncultured Rhodovulum sp.
CGAAGAAGGACGCGCCCTTGTGCTTGCCGTACCAGTAGACCGGCACGCTGTGCGCCGCGTCGATCAGGCCGTCATGCACCGCGTCGAGAACCTGGAAGGCGCCGACGACCGAGCCGGCCGACATCAGGTCGACCTGGATGCGCCCGCCCGACATCGCGTGCACGCGCTCGACATACTGCGTCGCCATGTCCTGGAACACGTCCGAGGCCGGCCAGGACGACTGCATCTTGATCACCAGCGGCGCCTGCCCGACCACAGCCGGTGCGGCAAGGCCGGTGGCGGCGGCGGCGCCGGCACCGATCGTGCCGGTGCGCAGGAACGAACGCCTGGAAACTGTCTTTGATTTCTCGGTCACATTGGCCTCCCTAGCCGATTAATTTTATGGGCGAGGCGCACCCGCCCGGCCGGCCGATAATGGTCGGAAACGGGCACGATACAAGCAAAGTTTGCACGCGAACCGGCAGATACGATAATTTTGTGATCCAGCGCCGTCTTTTCGGGCACCGCGGCGACGCGCGGCGAGGTGCCGGCGGGGGCGCTGGTCCGCCCCCCGCCGTCCCGGTCGCGGACGGCTCAGCCGTCGCTTTTCACCCGCACGCTGACCATGCGGTCGGGCTCGCTGACCAGCCCGTTCGGCCCCTCGCCGCGGCGGATCGCGTCGACGACGTCCTGACCCGCGATCACCCGCCCGACCACCGTGTACTGGCCGTTCAGATGCGGCGCCGGCGCGAACATGATGAAGAACTGGCTGTTGGCGCTGTTGGGGCTCTGGCTGCGCGCCATGCCGACGACGCCGGTCTCGAAGGACGTGCCCGAGAACTCCGCCGGCAGGTCCGCCAGGTCCGAGCCGCCGGTTCCGGCGCGGCCGGAGGAGAACGCCTCCTGCGTGCCGAACTCGACATCGCCGGTCTGCGCCATGAACCCGTCGATCACCCGGTGAAAGACGACGCCGTCATAGGCCCCGTCGCGGGCGAGCGTGCGCAGCCGCTCGGCATGCTGCGGCGCCACGTCGGGCAGCAGCTCGATCTCGACCGTGCCGTTCGCCGCGCCCGCGATCTCGAGGACGAGCACGTTCTCGGCGTCCTGGGCGGCGGCGGCCCCTGCAAGTCCCACCGCGGCGAGCGCCGCGAGCAGCAGGCTGCGCATCACGCCCCTCCCTCGATGTCGGCGGCCACGCGCACCTTGTGCATGCGGTCGGGCTCGCGCGGCGGCTCGCCGCGGGTGATCGCGTCCACATGATCCATGCCCGAGATCACCCTGCCCCAGACCGTGTACTGGTTGTTCAGGAAATGCCCGTCCTGGAACATGATGAAGAACTGGCTGTTGGCGCTGTTGGGATTCTGGCTGCGCGCCATCCCCGCCACGCCCCGGTCGAACGGCAGCTTGGAGAACTCCGCCGGCACGTTCGGCCGGCTCGACCCGCCGGTGCCCGCCCGGTTCAGCGCGAAGCCGTCCTCCATGTCGCCGTTCGCGACATCGCCGGTCTGGGCCATGAACCCGTCGATCACCCGGTGGAAAGCGACGTTGTCGTATTCGCCCCCGCGCGCCAGCGCCTTGATCTGCTCGACATGCTTGGGCGCCACGTCGGGCAGCATCTCGATGACGACGTCGCCACCCTTCAGGGTGATGACGAGGGTATTCTCCGGATCCCGGATCTCGGCCATGACGTTCCTCCGCAATGTTCGTCGCGGCGGAACCTATGGCGGGATCGTGGGCAGGGAAAGGGGGGCGGACCGCCGGTAGGCGGGATTTGTCCGGCCCGCCCGCCCGGCGATCACCGTTTCAGGGCACGCCTCAGGCACTTATAGAAGGCGGTGCTGCTGCCGCCGCTCGACACATGGAAGCCCACGGGCTCCCAGCCCACGGCCGCCAGGGCGTTCAGTTCGAGATCGAACGCCTCCGCGCCGAACCCGGTGATGGTCCGGTACTCGTAGGCCTGGCCGTAGTCGCCGTTGCGGCTTTCCTGACCGCGGTAGAGCTCATCCGCCGGGCTGGTCTTCCCCCTTCCGAACATCTCGCGCCTTCCTCCGCTCGCGCCCCGCGCTCCGGGGCCCTGCCGGCCATAGCCTTGCCCGCAAGGCGCATGTCTGCAAGAGGCTTGCGCTGCCGGCGGAGCCGCGCTCCTCGCCTTGCGGGCGAATCCTGCGGTTCAGGCGGGACTGGCAGCCTTGATCCCGCAACGATCGGCCGGAATACTGCCCCCGGCGTCGCGGTCCGAGTTCCGCGGCCCGGCCGGGGAAGGCCCAACCCGTGAGCAACATCGACCTCCACGCCCTCCTCGCCGCCCGCGCCCGCGCGCTGCACGACCGCGACCCGGCCGCCTTCCTGGCGACCTACGCCGCCGGCGCCCTGATCTTCGACCTCGCGCCGCCGCTGGCCCACGGCCTCGACCCCGAGGGCGTCGCCGCCTGGATGGCGAGTTGGGACGGACCGATCGGCAGCGGGACGCATGAGCTGCACATCGAGGCCCGGGAGGATCTCGCCCTCGTCACCTGCCTCGAACGGCTGCATGGCACCCAGGGCGGCGAGCCGCGCGACATCTGGATGCGGCTGACGCTACACCTGCGCCGCGGCCCGGACGGCTGGCGGATCACCCACGAGCACGTCTCGGTCCCGGTCCGCAAGCAGGACGGCAGATTGATCGGAGCGACGGACCTCCGGCCCTGACCGCCGGAATCGTACATATGGAGTCCATACGGTTTCCATACGCGTTCCATATCGTGAATCAGTGGCCGCTCAGTCCCCCCGCACCGCAGCACGCGCGGCCTCGGCCCCGCCATAGCGCGCATGCAGCGCGTCGGCCACGCTCTGCGGCACGAAGCCGGTGACATCGCCGCCCAGCCGCGCGATCTCCTTCACCAGCCGGCTCGCGATCGCCTGGTAATGCGCATCCGCCATCAGAAAGACCGTCTCGACGCTGTCGTTCATCGCCCGGTTCATGCCGACCATCTGATACTCGTATTCGAAATCAGACACCGCCCGCAGCCCGCGCACGATCACGCTGGCGCCGACGTCCTCGGCGCAGTGAATGAGAAGGTTCTCAAAGGGATGCACGACGATCTCCACGCCGCTCGCTTCCGCGATCGGCCGGCATTCGGCCTCGACCATCGCCACCCGCTCCTCCAGCGGGAACAGCGGCCCCTTGTCGCGGTTGATCGCGATCCCGATCACCAGCCGGTCGACCAGGCTGCAGGCGCGGCGGATGATGTCGAGATGCCCGAGCGTGATCGGATCGAACGTGCCGGGATAGAGCCCTGTGCGCATCACCACCTCCAGACGCCCATCCCGCGGTGCAGCACCAGCGCTCACCAAGCGTTGGAGATCATATCCGTCAGCGCCGAATTCTCCAGCTCGATCTCATCAATCCGCGCCTTAACCACATCCCCGATCGAGATAACCCCCACCATCCGGCCCTCCTCCATCACCGGCATGTGGCGGAAGCGCCCGCGCGTCATCCGCTCCAGCACCGAATGCGCCCTCTCGTCGATCTGGCACACGATGACCTGGGCCGTCATCAGGTCGACCACCTGCAGCGTCATGCAGCTGACCCCCACGGTGCCGAGCGCGCGCACGATGTCGCGCTCGGAGATGATCCCGTCCACGGACACGCCGTCGCGGCTGACGACAAGCGCACCGATGCGGTGCCGCGCCAGGGTCTGCGCCGCCGCCGTGACGCTGTCCTCGGGCTTGGCGGTGATGATCTGCCTGATCTGCTTGGATTCGACGATGCTGCGGACGAACATGCGGTCGCTCCCTCGATGCCGGTTGAACACTTGTATGAGTGTTCCTGCCCGCCGCCGCTCTGTCAACCGGCCGGATCAACCTGCGGGTGAGAGCGCCGCGCGCATGTGCTCCACGATAACTTCGGCCATCCGGTTGATGCGCGCCACCCGCGCGTCGTCCTGGTGGCGCACCAGATAGAAGGCGCGCGTCAGCCGGATGTCGTCCTCGAGCACCGGCACCAGCCCGGGATGCTCACGCGCGACGAAATCCGGCAGGATGCAGACCCCGCATCCCTTCAGACACCAGCGCAGCTGCATGATCAGGCTGTTGGAGGTCAGCGCCGGCTCGTGCGCACGGCCGAGCATCGCGTAATAGTCGAGCTCCTTGTCGAAGATCATGTCCGAGATGTAGCCGATGCCGCGCAGCTCGCTCAGATCCTCGATCGACCGGATCTCGCCGATCTGCGCCATCAGGTCCGCGTGCAGGTAGAGCCGCAGCCGATAGTCGGCGATCTTGCGCACCGTCAGCCGCCCGGCCGAGGGCGGCGACACGGTGATGGCCAGATCCGCCTCGCGCTTGGACAGCGAGAACATCCGCGGCAGCGCCACCGCCTGCACCTGCAACTCGGGGTTGGCACGGCTGAGCGCGTCGCAGGCATCGATCAGCAGGTAGTTGGAGACGCCGTCCGGCGCGCCGATCCGCACGGTTCCCGACAGCCGCTCTGAATGCCCGCCCACCTCCTCGGACAGCGCCGAGACCTGCGCTTCGACCGCCTGGGCATGGGCGACGAGGCTCTGGCCCGCTGCGGTCAGCGCATATCCCTGCGGCGAGCGGTCGAACAGCTTCGCGCCGAGCGCCTCCTCGAGCGCACTTACCCGCCGCCCCACGGTCGCCGGATCAAGGCCCAGGGCCTGCCCGGCACTCAACAGCCGGCTTTGCCGGGCCACAGCCAGGAACACCCGCAGGTCGTCCCATTTCATGGTGCCTTTCTGCATGACAGTCATGTAGCACGGCGCGCATGTACTGCAAATTTGCAAAACGCTTCCGCGCAAATTATGCCTGCGCCGCAGGCCGTATGCCGCTAGGCTGCGCCGCGAACGCGACAGGCTCAAACAGGCTCCAAGGGGGAGAAGCACGTGCAGGACATCGGTCATTTCCTGAATGGCAGGCAGGTGGTGCCTGCCTCCGGCCGCTTCGCAGAGGTCTTCAACCCTGCCACGGGCGAGGTTCAGGCCCGCGTGGCGCTCGCCACGGCCGCCGAACTGGCGTCTGCCGTCGAGCAGGCCAAGGCCGCACAGCCGAAATGGGCCGCGACCAACCCGCAGCGCCGCGCGCGCGTGCTGATGAAGTTCGTGGAGCTTCTGAACCGCGACATGGACAAGCTGGCCGAGAAGCTCTCCTCCGAGCACGGCAAGACCTTCCCCGATGCCAAGGGCGACGTGACCCGTGGCCTTGAGGTGGCCGAGTTCTGCATCGGCGCCCCGCACCTGCTCAAGGGCGAGTTCACCG
>CAYLHK010000169.1:0-5169 GCA_964383295.1 uncultured Rhodovulum sp.
AGATCAGCATGCCGATGATCCAGGTGATCTCGCGCGGCGCCTTGTAGGAGCCGTAGTAGATCCCGCGGAAGATGTGCGCGTAGACGGCGACGAAGAACAGCGACGCGCCGTTCATGTGCACGTAGCGCAGGGCCCAGCCGCCGTTCACGTTGCGCATGATGTGCTCAACCGAGGCGAAGGCGCCGGAAACGCTGGGATTGTAGTGCATGACCAGCACGATGCCGGTCACGATCTGCATCACCAGGCAGAAGACCAGCACGATACCCCAGATCCACATCCAGTTCAGGTTGCGCGGGGTCGGGATCGTCAGGGTCGAATGCAGCAGGCCGAGAACCGGAAGACGGCTCTCGATCCACTTCTCGGCCTTGGTCTTGGGCTCGTAGGGGTCGTGCGGGATGCCACTCATGTTCGTATCAAACCTCAGCCGAGCTGGATGATGCCGTCGGACACGAAGCCCGCCACCGGGATATGCATGTTCTCAGGCGCCGGCCCCTGGCGGATGCGGCCCGCGGTGTCGTAGTGCGACCCGTGGCAGGGGCAGAACCAGCCGTTGTAGTCGCCGGCCTCGGACAGGGGCACGCAACCGAGATGGGTGCACACGCCGATCATCACCAGCCATTCCTCGTTGCCGCCCAGCGACCGGTCGATGTCGGTGGCGGGCGAGCCGTCGGGAAGGTTGGCGTTGCGCGCCAGCGGGTCGGGCAGCGAGGAGACCTCGACCGCGCGGGCGGCGTCGATCTCGTCCTGGGTGCGGCGGCGGATGAACACCGGCTTGCCGAGGAACTTCACCGTCAGCTGGCTGCCGGGCTGGAGCGCGGAGACATCGACCTGGATCGAGGCGAGCGCCTGGACGTCGGCGCTGGGGTTCATCTGGTTGATCAGCGGCCAGACCGCCGCGGCGGTCGCGACGGTCCCTGCCGCCGCCGTGGAAACGTAGAGGAAGTCCCTACGTGTCCCGCCGTCCTCTTCCACATGAGCCATACGCTGCGCTCCTTGCTATTGCCCGCGGGGGCGTTCGCGTGGTCATGGGGCCAGGCCACCATTGGCCCCGATTTTGCCGTGCTTTAGACGCTTTGGCGCAACGGGTCCAGTGGACTTTCGAGCGCGGGTGTGGTCCGAGGAGCAATGCAGGGCAGGGTGGAACAAGAGAGCATCAGTTCGGGGGGCGCGGCAGGCAATGCCGCGTCGGGCGGCTGGCTGGATCGCGTGGTGCGCGCGCGCTCCGCGCAGGTGGCGCTGTTCTGGTTCGCCTTCCTCGAGGCGACCGCCCTGCCGATCCCCGTCGAGACGGTGATGATCCCCTACATGCAGATGCGCCGCGACATCATATGGCGAATCGCGCTGATCGCGCTGGCGGGATTCATGTGCTCGGCCCTGCTCGGCTACGTGGTCGGCGCGGCGCTGTTCGAGGTCGCGGGCGCGCCGCTGCTGGACTGGATGGGCTGGAACGCGCAGTTCGAGACGGTGCAGGCGCGGCTCGTGCGCGACGGCTTCCTGGCGATGCTGGTCCTCGGCCTGACGCCGCTGCCCACCCAGCTGATCATGATCGGCGCCGGTTCGGCGGGCGTTCCGATCGAGCAGTTCTTCGCCGCAATCCTCGTGGCGCGCTCGCTGCGCTACTTCGGCGTGGCGCTGCTGGTGTATTTCTACGGCGAGCGGGTGGTCGACTGGTTCGAGCGGCGCGCCGCCGCCCGCGCACGCCGCAGCTGATCCGCGCTCAGCGCCGCATGTTCGGCAGCACCCGCACGCGCACCGACATCAGGTGATCGCGCATGAGGTCGGCCGCCGCGTCGGCGTCGCGCGCGACGATCGCGGCATGGATGGCGTCGTGCTCGGCAAAGCTCGGGTGGTCCGGCGCCGGCCGGCCGGTGGAGCGCATCTGGCCCCAGACGATCGACCGCCGCACCGCGTTCAGCGTGTCGTAGAGGTGCACGATGAGCTTGTTGTGGGTCGCCTGGGCGATCGCGTGATGCACGTTGCCGTCCCAGGCCTCGTAGCTGCGCCACTCGAGCGCCGCGCGGCAGCGATCGCAGCATGTGCGGATCGCGTCGATATCCCCGCGCGTGGCCTTCTGCGCCGCCAGCCGCGCCATCTCGGGCTCGAGCGTCAGCCGCGCGTCGATCAGCTGCTCGGAATTGGCCAGTTGCCCGAGGAAGGCGATATCGTCGAGATTGTGCACCGGGCGCGCGCCAAGGAAGGTGCCGCGGCCGACATGGCGCCAGATCAGCCCGTCCGCCTCCATCCCGGCCAATGCCTTGCGCAGGTCGCTGCGCGAGACGCCGAGCTGACCGCAGAGTTCGCGCTCAGGCGGCAACCGCTCGGCGTGCCGCAGCCCGCGGTCGGCGATCATCCCCTTGATGCGATCGGCGAGCGTGGCGCCGTTCTCGCGCGTCATCCCGCGCCCCCTGACTCGATGCCGGACCCTGCGGCGGCGGCGGCGCGATCCTAGTGCGCGCGCCGCCCGCGATCAATCGACGCATTGGTTGCGGGCGGGAGCCGCTTGAGCCCTGCCCGCCGGACCGGCCGTGTCTCAGCCGGCCATCGCCTCGGCCTCGGCGCGCAGGCGCACGGCCTCGCTGTCGGGCAGCGCCTCGACATCCGAGCGCGTGATGAGCGCGCCGCGCGCGACCGGGCGGGAGACCCGCACGCCATGCGCCAGCCCGATCGGCAGCGCGCCCACCTCGACCGAGCGGGTGGCGGGGATGCATTTGCCCCAGACGGTCCAGCCGCCCTCACCGTCGAGCATGTCGCCCGGGGCAAGGTCACGCTTGGCCACCGCCACCGCATCGCCTCGGAACTCGCGGCTCTGCCCCGTGGGCTCGCCGCGCAGCGCCGCCGAGAGCACCGAGATCCCGAGCTCCATCCCGATCAGGTGGAAGGGCTTGTACATGGCGGCATAGCGGCCGCTGCGATCGGTCGGCAGCCCGTATTGCTTGAAGCAGGCGGCGGAATAGTCCGACTGCGCCTCCAGCACCACGTAGACGCCCCAGCGCAGGTCACGGAACACCGGGCGGCCGTCGCGCTCGAGCGAGGAGACCACCTCGACCATGCCCGGCCCCTCCAGCTGCCCGCCGAGATCGCGCGGCGTGAGGACCCGGGCGAGGTCGTCGACGCCGCAGGGCAGAAACGCCAGCCCGTCCGATGGCGCGTCCAGCCCGCAGGCATTTGCGATGGCCGCCATCTCGATCGCCGACTTGGTCCCGTCCATGAAGGAGTTGAACATCTGGGGATTCATCCCGGCGGCCTTCGCCTCGGCATCGGTGATCCCGTAGTGGGCCCAGACCTCGTCGGGGGTCAGCTCGTGATAGCCGGGCAGGTATTTCGTGCCCTTCCCCGCCGCCTGCACGCCAAAGCCGGCCGCGCGCGCCCAGTCCACCATCTCGGAGACGAGCGCCGGCTGATCGCCATAGGCCATGGAATAGACGGTGCCGGCCGCGCGCGCCCGCGCCGCCAGAGCCGGGCCGCAGAGCACGTCGGCCTCGACGTTGACCATGACGACATGCTTGCCGGCGGCGATGGCCGCGAGCGCATGGTGCACGCCGGCCGCCGGATTGCCGGTGGCCTCGATCACCACGTCGACGTCATCGCGCGCGGCCAGTGCCGCGCCGTCATCGAGATAGGCGGTGGCGGCGATGCGCCCCTCGTCCCAACCGGTGGCGCGGCAGGCGGCGCGGGCGCGGTCGGGGCTGAGATCGGCGATGGCGACGACGGCGAGGCCCGGGGTCGAGGGCACCTGGGCGAGGAACATCGAGCCGAACTTGCCGGCGCCGATCAACCCGGCACGGACGGGCCGTCCCTCGGCCGCGCGGGCGGCCAGCTTCGCGAAGAGATTCACGGGTCTATTCCTCCATCACCCGGCCGCCTGCGAGCCGCAGCACACGGTCCATTCTTCCTGCCAGTTCGAGGTTGTGCGTCGCGATCAGCGCCGCGAGCCCGGTGTCGCGCACCAGGACCATCAGCATGCCGAAGACATGCGCCGAGGTCTCCGGGTCGAGATTGCCGGTCGGCTCGTCCGCCAGAAGCAGGCGGGGCCGGTTCGCCAGCGCGCGCGCAATCGCCACCCGCTGCTGCTCGCCGCCCGAGAGCTCCGCCGGCCGGTGCCCGAGCCGGGCTGCCAGCCCCACCGTCTCCAGCAGCTCGCGCGCCCGCGCCTCGGCCGCGCCGCGGGGGATACCTGCGGCACGCTGCGGCAGGGCCACGTTCTCCAGCGCGGTGAACTCGGGCAGCAGGTGGTGGAACTGGTAGACGAAGCCGATCGCATCGCGGCGCAGCGCCGTGCGCGCCCGCTCGCCCAGCCCCTCGGCCGCCGCGCCGGCGATGCGCACGCGTCCCGAGGTCGGCGTGTCGAGCAGGCCCGCGATATGCAGCAGCGTCGACTTTCCCGCGCCCGAAGGCGCGACCAGGGCGGCAACCTCGCCGGCCTTCAGGCTGAGGCTCGCGCCGGCCAGGACGGTGATCGCCGCCGGGCTGCCGGCATTGTAGGTCTTCTCGACATCCTCGAGACCCAGCGCCTCACTCATAGCGCAGCGCCTCGACCGGGTTCAGCCGCGCCGCGTTGCGCGCCGGCAGGATGGTGATCAGGAACGACAGACCCAGCGACATGGCCATCACGGCGAGCACGTCGCCGGGGCGCAGGCGCGCGGGGATCTCGGTCAGGTAGCGGATCTCGGCGTTCCAGACCGAGCCGCCGCCGATCCATTCGACCAGTGACTGAATCTCCTGGATGTAGCTCGCGAACAGCACGCCGAGGATCACGCCCAGCACCGTGCCCGCCACGCCGATCAGCGCGCCGCAGAGGAAGAAGATGCGCATGATCGAGCCCTGGGTCAGCCCCATCGTGCGCAGGATGCCGATGTCGCGGCCCTTGTTCTTCACCAGCATCACGAGGCCGGAGATGATGTTGAGCGCGGCGATCAGCACCACGAGGCTGAGGATGATGAACATCACCCGCCGCTCGACGTCGAGCGCCGAGAGAAAGGCGCCCGACGCGTTGCGCCAGGTCCAGATCATCGCCCGCTCGCCCGCAGCGTTGGCCATCGCGGGCACCAGCGCGTCGATCTGGCCCGGGCTCGCGGCCATCACCTCGATCTCGTCGGCCACCCCGTCGCGGTTGAAGTAGGACTGCGCCTCGGCGAAGGGCATGTAGACGCGGGTGCGGTCGATGTCGAA
>CAYLHK010000170.1:0-5120 GCA_964383295.1 uncultured Rhodovulum sp.
TCGGCGATCGAAGGCGCCGTCCAGCCGGTCCACCACATGTAGCCGTAGTCGAGCTCGCTGCCGTCCTTCAGCGTGGTCGGCCCCGGCGCCTCCTCCGTCCAGCCCGCGGGCAGGATCGACACCCCGTCGATCACGCCGCCCTCCAGGAAGAACTGCCCGAACCGCCCGTAGTCGCGCAGCGTCGCGCTGATCCCGCTGCCGCCGATCTCCGCCCCGTCAGGCGAATCGAGCCACCAATTGGCATCGGCCTCCATCCCGTAAGGCACCCAGATCTTCTCGCTCAGATACTCCGCCAGCGGCCTGTCCACCGCCCCGCGCACGATCTCGCCCAGGACCTGCGTCTCGCCGGTGGAATAGTTGTTCAGCGTCCCGGGCTCCGCCGCCCGCGGCAGGGCCGCCATCACCGCCATGGCCGAGCCCGGCTCCTGCGAGACCTGCGCGCGCAGAAGCGCCCGCCGGTCCGACTCCGGGTCGGTATAGGTCTCGTTCCACTCCACGCCCGAGGCCATCATCAGCACGTCGCGCACGCTGACGCCCTCATAGGCGCTGCCCGCCAGCGCCGGCACGTAGTCCGTCACCGGCGCATCCAGCCCCGCGATCAGCCCCTCCTGGATCGCGATGCCCGCCAGCGTCGAGGTGATCGACTTGGCCACCGACATCGACATCCAGCGCGTGTCCTCGGTGTTGCCGCGCTGATAGGTCTCGAACGCGATCTCGCCGTCCTTCAGCACCAGCATCGCGGTGAAATTGTCGAGCGCCATCACGTCGTAGAGATCATACGTCGCCCCGTCATACTCGAAGCGCACGTTCTCCAGCTGCCGCTCGGCCACCGGCAGCGCGCGCACCGCGCCGCCCGCCTCGATTGTCCGCACCGGGAACAGCCGGTCGATGTTGCGGAAGGTCGCCACCGCATCGTCGGGCAGCAGCGTCCCGTCATAGACCTGCTCGACCGTGCCGATCTCCTCCTCGGCATGGGGATAGGCATCCTGGGCCAGCAGCGGCCCCCCCATCAGCGCGGTCGAGGCGATCAGGGCAGTCAGCATCACGGCAGGGCGGCAGGCGGCGGGCATCGTGGCAGGCATTCTCGTCTCCTTCCCTCGGTGAGGACCCGGCCGTTCACGCGCCGGGGCGGTCCGGCCTTTATCTAGCGCCGCTTTCGGGCGGTCCAGTGACGTGTTGCGCGAGCACCGTACGCTGCTCGCGCGTTCGCACATTTGTTGCGAGCCCGGGTGCATCATCCCCGCCCTGCAATCACCGAGGACCCAGGGTCATGACCGACCAGACGCCGCATCCCCCCGCCGCCACGCCCGCGCAGGTGGTGATGATCCCGCTCGAGGCGATCAACGCCGCCGCCCTCACCCGCGACCGCATCACCACTGACGAGGCGGCGATCGAGGAGCTGCGCCGCTCCATCCTCACCCACGGGTTGCGCATGCCGATCGAGGTCTGCGCGCTGCCCGAGGGCTCGCCCCTGCGCGAGGGCGGCCACCGCTACGGCCTGATCTCCGGCTTCCGCCGCCTGACCGCCCTGCGCGCGATGCACGAACTCGCGCAGGACAAGACCCGCTATGCCGCCATCCCCGCCTTCATCCGCAGCCCCGCCGACTATGTCGCCGCCCTGACCGCCATGGTCGAGGAGAACGCCATCCGCGCCGAGATCTCGCCCTGGGAGCAGGCGCTGGTGGCGGTCATCGCCCGCGACGAGGAAGGCTTCGAGACGATCGAGGCCGCGGTCGAGGGCCTCTATGCCAGCCTCGGCCGCGACCGCCGCAAGCGCCTGCGCGCCATCGCCCATCTGGTGGATGAGCTCGACGGCGTGCTGACCGACCCCCAGACCCTGTCCCAGCGCCAGCTCCTGCGCGTCGCCGCCGCCGTCAGCCGCGGCTATGTCCACGTGATCCGCCACGCCCTGCGCGAATCGAGCGCCCGGGATGCCGAGAACCAGTGGCGCGTACTGCTGCCGGTGCTGGTCGAATCCGAGACCTCCGACCCCGTCGAGCCCGAGCCGCTGATGCCGGACGCCCCCGCGCGCCGGCCCCGCCGCCTGCTCTATCCCCGCCGCGGCGTGCATATCCGCCGCGAGGCCACCCGCGACGGCTGGTGCCTGCACATCACCGGCCCCATGGCCACGGGCGGCTTCATGGACGGGGTGATGGACGAGATCGAACGCTGGTGCGGGCCGGCGTGAGGGGGGGGTGGCGACGCCCCACTACGGCCACCACCCATCCCCGACTTCCCGCACAACAGCGCCAGCGTCACCCAACCGCCCGGGCCCCGAGCCCGGGCAGCGGCCGCCCCCCCCCCCCGGGGCGGCCGCTACGCGCCGCGCCGGCGTGCGGCCCCTGCCCTCATCGCGCGCGGCAGCCGGGCTGGGCGGACCGCCACCCCAGCCGCGCCCCGCGCTTGACGCCCGCGCCCAACCTTACCACCCATCCCCCGGATCGCCCTTGGCGGGGCGCCAGTGGCGCGCCGCGCGATCCGGTCGCCCGGAGCGCCAGCGCGCAGGGCGAGGGGCTCTCCGCATCCCCGGACCTCTCCAATCGGGCCGCGCCTGCCTGGGCGGGCGCGGTTCACCGCGCCTGCCAAGGGGCAGGCAGGCGCGGCCCGATTTGTCGACGGACAAATCGGGCGAGGGGCGAAGGAGGCGCCCCAGCGGGGAAGGGGTGCGCAGCGCTACGGCAAGTATGGGCCCGCGTGTCGCAGCGTAAGAATAGGCAATGGTGAGCTTTGATTTAAAACTGACCGTTATCGACCTCCTCGGCGTCATTGGAGTTCGATGCGCATTGACAAGTCACTTCATATCGAAGTGGGCAGGCCGCTCGACGCTATCGATTGGAGATCAAGGAGTGCAGCGTTCCGTCGGGCCAGTGTTTCATGCCATTCTTGCGCCTCGCGGTCCTTAAAGAAGCTTGCGGCCGGGGCAAGCCGACAGACCGCGGCTTCAACCTCATCGAGCGAGACCCGGAAGAATTCCTTGCGAAAGTTCGACGTGTTGATGCGCCTCTCCGCGAACTCCTTGTGCAGTGCGCCTTCAAGGGCCGGTGCCTCGTCGCTGTAGATCATCGCGTGTGTATCGAAAGCAAAGGGCACACTTGCGTCACCGAGTTCGCGGATTCGGTCATCCGGATCGAGACGCCGGGTAAGGCCGATCTTCACGACCTCCTCGCCGAACGAGCCGACATTTGATATGATGTAGACGTAGCCTGACTTGGTCATCTCGGCCATGGCGCGTGCGCGCTCACTCACAGCATGGGCCGAGGCCAACGCTTCCTCGAGTTCCTGAATGCGTCGGCGGTTTCCTTCGGTGTCTGCCTCAAAGCGCGCTCTTTCCAATAGGGCTTGGTATTTTGCCTCCTCACGCTCGGCAGCTTCGGCTTGGGCTATAAGCCTTCGTTCTTCGCGTTCGGCTCGAGCCATCTCTGCTCGCTCATCCTTCTCGCGCTTGCGCAACTCCCGGTACTCATGAGTTAGCCGAAGCTCTTCGATCTTTAGCGCGACATAGCCGTCAGAGAGCATCAGGTTCAGGGATGTATTCTCCTTGTTGATCGCTGCAGCCGCGGACAAGATTCGCTTTTCCATTGCGACAACATTGTTCCAGCGGGCATTGGCGATGGAGGCCTCACATTCGTTGTTGAAGGCACGCATGGTTAGCCGGGTTTGGCGGTTGATCATGGTGGTGCCTTTGGCCTTGCTGCCCCCAACCGTCCATTCGGTAGGACAGACTGTTGCCCGCTTGGCAGAAATCATTGCCTTCTGCTGAGCTCGAACGTCCAGAATCTTGGACTTGTAGTCTTCGCTGTCAGTGAAATCGAAATGCGGCTCGTAGACACCAAGCTCCGCAAATGCGAGACGCTCATCGTATATAGCGACCTGCTTTTCCAATCGCACATAGTATGCGTGCTTTTCCCCATAGGACACGCGAAGTACATCAATTTTGCTTGAAAGTGCGTCCGCTTCCGCCTTGAGTCTACCAATTTCTTCTTCTTGCGAGATGATCCCAGCATACCGGGCCTTTGTCGCCTCATGGTCAGCAGTGATACTGGCAAGCGCGGCTCGATGATTGTCTGCCTCGTCGCGAGCCTTTGCAATCTGTCGCTTCAGCTTGCCTCGGGCGAGAATCCAGAGAAGCAAAAAAAGGGGGCTGGAGAGAAACCATAGGAGAACCCCCGCGGCAGCTGTATTCATGGAATACCCTCCGTAATCAGCGCAATCACAACATTGCGCTTAGAGGGCTTTATAACTCAAGACCTAAATGTAGTGTTGTCACGCGCGTGGGGCTGGCATAGAGACCCTATTCAGGTCAATTTAGGCTGGGGCCGCTCGCGAGTATTTGGAAAGTGGTGGAGTAGCCGCGCCCAAAGACGGTACCCGCCCGGAACGCCGGGATTTGGCCTATTTCCCGAGTGTAGCCGGCTGGAGTCCCCTCACCCCACTCCATGCCCCAAACCTTTCCTAATCCTTACCTGTCCGGAATCACCTCATGATTCCAATACCTTGAAAATTGGGCACGCGTGCCCACCCTTGGCCGGGCACACCCCCAAGCCCAAGCGAAAGGGGCGGGTGTTGCCACCCGCCCCCGTCTGTCGAAGCTGCCGGCCTGTCGGCCGAAGGGTCAGCGCTTGGAGAACTGGAAGCTCCGGCGCGCCTTGGCCCGGCCGTACTTCTTGCGCTCCACCACGCGGCTGTCGCGGGTCAGGAAGCCCGCCGCCTTCAGCGCCGGGCGCAGGCTCGGCTCGTAGAGCGACAGCGCCTGGCTGATCCCGTGCTTCACCGCGCCCGCCTGGCCCGACAGCCCGCCGCCCTTGACGGTGGCGAGCACGTCGAACTCACCGGCGACGCCGGCGACGCTGAACGCCTGGCCGATCACCATCTGCAGCACCGGACGGGCGAAATACGCGTCCATCGGCTTGCCGTTGACGACGACCTTGCCGGAGCCCGGCTTCACCCAGACGCGGGCGACCGCGTCCTTCCGCTTGCCGGTCGCATAGGACCGCCCGAGGCTGTCGCGCACCGGCTCGCGCTTCGGCATCGCCACGGCTTCGGGGATGGCGCCCATGGCGCCCTGGAGGTCTTCGAGCGTGTTGATCTCGGCCATGATGTCAGGCGCTCCGGGTGTTCTT
>CAYLHK010000171.1:0-4937 GCA_964383295.1 uncultured Rhodovulum sp.
GGTGCCGTCGGGCATCAGGCCCTGGCCTTGCGTGCCGCGGATCGCGGTGCAGAGGTTGGTCTTGCGGCTGAGGCAGGACGGGCATTCGCGGCATTCGGGGGTGTAGAGCGGGATCACGTGATCGCCCGGCTTTACGCTGG
The DNA here is from genome assembly GCA_964383295.1 of uncultured Rhodovulum sp. Taxonomy (GTDB): domain Bacteria; phylum Pseudomonadota; class Alphaproteobacteria; order Rhodobacterales; family Rhodobacteraceae; genus Amaricoccus. Next base: position 141 of record CAYLHK010000171.1, read on the forward strand.
TGACGCCCGGGCCTACCTCGACCACCACGCCCGCGCCCTCATGCCCGAGGATCGCCGGGAACAGTCCCTCGGGATCCGCACCGGAGCGGGTGAATTCGTCGGTGTGGCAGATGCCGGTGGCCTTGATCTCCACCATGACCTCACCGGCCTTGGGGCCTTCGAGATCCACATCTACGATTTCGAGGGGCTTGCCGGCCTCGAAGGCGACGGCGGCGCGTGTACGCATGGGGGGGCTCCTGGACCAGATCGGCGGGACACTCGCCGATCCGGCGGGCGGATTCAACGCCTCAAGGAGCGTCGTCCACTGGGCCGCGGGCCGCCTTGATCGCGCCACGGCGGGTCTTGGCCTCGAGCCGGCGCCGCACCGAGCCGAGCGTCGGGCGGGTCGGGCGGCGGGGCTTGGGGCGGATGAGGGCCGCGCGGATCAGTTCGGCCAGCTTCTCGCGCGCGTCCTCGCGGTTCATAGCCTGGGAACGGTGGCGTTCCGAGGTGACAATGAGCGCGCCATCCGTGGTCCAGCGGCGACCGGCAAGGCGGCGCAGGCGGGCCTTGACCTCGGGCGTCAGGTTCGGCGAGCGGGCGGCCTCGAAGCGCAGCTCCACCGCCGTCGAGACCTTGTTCACGTTCTGCCCGCCTGGTCCGGAGGCGCGCGTGAAGGTCTCGGTCAGTTCCCAGTCGGCGATGGAGATGTCGGGGGTGATCTGGAGCATGGGGGCGGACTGCAAAAAGGTGAGGGGCCGCAGATGCTGCGGCCCCTCGGGTTCATGAGCCTGGAGGCTGGCGGATCGAGCCAAGCCCGGCGGTTAGATCACGTTCCGAAGGGGCTGCCCCTCAGATGCTCCCACCCCGCACAGATCCTGCCACACGCTCCAAAGTCTCATTCGACATTGGATCACCTCCTTTCGCTGGTTTCGGTTGCCTTCAGCCTGCCATCGTCCCGCCGAAAGGCAAGAAAAATTTCAGGCACGGCGCAGGAAGTGCCGGACAGCGAGGCGGAATGGTGCCAGGGCAAGCAGCGAGAGGGCGAGTTTGACCAGAAGATCGGCAATGGCGAGGCTGGCCCAGAGCGGCGCCATCGGGCCGAAGCTGAGCAGGGGGACGGGTTCGTTCGCCCAGGCGACGTCGACGGAGGGTGCGATCCAGGCGAGGCTGGCGGAGAAGGCGATGGTGAAGAAGAGCGCGGTGTCGATCGTGCTGCCGATCACGCTGGAGACGAGCGGCGCCTTCCACCAGACACCGGCGCGCAGGCGGTCGAAGACGGCGACGTCGATCAGCTGGGCGATCAGGAAGGCGGTGCCCGAGGCGATGGCGACGCGCAGGGTGACGAGCGGGCCGAAGGCGCCGTCGATCTGGGTGCCGATGAAGCTGCAGACCAGCCCGGTGGCAAAGCCGGCCAGCACCACCTTGCGGGCGGCGGCGGGGCCGTGGAGGCGGTTGACGAGGTCGGTGACCAGGAAGACGAAGGGATAGGTGAAGGCGCCCCAGGTCAGCCAGTTGCCCATCAGGAACTGGACGAGGATGTTCGAGGCGACGACGAGCGCCGCCATGGCGATCACGCCGGGCAGAAGCGGGTGGGACATGTCGACGGGTTCCGTTTTGGCAAGGTGGCGGAGACTTGGCCGCCCCTGACGGGGTGGCGCGGGTCTCCTACATCCGGCCCGAAGTGGATACAAGCGGCGCCGCTGCCTCCGCGAACGAGGATTCGCACGCGTGCGAATCCGGATACATCGTTGATGTTAAACGACAATCCTGCGGAAATTTACCCGATTTTAACTTCTGTGCACGCCGCGGCTCCGCGGCGGCATGTAAGCCGAGCCATGGTCCGGACTGCCCTGCCACCAGCCCCGGTCAGCTCAGCATCGCATAGATGAAGCGCAGGCACACGGTCAGGATGAAGAGGCCGAACAGCACTTCCAGCCGGCGCCGCGGCATCGAATGGGCGAGGTTCACGCCGATCTGCGTGGTCATCAGCGTGGTCGGCACGATCAGCGCCACCCCGAGCAGGGAGACGAAGCCGATCGCATCCGCCGGCAGGCCGGCGCGGCCCCAGCCGGCGATCATGTAACCGATGGCTCCGGGGATCGAGATCAGCACCCCCACCCCCGCCGAGGTCGCCACCGCCTGGTGGATCGAGCGGCCGTGGAGGGTCAGGATCATGGTCGAGATCGCTCCGCCGCCGATCCCCATCAGCGCCGAGAGGATGCCGACCAGCCAGCCCCAGATGCGGAGCCCGAAGCCCTGCGGCATCGCCGGCGCGATGCGCCAGCTCTCGCGACCGAACAGGAGTTTGGTCGCATTCATCAGCCCGACGCCGACGAAAACCGCCTGAAACACCCAAGGCGGCGCGAAGCCCGCGATGAATGAGCCCATGGCGACGCCAAGCACGATAGGCGCGGCCCAGGCCCGCAGCAGGGCCGTATCGACGGCACCCTTGCGGTAATGACCACGGGCGGAGCGTAGCGAGGTCGGAATGATGATGGCGAGCGAGGTGCCCACGGCCATCGGCATGGCGATCTCGGGCGCGATGCCGAGGTTTCGGAAGACCTCGAAGAGGATGGGCACGGTGATCGCGCCGCCCCCGACCCCGAACAGCCCCGCGAGAACGCCGGTGATCGCGCCGGCTGTCGCGAGGGCTCCCGCCACCCAGAGCAGCGAGAGTAGGTCGAGTTCGCCGCCCATGGTCAGTCGCCTTCGGTCGTGTTGCCAGTGTCCGACTCGGCCCGGACCTTGGCCTCATAGAGATCGAACGTGAGTTCGTACTGCGCCACCAGATGCCCTACCGCGGCCTCGGCATCGCCGTTCAGGGCGGCATCGGCGATGAGGCGGTGCTCCTGATCCGAATCGCGGCGCGGATAGGTGTTGGTGTCGGAGATGTAGCGATAGCGCTCGGCCTGGTCCATCAGCTCTTCGCAGAAGCGCAGCAGCCAGGGCGAGCCGCAATTGGAGATCAGCGCCCGGTGGAACTGCCGGTGACGGATCTCCCACTCGCGGTTGTCCTCCGCATCGCGTGCATCCGCCCCGAAGAGGAACGGCGTGCGCATCAGCCGGTGCAGCGACAGGACGATGTCGTCCTCCCAGGCCTCGCTGCGATGGCGCACCGATTCGGCCAGCGCCAGGCCCTCGAGCCAGCAGCGGGCCCTCACGATGTCGCGGAAGTGCACGATCGAAAGCATCGGGACGGAAAACCCGCGCTGGTCCTCGCGATCGACCATGCGCTCGGCGGCCAGGCGGTTGAGCGCCTCGCGGACCGGATTGGTCCCCGCGCCGTAGCGCAGGGCGATCTGCTCGATCATCAGCTTCTCGCCGGAGCCGTACGCGCCGCGCAGCAGATCGCTCTTGAGGTTGCGGTAGACCAGCGTGGCTGCCGTGGTCTTTTCACCCGGGGCGGCGGGATCGACGATCGTTCCGCCCTGGGCACTGCGTGGCGTTTTCACTCCTGCGAACCTCACGCCCGGTCGGCTTGAACGCCTGCCGTGCTCGCCCGGTGCCAGAAGACGAGGCGCCGCTCAGCAAGCACGACGATCCAGAAGACCGCAAACCCGAAGAGGCTGAGATAGAGGATCAGCGAGAACACGCGCGGGGTCTGGAGCTGCGAGGCGGCGACGCGGATCAGCTCGCCGAAGCCCTTGCCGCCGCCGAGGAACTCGGCGGTGATGGCACCCGCCATCACGCCCACCGCGCCGATCTTCAGGCCGGTGAAGATATGCGGCAGGCCCGTGGGCAGCTTCATCTTCCACAGCGTCTGCCAGCGCGAGGCACCCATGGTCTTGAAGAGCATGCGCGCGTTTTCATCCGCCGCATGCAGGCCCGCCGCCGTGCCGACCACGATCGGGAAGGTGGCGATGAAGGCCGCGAGGGCGACCTTGGAGGCGATCCCGAAGCCGAGCCAGGCCAGGAACAGCGGCGCGAAGGCGACCTTGGGCATGGTGTCGATGGCGACGAGATAGGGCAGCACGGCCTTTTCGCCGAACGTGGTCTCGCCGACGAGGATCCCGAGCGAGAAGCCGAGCGCCATGGCGATCAGGAAGCCGAGCATCACTTCCTGCATGGTGACCCAGAGTGCGGGCAGCATGTAGCCACCGCTCAGGATGTTGCGGGCGACAAACAGGATGTCATGCGCCGTTTCCGCCGGCGAGGGCAGGATGATCGGGGACACCAGGCCGGAGACATGCACCCCCTGCCAGATGCCGAGGAAGGCGGCGAGAATGCCCAGCATCGCGATGCTGCGCGGGATGCGGTCGACGAAGGCGACCTGTTCGGTCCAGACGGTATCGCCCTCGGGCATGGTGACGCTCACAGGAAGGCCCCCTTGTCGAGCAGCGCGCGGATCTGCTGTACATATGCGCCGAATTCGGCGGAGACCATCATCGCGGTGGTCCGCGGCCGCGGCAGCTCGATCTCGACCACCTCGACGATCCGGCCCGGACGCGGGGACATCACGTAGATGCGGTCCGACAGGAACACCGCCTCGGCGATGGAATGGGTGATGAGAAGCGCGGTGGCGTTCTTCTCCAGGCAGATGCGCTGCAGCTCGAGGTTCATGAAGTCGCGGCTGATCTCGTCGAGCGCGGAGAACGGCTCGTCGAGCAGGAGCACGTCCGGCCGGGTGATCAGCATCCGGCAGATCGCCGCGCGTTGGGCCATGCCGCCCGAGAGCTGGTGTGAGTAGACCTTCTCGAACCCCTTAAGGCCGACGAGTTCCAGAAGCTCGGCCGCGTCCTTCTTGGCGGCATTCGCGGCCGCCCGCCCGTCGCGGATCTCGATCGGCAGCACGACGTTCTCGATCGTGGTGCGCCA
>CAYLHK010000172.1:0-4636 GCA_964383295.1 uncultured Rhodovulum sp.
GCGTCGATCTCGTCGATGAAGACGATGCAGGGCGCGTTCTTCTTGGCCTGCTCGAACATGTCGCGCACGCGGCTCGCTCCGACGCCCACGAACATCTCGACGAAGTCGGAACCCGAGATCGAGAAGAAGGGTACTCCCGCCTCGCCGGCGATGGCGCGGGCTAGCAGGGTCTTGCCGGTGCCCGGGGGGCCAACGAGCAGCGCGCCCTTGGGGATCTTGCCGCCGAGGCGCGAGAACTTCTGCGGGTCGCGCAGGAATTCGACGATCTCCTCGAGCTCCTCCTTGGCCTCGTCGATGCCGGCCACGTCGTTGAAGGTGATCTTGCCCGACTTCTCGGTCAGGAGCTTGGCCTTGGACTTGCCAAAGCCCATGGCGCCGCCGCGCCCGCCGCCCTGCATCCGGTTCATGAAGAAGATCCAGACGCCGATGAGAAGCAGGAACGGCAGCCAGAGCCCGATCGCCGACATGATGCCCGACTGCTCCTGCGGGGCGGCCTGGATCTCGACGCCGTTGGCGCGCAGCTCGGGCAGCACGTCGGTGTTGCGGGGCTGGATCGTCTGGTAGTTCACGCCCTCGAGGCTGGTCACATAGACGCGCTCGCCATCGAGGCGCACGGAGGCGACCTGGCCGTTGTCGACGCGGTCGAGGAACTCCGAGAAGCTGATCTCGCGGCCCATCGAGGTCCGGCTGCCGTTCGAGAAGACGTTGAACAGCGCGACCATCAACAGGAACAGGATGATCCAGAAGGCGATGTTCTTGGTATTGCCCAAGGGAGATTCTCCTAAGACGGATCGGCGCCCCGCTGGGACACCGCGCCGGTTTCTCGCTGTAACATAAGGTTCGGAGCCGCGGATTCAACGCAATATCGCGACGACCACGGCGGGTTTAGGGCCGCAATCCGCCGGAATGGGCCCGGGGCCCCCTCGCGGGCGAAGGGGGCGGCGACAAGCTCTGCGCCGCGCCAGACTGCGGGCGTGCTCAGCAGCGTCTCGCGGGCGATGCCGTGCCGGCGCCAGTCGGAGCAGAGGGCAAGCCCGCTGCGGCCGAGCGCGCCAAGGCTGAGCCCGGGTTCCGCCGCCGGTGTCGCGAGCTCCCAGCGCCCGTCCCAGGCGGCGGTCACTGGGACGGAAGGCGCCGCCCGCGCGGGCTCGCGACGGATCGCGACGCGCCCACGGCGCGGGCGCAGGACGCAGCCGTGAAGGGTGATGCCCTCTGGCAGGTCACCCGCGATCAGCGCGGCGTCGAGGGCGGCAAGAGCGGCGAGGCGCGGCCGCCAGACGGCGCCGCTCACCCAGGCGAGCGTCCCGGCGAGCAGGCGCAGGCGGATCTCCTCGGGTGCGCGGCGCAGCGGTGCCGGATCGAGCCAGGCGTCACCCGCGACGCCCGGCTCCACTGCCACGCGCGCCAGATCGGCCGTAGCCGCCTCCAGCGCGGCGCGGGCGCGTGCCATCGCCGCGGCGGTCGCGGCCAGGCGCTCGGGGCCGAGACCGAGGCGCCGCAGCGGCCCCAGGGCGGCACGGGCGCGCACGCGGTCGAAGCGGTCGTCGGCGTTGGACGGGTCCTCGCTCCAGCCGATCCCCTGCGCCGCCAGCCAGTCGCGCAGCTCCGAGCGCCGGCGCCCGAGCAGCGGGCGCAGCCAGAGGAGGCCGCGCAGCCGCGTCGCCGGCGCCATGGCCGCGAGCCCGTCGACACCCGAGCCGCGCGCGAGCCGCATCAGGAAGGTTTCGGCCTGGTCGTCGAGCGTATGGCCGAGGGCCACCGCGACGATGCCGCGTTCAGAAGCCCAGCCGGCGATCAGCCGCTGGCGCGCGGCGCGGGCGCTGCCCTGGAGGTTGCCCTGCGGCCCCTCCACCCAGGCGCGGACCACATGCGGGATGCCGCGCGCAGCGCAGAGCCGGGCGACGGCAGCGGCCTCGGCGGCGCTGCCCTCGCGCAGGCGATGGTCGACGGTGATCGCCTCAACCCGGTGCAGGCTGCCGGCGACACAATCGGCCATGAGGCAGAGGAGCGCGGTCGAATCGCTGCCGCCCGAGACGGCAACGCCGACGGATCCGGGGGCGAGCTCGGCCAGGGCGGCGCGGACCGCGTCATGCAGTCCGTCGCCCGGGGCCGAGGCGCGGTTCACGGGCAGCGGAACTCGGCGCGGCGGGCCGGGACCTCGGCGGCGACCTGCGAGGCGGGATAGCGCATCTCGACCTCGGTCAGCGTCAGACAGGCGTCGTGGGTCGAGCCGAAGGCGTTCAGGCTGATGGCGAGGCGGTAGAGCGCCTGCTGGGCGATCGGGGCCTGCGGCGCACCACTGAAGGCATCGAGGTACGACCGCGCCGCGCCGCGCCAGTCGGACTGGGCCTCCTGCGACTGTCCGCGGCGGTACTGCGCCTCGCCCGACAGCGGACCGCCCGGATAGGTGGCGAGGAAGCCGTTGAAGAGCTCGACCGCGCGCGCATGGTCTCCGCCATCGGCCGCCGCCACCGCGGCGTCGAAGTCCGAACGTTCGGTAATGGTGAGCTGCGCGCCGGGACCGGTGCCGAACTGGCCCCCACTCAGGACTGCGCCGCCCTGCCCCGCGCGTGGCCGCGGACGGAGCGCAGTGAGCCCGCCCCCCAGCTGCGGAGCCTGCGTGACGGGAGGAGGCGGCGCGCCGCCCTCGAGCTCGGCAAGGCGGAACTCCACCTCGCCCATCCGGTTGCTGGCCTCGGAGATGACGCGGTCGAGATCGTTGGTCAGAACCTCGACCCGGGAGGTGATCCGGCGGAGCTCGGCCTCGAGCTGGTCGAGCCGGGTCAGCGAATCCGCCGCGCCTCCGGGAAGCCCGCCGCCGGGACCGCGCTGGACCAGCTGGTTGCGCAGAAGCTGGATCTGGCCGCTCAGCACGCCGAGCTCGGCCCGCAGGTCCGCGACCGTCGGCCCCGCCGGCGCCGACTGCGCGGCGGCCGGCGCCGCGGCGCCGAGGCCGAGCGTTGCCGCAAGGACGGCGCTGCAGATCAGGCGAAGCATTCCCATTTCCTCCGGCTGCCGGCCAGACTAGCGGATCACATCGTCAGCGCACCAGTCACAACCGTGACAGCCCGGCGGTTCTGCGAGAAGCAGCTCTCGTTCGGGCAGGTGGCGACGGGGCGTTCGCGCCCGTAGGTGATGATGGAGATACGGCTGTCGGGCACGCCCTGGCTGACCATGTAGTTGCGCACCGCGCTGGCGCGGCTGGACCCGAGCGCCATGTTGTATTCGCCCGTGCCGCGTTCGTCGGCATGGCCCTCGATCAGGATCGGCATGCCCGCATTCTGGATCAGCCAGGGAACCTGCTGGTTGAGGATGCCGATCGCCTCGGCGCTCAGCGTGCTCTGATCGACGGTGAAGAGCACCCGGTCGCTGATCGAGGTGCCGGGCAGCGTGCTTCCGCCCGGGAGCGCCCCGGTGCCCACACCCTCGCCGAAGCCGCCCCCAGGCCCCGTCCCGCTGAAGCCCTGATCGGGCGTGCCCGGCGCGGTGGTCCGACCGCAGGCCGCCGCGAGCAGCATGAGCGCCAGGAGGGCGCCGGTCTTGGCCGTTCTCATCTTGACCATCTCTCCCGTTGTGCGTTTGCGTCGTCTTACCCGAGCAGCCCCGACCACGAGGGGTCGGAAGCGAATCCCGCCGTCTGCACCCGTCTAAGGTTCCTTCCGGTGATGTCCACCGAATAGAGCTGCGGACCCCCGCTCTCGCCCGGCGTTTCGCGGAAGAACATGATCACCCGCCCGTTCGGCGCCCAGGTCGGCCCCTCGTCGATGTAGCTCGCGGTCAGCAACCGCTCGTTCGAGCCGTCGGTGCGCATCACCCCGATGTGGAACCGCCCGCCGACCAGCTTGGTGAAAGCGATCAGATCCCCGCGCGGCGACCAGACAGGGGTGGCATAGCGCCCCTCGCCGAAGCTGATGCGCCGGGCATCCCCGCCGCCCGAGGACATGATGTAGAGCTGTTGCGTGCCGCCGCGGTCGCTTTCGAAGACGATCTGGCCGCCGTCGTGCGAGAAGGCAGGCGCGGTGTTGATGGCCGCGCTCTGGGTGAGCTGCCGGCGCCCGCCGCCGCCGATGTTGCTCACGAAGATGTCCGAGCCGGTGCCGACCGAGGCCGAATAGACCGCGCGCGACCCGTCCGGCGAGAAGCGGGGCGCGAAGGTCATGCCCTGCGCGTCGTCGAGCACGCCGCGCCGCCCGCCCCCCGCCTCGATCATGAACACCCGCGGGCTGCCGGTCTCGTAGCTGACGTAGAGCACCTGCCGGGCGGACTGGGAGATCCGCGGCGTCAGCACCAGCGCGCTGCCGTCGGTCAGCATGACCGGGTTGTGGCCATCATAGTCCATCACGCCGACCTGCTTGCGGCGGGCGTTCTTGGGTCCCGAGGCAGCGATATAGGCAACACGGCTGTCGAAATAGCCGCTCTCGCCGGTCAGGCGCGAATAGACGCCGTCCGCCACCTTGTGCCCCATGCGGCGCCAGGCGCTGGCGGTTCCGGCGAACTGCAGCCCCTCGCCGAGTGGCTGCTGCGCGAAGACATCCCAGAGCCGGAAGCGCACAGTCACCTGGTCGCCGCGCTGCCCGGCGGCGCCGGTGATCAGCGCCTGGGCGTTGATCGCGCGCCAGTCGGCGAACTGCACCGG
>CAYLHK010000173.1:0-4628 GCA_964383295.1 uncultured Rhodovulum sp.
CGAGGGCTTCCTGCGGCTGATGGCCTCGCCCGACGAGGTGACCGGGCCGATCAACCTGGGCAATCCGGGCGAGTTCACGATCCGCGAGCTGGCCGAGAAGGTGATCGCGATGACGGGATCGCGCTCGACGCTGACCTTCCGCCCGCTGCCCGAGAACGACCCGATGCAGCGCCGGCCGGACATCACCCGCGCCAAGACCCATCTCGACTGGGCGCCGACGATTGCGCTGGATGAGGGGCTGGGACGGACGATCGCCTATTTCGACGCGCTGCTCTCGGAGCAGGTGTAGTTCGGGGTCCCGCTGACCCCGCAGCCCGGGATGATCGTCCAGAGAAGTGTGCCCGGCGACGGTGGGCACGCGTGCCCATTTTTCAAGCCGTTGGAATCACGCTGAGATTCCAGGCCATTTACCATTAGGAAAGGTTTGGGGCGCGCTGTTCACATGCGCACCGAGGGCCAAGCATCCCGCGACGGGCGTCAAGCACCGGGAAGGGATTCAAGGGCGACGCTCTTGCCGTCCGTCTCTAGCTGACGCGGTATCGGCCCACCCTTTCTTCTTCCCGCCAGAAATCTGGAAGGCAGCGCCTGGGGTATGGGCACCGGAAGCGCCGCGCCGGCGCTAGAACCGGCGGGTAAACCGGGGGGCGTCGCCAAGGGTGATCGGGCCGAGGCGCATGCGGCCGTCCTCGAAGTCGAGGGGCAGGTTCAGCGAATTGCGATCCCCCGAGAGCCGCGCGACGAGATCGAGCCCGCTGCGCAGCGTCCCGGCCAGGCCCGAGCCGATCAGGCCCGAGCGTTCCGCGATATCCAGCATGCCGCGCCAGTTCCGCGCCCGCAGGTCGATCCGCCCCTCGGCAAAGCCGCGGTCATCGGTGGTCAGCCGCCCCTGGCCGCGCAGGTTCAGCTCGCCCCAGCTGATCGAGGCATCGCGCACCCGCACCCCCTGGAGGATCGGATTGCCGTCCTCGATCGCCGGCCGGTCCCAGGGCCGGTCGTAGTCGAGCGTCAGGTCAAGCCGCAGGCCCTCGATCGCTCGTGGCAGCAGGTCCACACCGGTGAGCCCCGCGGTCCAGTGCTGGGGCAGCGCGACATCCTCGGCGGTGAACACGACGTCATGGGCGAAAGGCCGCGCGTTCTCGCCCTCGGCCTGACGGGTGGCGAAATTCGCCTTGGCGATCCCCGCCTCCCAGCCCGCATCGCCCGCAATGGTCATGCCGCCGATCTCGAAGCTCGAACGATCCAGCGCCAGCGCGGTGTTGGGCTCGAAGACCACCGAGCCGCGCAGCACCTCGGCCTGGAAGCGCGAGGTGTCATAGGGGGTGGAGAGCACCTGCTCGCCCGGCAGGACGGCGATGATGTGGTTCGGCCTGTACGGCAGCGTCAGGATCTGGAATTCGCCCGCGCTCCAGGCCCAGCCGCCCTCGGGGCTGGCCAGATCGAGCCCGTTCACGATCATGTCGAGCCGGTTGGGAAATCCGGTGACGGTGATGTCCTCGGCCTCGGCCACCCAGCCGGCATCGGCGCGCCCAGCCAGCCAGTTGGTGACCCCGCGCTCGAAGATGCCCGCGGCCACCCACCACCAGGCGAAATAGGCGCCCACGGCGGCCACCACGATTGCCAAGAGCACACGCATAACCTACCTCCGGGCCGGGCCCGCCCCGTCCATCGGCGCGGGATAGCGCAGCCAGGATGGCGGTAACAGCACAAATGCAGGGTGGCGATCTCTGGATCTTCGGCTACGGCTCGCTGATCTGGGAGCCGGGCTTCGGCTTTGCCGAGAAGCGTCTGGCGGTTCTCCACGGCTACCGGCGTGCCTTCTGCATGACCTCGATCCACTACCGCGGCACGCCTGAGGTGCCGGGCCTGGTGCTGGCGCTCGACCGGGCCGAGGCGGGGTCCTGTGCCGGCGTCGCCTACCGGGTGACCGACGCCGAGGCCACCGGCGTGCTCGACTATCTCCGCGCGCGCGAGCTGGTGTCCTACGCCTATGACGAAGCGCGGCTGCCCGTGATGCTCGACGACGGCTCCGAGGTCACGGCGGTGACCTATGTCACCAACCGCGATCATGCGCAGTACCGCGGGGGCCTCACCCTCGAGGCGCAGGCCGAGATCATCGCCCGCGCCATCGGCCCGCGCGGGCCGAATGCAGACTATCTGATGAACACCGCCGCTGGTCTCGCCGCGCTGGGGCTGGCGGATCCCGATCTCGAGCAGCTGACGGCTCTGGTGCGCGGCGCGCTCAAACCGGCGTGATCCGCACCACGATGCCGTCGACCGCCACGATGCGCACGCGCGCGCCCGTTGCGGGGGCGGCCGCACCCGGTTCCAGCCGCGCCGGCCAGGGCACGCCGTCCACCGTCACCTGACCCTCGCTCCCGGCGAAGCTGTCGACGACGGCCTCGCGCCCGACCACCTGCTCGGCGCGGCGGTTCAGCCCCCGGGCGGCGTCAGCGCCCGTCCCCTGCCGGCTGACCAGCGCCTTGCCGGCGAAGGTGAAGCCGATCGAGCAGAGGGCGAAGAGCGCGATCTGGCCCGCCGTGCCAAGGCCCGGCCAGAGCCAGAGCACAAGCGCGACCACCGCCGCTGCGCCCGCTGACCAGATCATCAGCGTCGAGACGGTCAGCATCTCGAGCGCGCCGAGCAGGATCGCGAAGGCGACCCACCACCACGGCGAGATGCCGTCGAGAAAACCGAGCACCGCTCAGCCCTCCCCGCGCGGGCGGACCGCCCGCGCGATCTCGGCGATGCCGGCGACCGAGCCGATCAGGCTGGCAGCTTCGAGCGGGATCATCACCGTCTTGGCGTTGGGGCTGGCGGCGACGTCGCGCAGCGCCTCGGTGTATTTCTGCGCCACGAAGTAGTTGATCGCCTGGATGTCGCCGCGTGCGATCGCCTCGGAGACCATCGTCGTCGCCTTCGCCTCGGCCTCGGCCTCGCGCTCGCGCGCCTCGGCGTCGAGGAAGGCCGCTTCGCGCCGCCCCTCGGCCTCGCGGATCTGCGCCTCGCGCTCTCCCTCGGCCTTGAGAATCGCCGCCTGCTTCTGGCCCTCGGCCATCAGGATCTCGGCCCGCTTGTCGCGCTCGGCCTTCATCTGCCGCCCCATCGCCTGGGTGATGTCGGGCGGCGGCGCGAGGTCGCGGATCTCGACGCGCGTGACCTTGATCCCCCAGGGCGCCGAGGCGCCGTCGATGACCTGCAGGAGCCGCTGGTTGATCGCATCGCGATGCGAAAGCGCATCGTCGAGATCCATGGAGCCGAGCACCGCGCGGATGTTGGTCTGGCTGATGTTGCGGATTGCCGCCTCGAGGTCGCGCACCTCGTAGGCGGCCTTGGAGGCGTCGATGACCTGGTAGAAGGCGACCGCGTCGGCGACGACCATCGCATTGTCGCGGGTGATGACCTCCTGGCGGTCGATGTCGAGCACGGTCTCCATCATGTTGATCTTCGAGCCCACCCGGTCGATGAGCGGGATGAGAAAGCGCAGGCCGGCATCGAGCGTGCGCACGTAGCGGCCGAAACGCTCCACGGTCCAGTTCTCGCCCTGAGGGACGGACTTGACCATGGTCAGGATCAGGATGATGGCGAATACGAGGATGGCGATTGCCGGGGCGCCGATGGCTTCCATGGTCGGGCTCCTTTCCTGCGGTGGCAGGCGTACGGGCGCGGGGCCCCGCCTCACACGTCCTTGAAGCGGAATCTGCTGCAACACAAGCCGGTTGGAAAGCGTGGCAGCGCGGCGTAGTCTCCGTTTCGGCAGGCGATAACTCATACAGGCTTTCATGGCGTTAAGTCCCCAGGCGGAACCGCAGTTCTCCCAGCCCGTGCGTCAGATCGTCATGATGCTGATCGTGCTGGGCATGACCGCGGCGGTGGCGGTGCTGATCTATCCGGCGGTCGCCTCGATCTTCATGGCCTCGCCATGGCTGAAGATCTTCATTCTGCTGGTCTTCGTCGTGGGCGTGCTCGCCTGCTTCTGGCAGGTCCTCACGCTGATCGCCTCGGTGAGCTGGATCGAGGGTTTCGCGCTCGACCGGCCCGGGCACGAGTTCACCAAGCCGCCGCGGCTGCTCGCCTCGCTTGCCGCGATGCTGTCCGAGCGGCGCGCCCGGCGGGCGCTGACCTCCACATCCACGCGCTCGATCCTGGAAACGGTCGCGACGCGGATCGAGGAACAGCGCGACCTCACGCGCTACATCATCAGCCTGCTGATCTTCCTCGGCCTGCTCGGCACGTTCTACGGGCTAGCCACGGTGGTACCTGCGGTTGTGGACACCATCCGCAGCCTCGCGCCCCAGGAAGGGCAGAGCGCGATGGCGGCCTTCGACGGCCTGATGCGCGGGCTGGAAGGTCAGCTCGGCGGCATGGGCACCGCGTTTGGGTCCTCTCTGCTCGGCCTCGCGGGCAGCCTCGTCGTCGGCCTGCTCGAGCTCTTTGCCAGCCATGCGCAGAACCGCTTCTACCGCGAGCTGGAGGAGTGGCTGTCCTCGATCACCAAGATCGGCATCGCCGGCATCGAGCCCGAGGAGGCGCTGTCGGCGGCCAACGTGCTGACGGTGATCGGCCAGACGGCCGAGCACATCGACGCACTGCGCGAAACGGTCGAGAAGGGCGCGGCGCGCGCCGCCGAG
>CAYLHK010000174.1:0-4200 GCA_964383295.1 uncultured Rhodovulum sp.
GCCCCATCGCGTTCGAGCCGCCGCCGATACAGGCGACGAGCGTATCGGGCAGCCGGCCTTCGGCGGCCTGCATCTGGGTGCGGACCTCCTTGCCGATGATCGACTGGAAGTCGCGCACCATGGCGGGGTAGGGATGCGGGCCCGCCACCGTGCCGATGCAGTAGAAGGTGTCGCGTACATTGGTCACCCAGTCGCGCAGCGCCTCGTTCATCGCGTCCTTGAGCGTGCCGCGCCCGGATGTCACCGGCACCACCTCGGCACCGAGCAGCCGCATGCGGAAGACATTCGGCTTCTGGCGCTCGACGTCGGTGGCGCCCATGAACACCACGCATTTCAGCCCGAACTTTGCGCAGACCGTGGCCGTCGCCACCCCGTGTTGACCGGCGCCGGTCTCGGCGATGATCCGGGTCTTGCCCATGCGACGGGCGAGGATGATCTGGCCCAGCACGTTGTTGATCTTGTGCGCGCCGGTGTGGTTCAGCTCGTCGCGCTTGAAATAGATCTTCGCGCCGCCCAGCCGCTCGGTCAGCCGCTCGGCGAAATAGAGCGGCGACGGGCGGCCGACGTAGTGCGTCCACAGATCGTCCATCTCCGCCCAGAAGGCGGCGTCGGTCTTGGCGTGCTCGTACTCCGCCTCGAGCTCGAGGATCAGCGGCATCAGCGTCTCGGAGACGAAGCGGCCGCCGTAGATGCCGAAGCGACCCCGCTCGTCGGGGCCGGTGCGGAAGCTGTTGCGCGGTGTCTCGCGGTTCATGGCGTCGTCTCCCCCTTGCCTTCGGCGCCGGCCTGCCGGGCGGCGCGCACGAAGGCGGCAATCTTGGCCGGATCCTTGTAGCCCGGCGCTTCCTCCACGCCGGAGGAAACATCGACCTGCTCCGCGCCGGTTAGCCGGACCGCGTCGCCGACATTCTCGGGCGTCAGCCCGCCCGCGAGCATCCAGGGCCCGGGCCAGTTGCGGCCGTGCAGCAGCCGCCAGTCGAAGGACAGGCCGTTGCCACCGGGCAGCTCGGCATTGGCCGGCGCGCGCGCATCGACGAGCAACTGGTCGGCGACCTCGGCGTAGTCGGACAGCGCCGCCAGATCCTCCTCGCCGGCGATGCCGACCGCCTTCATCACCGGCTTGCCGAAGCGGGCGCGGACATCGGCCACGCGCTCGGGGCTCTCGCTGCCGTGGAGCTGCAGCATGTCGAGCGGCACCTGGTCGATGATCGACTCCAGAAAGGCGTCATCGGCATCGACGGTCAGCGCCACCCGGCGCAGACCCTCGGGCACGCTCGAGACCACCCAGCGTGCGTCGGCGATGGACAGCGAGCGTGGGGAGCGCGCGAAAAAAACGAGCCCGACATAGGCCGCGCCCGCCTCGGCGGCGGCAGTGACCTCGGCCCGCGAGCGGAGGCCGCAGATCTTCACCTGCATGTAAGTGCTCCGTTCAGTTGCCGAGCAGAGCCAGCACGTCGTCCTTCGGCTCGCCCTTGCGCAGGTCCACGACCTCGCGGCGCAGGCGGGCCGCCTCGCGCTCCTTCTCGGCGGCGCGGCGGCGATAGCGGTGCTCGCGCAGCCATTCGAGGATATAGCCGAGCACCATGCCGGTGACGACGGACAGCAAGCCGACGAGGAAAAGCGGCAGTTCGATCGCCGCACCCGGCAACACGCCGTCGATCTCCTCGGGCAGCAGCCGCACGGTCACCATGCCACGGTTGGCCAGCGACAACATCACGACTGCCGCGAGGATGATTCCCAGCAGAATCAGCTTGATGGTCCGCATGTACGCCCTCCTGGTGTGGGGCGTATCCTACTGCTTGTTCAGCCGGTCGCGCAACAGCTTGCCGGTCTTGAAGAAGGGCACGTGCTTCTCCTCGACGGCAACGGAATCGCCCGTACGCGGGTTGCGGCCCAGCCGTGCCTCGCGCTTCTTCACGGAGAAGGCGCCGAAACCGCGGAGCTCGACGCGGTGACCCTGGGCCATCGCCTCGATGATTTCGTCGAACACGGTCGAGACAATGCGCTCGACGTCCCGCTGGAACAGGTGGGGATTGTCGTCGGCGATTTTCTGGATCAGCTCCGATTTGATCATCGGTTCCCCCGGTTGTACGGCAGCCCTGGCATCCGGGCCGAGGCAGATTATCGTCCCGTATCGCGTCGCGCAGCATATTGTGTCATTATTCAGGGCGCGAGGGAATAGAGCTTCGGTGTCGATCTCAGCGATATTTCTCCTAGAATCCCGCCGCTTGGCGCCAGACTGCCCAGCAGTCGGCTGAATAGCGAGCGGTCCTCTCTCACCTCCCAGTTGCGCACCGGAAGCGCGGCCAGTCCCTGTTCCTGCGATTCGAGCCAGGCGAGTGCCGCGTCTTCGCCTCCGATGGCGTCGATCAGGCCGTTGCCGAGCGCAATCCGGCCGGTGAAGACGCCGCCGTTCGCGACACTGTCAAGCGCCGCGCCCTCCAGGCCCCGGCGCGCGCCCACGAGGTCGCGGAACCAGACATAGCTCTCGCCCACCAGCGCCGCGTCACGCGCCCGGGCGGCGGGATTTGTCGGCCGGAAGGGCGAGGGCTCGGCCTTCAGTTCCGACGAGCGCACGGTCTCCAGCCCGATGCCGAGCCGCTCCATCACGCCTGTGAGGTCGGGATATTCCATGATGACGCCGATCGAGCCCGTCAGCGTGTTGCCGCGCGCGACGATGTGATCGGCGCTGATGGCCGCGATGTAGCCGCCCGATGCCGCGACCTCGCCCAGCACCGCGACCACGGGCCGGGTCTCGGCGATGGCGCGCACCGCCTCGTAGAGCGCCTCGGACCCGGCCGTGGTGCCGCCGGGCGAATTGATGCGCAGGATCAGCGCCCGCGCGCCGGGCGCCCGGCCAAGCGCGGCCAGCATTTCGTCGCGCGCGAGGTCGTCCGTGATGACGCCGGCGATCTCGACGCGCGCGACATGCGCGCCCCGCTGCCGCATCAAGTCTGAACCAAAGATCCCGCCGATCACCAGCAGGACGAGCAGGGCGACCGCAAAGCCCCGCCAGAATGCGGAACGGCGCCACTTGCGGCGCCGTTCCTCGTAGAAATCGCGCTCAAGCGCGTCCATCGCGTCAGCTGTCGCCGCGCTTCTTCAGAGCCGCGCCCAGGATGTCGCCGAGCGAAGCGCCGCTGTCGGACGAGCCGTACTGCTCCACGGCTTCCTTCTCCTCGGCGATCTCGCGCGCCTTGATCGACAGGCCGATCTTGCGGGCCTTGCTGTCGACGCTGACCACGCGGGCATCGATCTTGTCGCCCTTGGTGAAGCGCTCGGGACGCTGCTCGGCACGGTCGCGGCTGAGGTCGGAGCGGCGGATGAAGGACTTCATCCCGTCGTATTCGACCTCGATCCCGCCGTCCTCGACCGCAGTCACGGTGACGGTCACGATGTCGCCACGCTTCACGCCCGCGATCGCTTCGGCGAAGGGATCACCCTCGACCGACTTGATCGACAGCGAGATGCGCTCCTTCTCGACATCCACGTCCGTGACGACCGCCTTGACGATGTCGCCCTTGCGGTAGTCCTGGATCGCCTGCTCGCCCGGACGGCTCCAGTCGAGATCCGACAGATGCACCATGCCGTCGATATCGCCGTCGAGACCCACGAACAGACCGAATTCGGTGATGTTCTTGATCTCGCCTTCGACCTGGGTGCCGTTCGGATGGGTGGCGGCGAAGTTCTCCCACGGGTTGCCCTGGGCCTGCTTCAGGCCGAGCGACACGCGGCGCTTCACGCCGTCGATCTCGAGCACCACGACCTCGACCTCCTGGGAGGTGGAGACGATCTTGCCCGGATGGACGTTCTTCTTGGTCCAGGACATCTCGGAGACGTGCACCAGGCCCTCGATCCCCGGCTCCAGCTCCACGAAGGCGCCGTAGTCGGTGATGTTGGTGACGCGGCCGGTGTGCTTGGAGCCGATCGGGAACTTGTCCTCGACCGTATCCCACGGATCGGCCTGCAGCTGCTTGACGCCGAGCGAGATGCGCTGGGTGTCCTTGTTGATCTTGATGATCTGGACCTTCACCGTCTCGCCGATGTTGACGATCTCGGAGGGGTGGTTGACGCGCCGCCAGGCCATGTCGGTGACATGGAGCAGGCCGTCGACACCGCCGAGGTCCACGAAGGCACCGTATTCGGTGATGTTCTTCACCACGCCGTCGACCACCTGACCCTCGGCCAGACGCGCGACGA
>CAYLHK010000174.1:4210-4582 GCA_964383295.1 uncultured Rhodovulum sp.
CATGTGCATCAGCGGGCCTGCGTCACGCACGGGGCGCACGTCGACCTGGCTGCCGGGCAGGAAGGCCACGGCGCCGCCGAGATCGACGGTGAAGCCACCCTTCACGCGGCCGAAGATCGCACCCTCGACGCGCTCTTCCTTCTCGAACGCCTTCTCCAGGCGGTCCCAGGCCTCTTCACGACGGGCCTTCTCGCGGCTGATGACCGCCTCGCCACGCGCGTTCTCGACCCGGTCGAGGTAGACCTCGACCACATCGCCCACCTTGAGCTCCGAGGGCTTGCCGGGGGCGGCGAATTCCTTGAGGTCGACGCGGCCTTCCATCTTGTAGCCGACGTCGATGATGGCCTGTCCGGCCTCGATCGCGAGCACGGT
>CAYLHK010000175.1:0-4365 GCA_964383295.1 uncultured Rhodovulum sp.
GATCGGGCTCGATCTTCTGGCGCAGGCGGTAGATGTGGGTTTCCAGCGTGTGGGTGGTGACGCCGGCGTTGTAGCCCCAGACCTCGTGCAGCAGCACGTCACGCGCGACCACGCTGGCTCCGGCGCGGTAGAGGTACTTGAGGATGTTGGTTTCCTTCTCGGTGAGGCGGATCTTCTTCTCGCGCTCGTCGAGCAGGAGCTTGGCCGCCGGCTTGAAGGTATAGGGGCCGACGCCGAAGACCGCGTCCTCGGACTGCTCGTGCTGGCGCAGCTGGGCGCGGATGCGCGCGAGCAGCACCGGCAGGCGGAAGGGCTTGGCCACGTAGTCGTTGGCGCCGGATTCCAGCCCCTGGATCTGGTCGCTGTCGGTGGTGTGGCCGGTGAGCATGATGACCGGGGCCTTCATCCCCTGCTTGCGCATCAGCCGGCAGAGCTCGCGCCCGTCCATGTCCGGCAGGCCGACGTCGAGGATGACGAGGTCGTAGTGCTGCTCGGCCGCGCGCTTCAGGCCCTCGGCGCCGTCCCCGGCCTCGAAGACGTCGAATTCCTCGGTCCCCACGAGCTGGTCGGCGAGCGCCTCGCGGAGGTCGGCATCGTCGTCGACCATCAGGATCTTCTTCAAGCTGTTCATTTGGCCCTCCTTTTCGACCTAGCTGCGGTCAGGGCCGCAGGGCCGCAATCTTTGCGCCATCCGCCTCACGGGACTGTGTCCCTGCGGGCCACTATGTTACATGCCGAGCGATGTGGACGGACGAAAGAGGGGGCGCGGCATGAGCCTGGGGCTGGCACCGGCGGAGATGCTGGCGCGCGCGCGCGCGGACCTGCGCATGGGGGCGCCCGTGGTGCTGGAGGCCGGCGGGACCGCGGCGCTGGTGGTGGCGGCCGAGACCATCACCGCAGAACGGCTGGCCGACCTGCGCATGATCGGCGAGGTCGATCTCGCGGTGACGTCCCGGCGGGCCGAGACGCTGAAGGCGCGCGCCTATGACGAGGATCTCGCCCGGATCGCGCTGCCGTCCGATGCGGACCTGCGCTGGGTGCGGGCGACGGCCGATCCCTCGGCCGATCTCGACTAT
Source organism: uncultured Rhodovulum sp. (assembly GCA_964383295.1). Lineage (GTDB taxonomy): Bacteria > Pseudomonadota > Alphaproteobacteria > Rhodobacterales > Rhodobacteraceae > Amaricoccus. The sequence goes on from CAYLHK010000175.1 coordinate 1,077, forward strand.
CCGATGAAGGGCCCGTACCGCACCCGTCGGGGCGGGGTGGCCGCGGTGCACCGGGCGGCGATCGCGCTCTGCAAGCAGGCGCGGCTGTTGCCGGCGGCGCTGGTGGTCGCGCTGCAGCCGGGGGCGCGCGTGCCGGCCGGCGTCACGGTTCTGGCGGCGGCCGAGGTGCCCCCCGATCACGCCACGGCCGACATGGTCGAGGTGGCGGCGGCGCGGGTGCCACTGGCGGTATCCGAAGCCGGACGGGTTCGGGTGTTCCGCCCGCTCGATGCCGGCGAAGAGCATTACGCGGTCGAGATCGGGGCGCCGGACCGCCTGAAGCCTGTCCTCTGCCGGCTGCATTCGGCCTGCTTCACCGGCGACCTGATCGGCAGCCTGAAATGCGACTGCGGCGCGCAGCTGCGCGCGGCCCTGGCGCAGATCGGAGAGGAGGGCGCCGGAGTGCTGCTCTATCTCAACCAGGAGGGGCGCGGGATCGGGCTTGCCAACAAGCTGCGCGCCTATGCGCTGCAGGACCAGGGGTTCGACACCGTCGAGGCGAACCACCGGCTGGGGTTCGAGGACGACGAGCGCGATTTCCGCATCGGCGCCAACATGCTGAAGCGGATGGGGTTCAGCCAGGTGCGGCTGATGACCAACAATCCCGCCAAGGTGGCGATGATGGATTCCTGCGGCTTGCAAGTGGTCGAGCGGGTGCCGCTGAAGGTCGGGCTGACGCCGCAGAACGCGGGCTATCTGCGCACCAAGGCGGCGAAATCGGGCCATCTGCTTTGAGCCCGCATGACCTGGTGGTGGACCGCTGGGGCGCGCGGTTCCTGGGCCGGCGGTTTTCCTGCGCCGTGGGGCGCGGCGGGATCGGGGCGAAGGTCCGCGAGGGCGACGGGATCACGCCGGTGGGTGTCCACCGGATCGAGGCGGTGCTGATGCGGGCCGACCGCCGGATCGCCGGCCTTGGGCGCGGGTTTCCGGCCATAGGCCCGCAGGACGGGTGGTCGGACGACCCCGGCGATCCGGATTACAACGATCTGGTGCGCAGGCCGCATCCGTTCAGCCATGAGGCCATGTTCCGCGCCGATCCGCAGTACGACGTGGTTGCGGTACTCGACTGGAACCGGCATCCGGCGGTGCCGGGCCGGGGCAGCGCGATCTTCCTGCATGTCTGGCGCCGGCCGCGCTGGCCCACGGCCGGCTGCATCGCCTTCGGGGCCGCGGATCTGGCGTTCATCCTCAGCCGCTGGACCGACCGCAGCCGCGTGGTCGTGCGGGAAGCCGGCCCTAACGACGGCTTCAGGGAAATTTCTGCGGATTGATCGGCAGCTTCAGCACTTCCGGGGCGGCCATCTCGTAGTAGCGGTGGATCAGCCGGCCCTCGGCGCGGACGTCCTTCGGGATGCGCAGCGCCGCGTCGAACATCTCGCGGCTGTTGAACAGGATGAAGGTCTCGAAGGAATAGTCCGATTCCAGGACGAGATTGCCGTGCCAGTTGGCCATGCGGTGCTCGATGAAATAGAGATCGCGGGCATCCATATAGGTCAGCGCCTCGGACCAGCGGCCTTCGTCGAACTGCGCGCGGAACGCCTCCACCGTCCTCGCGGTGGCGTTGGGACCCCATTTGTCCATGAAGCACGCAAGATAGAGCTGCGCCGCCGTCTCGGGCCGATCGGGCACGATCCCCAGGCGCTCGCAGGCCTTGTCGATGGCCGAGGCGCGGAAGAACTCGATCACGTTCGAGCGGATGTGGGTGACGCGATCGACGCCGAAGCTGTTGATATAGGCGACAGTTATCCCGCGCCCGTGCGGTATGCTGGTCGCTTCCCGGAGGTCCTGGTCGAGAGCTTCGGGGACCGCCTCGCGCGGGACCCGGTTTATGGTCACGTACCGCAGCCCGAATTTCGTGGCGAGCGCGCCCGCAACGGCGAGGTCGATCGCGGGTCGCGGCGTGCCGCCGGTATAGGTGAAGAACACGGGATTGGCCCGAACATGACGAACCGCGGCAAGGGTGGCCCGGGTATCGCCCCCTGCGGTGAGCGAGATGACGACATCGCGGCGCGCCATCAGGCCGCGAAGCGCCGCCGTCGTCCGTTCGAGCAGCAGCGCGGCGCAATCGTCGATCGTTCCCGGGACGGGCACGGCGCGGGGGAAGATGCGGGTCGTGGTGCCGTCGTCGATCGCAAGTTCCAGCGAGGGCGAGTGCAGGTGCACGCCCTTATGTCGCGTGCGGTTGCCCTCGGTGCCCCACTTTCGCCTCGGCGGCGGGGGAACTTCGGGGGCGCCGATCTGCATCGCGACGAGGCCGGCATGGCTGCCGACGAAGCGGCGTCCCCCCTGCTGACCGTGGAAGATCGAATACATGCCGCTGACATCCGTCTGGATGCGCGGTGACGTTGCGCCCCGCCGGTAGACGAGGACGAAGCGCCCCACGAGCCGATAGGACAGCGCCATGAAGCTGTCGTCGCTTCGCGCGAGCCCCGCCGCAAGATCGGCGGCAATCTGGGCGAGGCTCGCCAGGGGATACTCCGGATCGACCGGGTCGCCTATGACATGCACACTCGCCTCGCCGGACGTGGCGGAGACATGACGTGTGGGACCGTCCACATAGAGGAAGATGTCCGGCGACACGCGGCGATAGCTTGCGGGGAGCGCGGGCGCCTCTTCCGTGCCCAACAGATACCCACGCCGAAAGGGATGATTGTCCTGCATTCCGCCCCCGATTTCCGCCCTGGCTCGGCGCCCGAATGGGACTTGCCGCCCTCTGCGCCGCCGACCCACTAGCACCCCCGCCGTCGCTGGCCAATATGGCAGCATTGCCAGGGATACGGCACCGCCGACAGGGTTGCGGCGGTGCGGAGCGCGGCGCTCAGAACCGCTCGGGGACGTAGAGCTCGTCGGGCAGGATGCGGCGCTCGTAGTCGGGGTTGAACACGCGCTCGGGCAGGGTGATCGGCTCGTGGGGCACCTCCTCGTAGGGGACCTGGTCGAGCAGATGCGCGATGCAGTTCAGCCGGGCGCGTTTCTTGTCGTTGCCCTCGACGATGTGCCAGGGCGCCTCGGGGATGTTGGTGCGGGCGAACATCTCCTCCTTGGCCTTGGTATAGCCCTCCCAGCGGACGCGGGACTGCAGGTCCATGGGCGAGAGCTTCCACTGCTTCATCGGATCGTGGATGCGCATCAGGAATCGCATCTGCTGCTCCTCGTCGGTGATCGAGAACCAGTACTTGATGAGCAGCACGCCCGAGCGCACCAGCATGCGCTCGAACTCGGGGACGTCGCGGAAGAATTCCTCCACCTG
>CAYLHK010000176.1:0-4361 GCA_964383295.1 uncultured Rhodovulum sp.
TCGGCGATGCCCTGGCCGATCAGGATCAGATCGCGCCGGATGGCGAGATCGTAGATGAGCTGGGCATAGTCGCGCGCGGCGAAGATCGCGATGGCCGCGCCCGCCAGGCGGACGAGATAGGTGGCGCCGCCAAGGGATTTCAGCCCCTCGTCGCCCTCGAAGAAGGCCTTGAGCGTAACGGGGCTCGCCAGCGTGTTCTTGCGGATGCGATCCCCGGCGACGTCGAAGATGCGGGCATGGACGGGGTCGAAGAAATGCTCGGGGCGCACGAGATTCGCCACGCGGTCATAGACGTCGTTGTTGACGAGGAGCGCGCCGAGGAGCGCCTGCTCGGCCTCGATGTTGTGCGGCAGCGCCTGGACGTCTTCGGTCTCGGCTGCGGGTCCGTCGGCCATGGGGCGATCCTCCTTGCCGTCCCTTCTATCCGCTTTTGCTCCGCGGCGCCCAACGGGCTGGGCTGTGGATAACGGGGAACATGGGGATCAAATTGCAGGGTCGGTAGGCGACACTCGGACCAAAGAGCGCGCCACGCGGGATGGCGTGCGGGATGCGGGACCGCTCCCCTCCGTCCGTCGGCGCGCCCACATGACGTGGCGCATGATCTCGAAGCCGATCTGCAGGTGAGCCGGCCGATCCCGCCGCGCGGGCTGCCCTGCGCCGGCCCTGCGCTGCGCGCCCAGGCAAATGTGCCATTCGGGATATTCGCAGGCCTTCCCGGCGCCTATTGTCCCGGCAAGCGGGTTCGACCCGTCAAGATAGATTCCTCAAATCGGAGAATGCGATGCCACCCCACAGCGTCCAGTCAGTGGAGCGAAGCAGGTCGGCCGCGCGGTGGAGGCTTGCGAGCGCGACATGCGCGGCAGCACTCTTCTGCGCTCAGCCAGGGCTGGCGCAGCAGGCGCTCCCGTTCCCGCCACTGGCCGGAGCCGATGCGCAGCGGACCATGCAGCTCTCATCGCACGAGCGACCGGCGGCTCCCGACCTTCTGCCGGCCGATGCGCCCAACATTCTCATCATGATGCTGGACGACGTGGGCCCCGCGCTGCCCGCGGCCTTCGGCGGCATCATCCAGACACCGACGCTCGAGCGCGTGGCCGAGACCGGCGTCGCCTTCAACCGCTTCCACAATGCGGCGATGTGCTCGCCCTCGCGCGCCTCGCTCCTCACCGGGCGGAATGCGCATCGGGTGGGCTTCGGCCAGATCGCCGAGTTCGCCAACAACTGGGACGGCTATTCCGGTGCTTGGCCTGCCACCTCCGCCTCGGTGGCCAAGGTGCTCGGCCACTACGGCTATGCCACCTCGGCCTTCGGCAAATGGCACAATACGCCATCGTCGGACATCTCGCGCATGGGCCCCTATGACCGCTGGCCGACGGGCCGGCTCGTGGGGTTCGACTATTTCTACGGCTTCCTCGGCGGCGAGGCCTCGCAATGGGAGACGGCCGTGGTCGAGAACACGACGCGGCTCGACCTGCAGCACGGCGAGGACTACCACTTCACCGAGGACATGACGGACCGGGCGATCAGCTGGCTGCGGAACCTCGAGGCCGTGGCTCCGGACCAGCCCTTCCTGATGTACTGGGCGCCCGGCGCGGCGCATGGCCCCCACCACGTCTTCGGGGAATGGGCCGACCGCTACGAGGGCCGGTTCGATGTGGGCTGGGACGAGCTGAGGGTGACGCTCCTCGACGGGCAGAAGGCCGCAGGCTGGGTCCCTGAGGACGCCGAGCTGACCCCGCGCCCCGAGACGCTCGCCGGCTGGGACAGTGTTCCGGACGAGGAGCGCGCCTTCCAGATCCGGCTCATGGAGGTCTTCGCCGGCTTCGTCGAGCATGCCGACACGCAGGGCGGGCGGATCCTCGACGAGCTCGAGCGGTCGGGCAGGCTAGACAATACGCTCGTCTTCTATGTCTGGGGCGACAATGGCTCGTCCGCCGAGGGGCAGAATGGAACGATTTCGGAACTCCTCGCGCAGAACGGGATTGCGACGGAGATCGCCGACCATATCCGCGTGCTTGACGAGGAACTCGGCGGGCTCGACGCGCTTGGAAGCCGGAAGACCGACAATATGTACCACGCGGGCTGGGCCTGGGCAGGGTCGGCCCCCTACCAGTCGCTGAAGCTCGTCGCCGCGCATTTCGGCGGCACGCGTACGCCGCTCGCCGTGTCCTGGCCCGAGAGGATCGCGCCCGACGCCACGCCGCGCAGCCACTTCTACCATGTCAACGACATCGTTCCGACGATCTACGATGTGCTCGACATCACGCCCCCCGAGGTTGTGGACGGCGTCACCCAATCGCCGCTCGACGGCGTCTCGATGCTCGCGGCCATCGAGGATGCCGGGGCGCCGGAGAACAAGCCCGATCAGTATTTCGAGGTGATGGGCAGCCGAGCCTACTACCGCGACGGTTGGATCGCCTCGGTGCCGGGCCCGCGCGTCCCATGGGTGCCCGGGATCGACCCCTCCATCACCGAGTGGAACCCGGACGATGACGCCTGGGAGCTTTACGACCTCAGGACGGACTGGTCGCAGGCGGTGGACGTCGCCGCGGAAAACCCCGGCATGCTCGCCGAGATGATCGAGGGCTTCGACCGTGCGGCCGAGGCCAACCTCGTTTATCCGGTCGGTGGCGGGCTCTGGTCGATGGTCCTGCACCCCGAGGACGCGCCGCATAGCACGGTCACCGCGTTCCGCTACACCCAGGATGTCTACGGCCTGCCCGAGGCGAGCGCGGCGCAGCTCGGGACGCGGTCGAACCTTGTCGAGATCGAGTTCGAGATGACGCCCGAGACCGAAGGCGTCCTCTATGCCCTCGGCGCCTATTCGGGTGGCATTTCCGTCTGGATCGACAAGGGCCGGCTCACCTACGAGTACAACAAGTTCCAGATCGAGCGGACGCGGATCGAGGCGGGCGCCTTGCCCGAGGGCCCGGTCCGGCTCGAGGTCGAGAGCCGCAAGCACGGCACCCACAACGCGGCTATGGACGTGATGATCCGCGTGAACGGCGAGGAGATCGCCCGAGGCCGCGTCCCCGAGACGGCGGCGATCGGCTTCACGCCGAACGACAGCTTCGACGTGGGCCGCGACAGCCAGTCGCCCGTCTCCGAGGCGTACTACGACCGCGCGCCGTTCCTCTTCACCGGAACGATCGACCGGTTCGAGGCCCGCTACCTGCAATGAGCCGCGCCGGGCAGGCCTGAAAAGCAATGCGCCCCGGAGAACTCGTCTCCGGGGCGCATGAGTGTTCGGCTGAAAGCTTGCGCCGGCCGAGGATCAGCGATCCTCTGCCGGGCCGCGCGGGTCCTCGTCGCCGGCGGCGCCGCCGATGTCGTCGAAGAGCTCCTGGATGTCGAAGGCGGCTTCGGCATCGGCCTCGGCCTGCAGTTCCTGGATCGTGCGGCCAGAGGCCTGGATCTCGGCTTCCTCGGCGCTGCGGGCCACGTTGATCGTGATCGTCGCCTCGACCTCGGGATGCAGGCTGACGATGACGGCGTGCAGGCCCAGTTCCTTGATCGGCTGGTCGAGCACGACCTGGCGGCGCTCGATCGAGAAGCCGCCCTCGGTCGAGGCATCGGCCACGTCGCGGGTGGTCACCGAGCCGTAGAGCGCGCCGCCGTCCGCGGCGGAGCGAATCACCACGAAGCTCTGGCCGTCGAGCTTGGCTGCCACGGCCTCGGCGTCCTTGCGGGCCTCGAGGTTGCGGGCCTCGAGCTGCGCGCGCTCGTTCTCGAAGCGCTTGAGGTTCGCGGGCGTGGCGCGCAGCGCCTTGCCCTGGGGCAGCAGGTAGTTGCGGCCGTAGCCGTCCTTCACGCGGACGACCTCGCCCATCTGGCCGAGCTTGGCGACCCGTTCGAGAAGCACCACTTCCATGTCGGCCTCCTTACTTCACGGCGTAGGGCAGGAGTGCCAGGAAGCGCGAGCGCTTGATGGCACGGGCGAGCTCGCGCTGCTTCTTCGCCGAGACGGCGGTGATGCGCGAGGGGACGATCTTGCCGCGCTCGGAGATGTAGCGCTGCAGGAGCTTCACGTCCTTGTAGTCGATCTTCGGCGCGTTCTCGCCCGAGAAGGGGCAGGACTTGCGGCGACGGAAAAACGGTCGGTTTGCCATGGGTTAGCCTCCTCAGTTCTCGTCGTCGCGGCGCGGGCGGCGGGGGCCGCGCTCGTCGCGCTGGTTCTTGGATTGGATGACGGCCGAGGGACCTTCCTCGTGCTCTTCGACGGCGATCGTCAGCACGCGCATGACGTCGTCATGCAGGCGCATCAGCCGCTCCATCTCGTGAACCGCCGGCGCGGGAGCGTCGGACTTGAGGAAGGCGTAGTGGCCCTTGCGGTTCTTGTTGATCTTGTAGGCCATGGTCTT
>CAYLHK010000177.1:0-4262 GCA_964383295.1 uncultured Rhodovulum sp.
GCGCTGAAGTTCTATGCGAGCGTGCGCCTCGACATCCGCCGCATCGGGCAGATCAAGGACCGCGACGAGGTCGTGGGCAACGCCACCCGCGTCAAGGTGGTGAAGAACAAGGTGGCGCCGCCATTCCGCCAGGTCGAGTTCGATATCATGTACGGCGAGGGCATCTCCAAGCGGGGCGAGTTGATCGACCTTGGCGTCAAGGCAGGCGTGGTGGAGAAGTCCGGCGCCTGGTTCTCCTTCGGCGACCAGCGCATCGGCCAGGGTCGCGAGAACGCCAAGACCTTCCTGAAGGACAATCCCGACGTCGCCTATCAGATCGAGGACAAGATCCGCGCGGCACACGGGCTCGACTTCGCCATGTCCAAGGAGGATACCGCCGAAGTCCTCGACGACTGAGGTCTCGCCCGGGGGCGCTCCTGCGCGGCCGGGGCGGCGGATGCGCCGCGCCGCCGGGCAGCAGCCCGGCACCGTCGAGGCGGAGCGGCGCTTGTGGGGAGCGGTGGCGGTGCGGGTGGCCCGCCTGACCTCCGAGCCGCATTGGGAGCCGCTCTTCGCCTGAGGGCCGCCCTCTGCGCCGCGGCGCGCCCGGGCCGCTCGTTCTTGCCCCCGTTCGCGTCGAGGGTCGCCCGTTCCCGTCGCGGTCTGCGCCGAGGGCCACTGTGGCGGCTGGGGAGCGAAGGAGTCTCGCCCGCGCAGTTAGCCGCGGATGACGCGCAGCATCCGCTCGACGTTCGCGGGGTCGGCATCGGGCGTGATGCCGTGGCCGAGATTGAAGATATGGGCTCCCGTGGCGAAGGCTTCGAGCGTCGCGCGGGTCTCGTCTTCGAGCGCCGCGCCGCCAGTGACCAGCAGCATCGGGTCGAGATTGCCCTGGACGCAGAGCCGCGGCTGCAGCTCGCGCGCGGCCCAGGCGGGATCGACACTGGCGTCGAGGGCCAGTCCGTCCACGCCGGTCGTGGCCGCAAACTCCGCATAGCTGCCGCCCGCCCCGCGCGGAAAGCCGATGATCGGCACGCCTGGATGGGCTGCGCGCAGCGCCTGTGTGATTCGGCGGGCGGGCTCGATGCAGTAGCGCACGAACTGCCGGCCAGGCAGGGCGCCGGCCCAGCTGTCGAAGAGCTTCACCACCTCGGCGCCCGCCTCGATCTGGGCGGAGAGATAGAGGATCGTCGCCTCGGTGATCCGCTCGATCAGCGCGTCGAAGGTCGCAGGATCGGTGTACATCAGCCGTCGCGCGGGACCCTGGTCGGGGGTGCCGCGGCCGGCGATCATGTAGGTCGCCACCGTCCAGGGAGCGCCGGCAAAGCCCATCAGCGTCGTGGGCGGGGGGAGTTCGGCCGCGACACGCGCTACCGTCTCGTAGACGGGTGCCACCGTCTCGTGGATCGCCTCGGCCGGCTTCAGCCGGGCGAGATCCCCGGCGGAGGTGACGGTCGACAGCCGCGGCCCCTCGCCTTCGGCAAAGGTCAGCTCCAGCCCCAGCGCCTGGGGGATCAGCAGGATGTCGGCAAAGAGGATCGCAGCGTCGAAGCCGAAGCGGCGGATCGGCTGCAGCGTGACCTCGGCGGCAAGCTCGGGGTTGTAGCACAGGTCGAGAAAGCTGCCTGCCTTCGCACGGGTCGCGCGATACTCGGGCAGGTAGCGGCCGGCCTGGCGCATCATCCAGACGGGCGGTACCGCCTGACGCTCGCCGGAGAGGGCCCGCAAGATGGGCTTGTTGCTGGTGGTCATGTCGTTCCCATCCCGAGTTGCGCCTGAGCGGCCGCGACCTTACAGATCGGGCCCCGAAAGGAAAGGGAGCGACGGCCGATGCTGCGCGAGCAACCGAACCCCGACCGGCCGCTCCGGATCGGCACCCGCGGCAGCCCGCTTGCGCTGGCGCAGGCGCGCGAGGCGCGCGACCGGCTGATGGCCGCGCACGGGCTGCCGGAGGCAGCCTTCGCGATCGTGCCGATCAGCACCACTGGCGACCGGGTGCAGGACCGCGCCCTGTCTGCGCTCGGCGGCAAGGGACTGTTCACCCGCGAGATCGAAGAGGCCCTGGCGGCCGGCGCGATCGACATTGCCGTCCACTCGATGAAGGACATGCCGACGGCCCAGCCCGAGGGGCTGGCGATCACCTGCCTGCTGCCCCGCGAGGACGTGCGCGACGCCTTCGTGACCCTGGGTGACGCCACTCTCGCCAGCCTGCCGGCGGGCGCAGTGGTTGGGACGTCGAGCCTGCGGCGGGCGGCGCAGCTGCGCCACCGGCGGCCGGATCTGGCGGTGGTCGAGTTCCGCGGCAACGTCCAGACCCGGCTGCGCAAGCTGGAGAATGGGGTGGCGCAGGCCACATTCCTCGCCGTGGCGGGGCTGCACCGGCTGGGGCTCGACGCCCTGGCGCGCGCGCCGATCCCGGTCGAGGACATGCTGCCGGCGGTGGCGCAGGGGGCGATCGGCATCGAGCAGCGCGAGAGTGACGAGGTGGTGTCGGCGCTGCTCGCCGCGATCCACGACGGACCGACGGGGCTGCGGATTGCCGCGGAGCGGGCGTTCCTGGCGGGGCTGGACGGATCCTGTCAGACGCCGATCGCGGGTCTGGCGGAGCTCGACGGCGACCGGTTGCGGCTGCGCGGCGAGATCATCCGGCCCGACGGGTCGGAGTGTCTCGACCACGCGCTCGAGGGACCGGCCCGGGACGGGATGGCACTGGGCGCCGAGGCGGCGGCGGTGCTGCGATCGCGGGCGGGCCCTGGCTTCTTCGGCTGAGGCGCCCTCAGCGGGCGCCGTCGAAGATCGTGTCGGCGTGGTCGGCCAGATAGATCCGCAGCCATGGCGTGAACAGTGCTGGCGCGACGGCGATCTCTTCGCGCAGGGCGGCAAGCTCGATCCAGCGGATGTCCATGACCTCCGAGGGATTGGCCGCGACAACGAGGCCCACCGGCGCCTCGGTCGTGAAGATGTCCACGTCCTCGTGCTCGACCAGCCCGCGGCCGACCTCGGCGCGATACTCGATCCGGTCGCGCAGCGAGAGGGTAAGGCCGGTGATGCCGAGTTCCTCGCGCAGGCGGCGCAGCGCGCAGGCCTCGGGCGCTTCGCCCCAATGCGGATGGGTGCAGCAGGCGTTCGCCCAGAGGCCGGGGGTGTGATACTTCGACAGCGCCCGCCGCTGGATCAGCGTGCGCGTCCCGTCCATGACGAAGACCGAGATCGCGGGGTGGCGCAGGCCGCGGCGATGCACCTCGAGCTTGTCGACCGGCGCGAGTTGGCCGCCGATCCAGGCAGGAATGTCCTCGGTGATGTCCATGCGGTCCTGACGGATGCTCCGGGGATCTTCTCGGCCATCCCGCCCGCCTTGCGCAAGCGGATTGCGCGCGCGAGACTGGTGCCATGACCGACATGACCCTCACTTGCCCCTCCTGCGCCACCGAGATCCGGTTGACGGAATCGCTCGCCGCTCCGCTGCTGGCGGCCGAGCGGCGGGCCATCGCCGCACGGGAAGCGAAGGCGGCCGAAGCCGAGGCGCGGGTGGCCGCCGAGATCGAGACGCAGGTGGCGTCGTTGCGCGAGGGCCTGGTGGCCGAGGCGGCGGCTGAGGCCGGGGCAGAGATGTCCGAGCTGCGGGCAGCTATGGCGGCGCAGGGCGAGAAACTGGCGCTGGCCCAGGCGGCCCAAGCCGAGGCGCTGCGCAAGACCCGCGAGCTCGACGATGCCAGGCGCGAGCTGGACCTGACGGTGGAGACGCGAGTCGCGCAGGCGATCGGGGTCGAGCGCGACCGCGCGCGGACCCAGGCCGAGGATGCGATGAAGCTGCGGCTTGCCGAGAAGGAAGCCGTGATCGCCGGCATGCAGGGCCAGATCGAGGCGCTGAAGCGCCGCGCCGAGCAGGGCTCGCAGCAGCTGCAGGGCGAGGTGATGGAGCTCGATCTGGAGGCGGTGCTGAAGGCGCGCTTCCCGGCGGATGAGCTGGCGCCGGTGCCCAAGGGCGTGACCGGCGCGGACCTGATCCAGCGGGTGATCGGGCCCGGCGGGACCGTGGCCGGCATGATCCTCTGGGAGACCAAGCGCACGCGCAACTGGACCGACGGCTGGCTGGCGAAGCTGCGCGACGACCAGCGGGCGCTGGGGGCGGAGGTTGCGCTGCTGATGTCCGAGGCGCTGCCCAAGGGGGTGGAGAGCTTCGACCTGATCGACGGGGTCTGGGTGGCGCGGCCCGCGGTGGCCATGCCGCTGGCGCTGGTGCTGCGCCAGTCGCTGATCGAGCTCGGCCAGGCCAAGGCGGC
>CAYLHK010000178.1:0-4251 GCA_964383295.1 uncultured Rhodovulum sp.
ATGTGTTAAGCCTGCCGCCAGCGTTCGTTCTGAGCCAGGATCAAACTCTCAAGTTGAAACGCCTTGCGGCGTTCTTGACGTTCGAACCTCTGCACATCGTCCTGCGTCTCCGCAGAACCAAACGTCATCGTTTGTCTGTGCATCGTTCCCCTAAGGGACGATGACCGACAAACGGTGAAGCTGACCCCTCATCATCGGCTTGCGCCTAGAGGGTCGATATGCTGTCGGTTGCGTCCATCGAAATGGACCAAACCGCCCGCATATCCCTTCATCGTATCAAAATTTCAAAGAGCGGAGGCCAACAAACAACCCGGTGCGCTATACCTTGAGCGCAACAAGCTGCCCGACCTCTGATTTTCGTCCCGCCGCCGTGGCCCCTCGTTGGTGTTCCGTGGGTGTCCCCGGCGCCGGTGAAGGGGTATCTAAGGTTCGGAGCGGGGGTCCGCAAGCGGAAAAGTCACGCCCGTCACAGATTCTTCGCATATGGATGATTTCGTTGGGATTTTTCCATCCCTTCACCCGGTGCGTTTCGGCGGGGGCGGCGAATCCGGGCCGGCAGAACCCGGTATCCCAGCAGCAGAAGCACGAATCCCGCGTAAACCAGCGGCTCCGGGGGCCAGGCTTTGACCAGCCAGACGAAGTGAATCGCCCCGAGGGCCGTCGCCGGGTAGGCCAGACGGTGCAGTTTCCGCCAGTTTGCCGCTCCCAGGCGCCGCACCGCCCCGTTCCACGAGGTCAGGGCGAGGGGAATCAGCATCAGGAAGGCGGCGAATCCCACGATGATGTACGGCCGCCGGGTAAGGTCCTGCAGGATTCGCGGCCAGTCGAGCTGCCGGTCGAGCGCCAGCCAAACGGTGAAATGCATCACTGCATAGGCGAAGGCCATCAATCCAAGCATCCTCCGGAATCGCAGCAGGGTGATTCCGGTCTGCTCGCGCAGGGGTGTGACTGCCAGTGCCGCGATCAGCAGCTGCAGGGCGGTGAGCCCCAGCTCATGCTCGAGCCGCTGCACAGGGTCCGCCCCCAGCCGATTCTGCAGCGCGAGCCAGAGCCAGAACCCGGCCGGCACGAATCCCAAGATGTAGAACGGCCAGACCGGGATCCGGCGGAGCAGGGCATTCAGCGCATCCGCGAAAGCCTGCATGCCCCTGCCGTTCCCCTGCGCCTCAGTAGAACCGTCGCAGATCCATGCCTGCGTACATGGAGGCGACCTCGTCGGCATAGCCGTTGAACGGCTCAGTATCCCGCCGCGGCGCGAACAGACCCTGCCCGACCACGCGCTCGGTGGCCTGGCTCCAGCGCGGGTGGTCCACCGCCGGGTTCACGTTCGAGTAGAACCCGTATTCGTTCGCCGCCTGGATGTTCCATGTGGTGGGCGGCATCTCCGCCACCAGGCTGATGCGCACGATCGATTTGATCGACTTGAACCCGTACTTCCACGGCACCACCAGCCGGATCGGCGCCCCGTTCTGGTTCGGCAGTTCCTCACCATAGAGGCCCGTCGCCAGGATGGTCAGCGGATGCATGGCCTCGTCGAGGCGCAGCCCCTCCACATAGGGCCAGCCCAGCGGCTGGAAGAAGCCGCGCTGACCCGGCATCTCGTCGGGACGCACCAGCGTCTCGAATGCGACATATTGCGCGCCCGACTGCGGCTCCACGCGGCGGAGGAAATCCCCCAGCGGAAATCCGATCCAGGGGATCACCATCGACCAACCCTCGACGCAGCGCAGGCGGTAGATCCGCTCCTCCTGATCGGCGGGTACCACGATGTCCTCGATCCCGTATGTCCCGGGTCTGCCCACCAGCCCGTCGACCACCACCGACCAGGGGGAGGTCGTCAGCGTATGGGCATTGCGCGCCGGATCGCCCTTGTCGGCGCCGAATTCGTAGAAGTTGTTGTAGCCCGAGACGAACTCAATCGCCGTCGGCTCGTCATCGATCGAATACGGACTCTTAGCGCGCGCCAGCCCCGGCAGAATTGCCCCCACGGTCAGGCCCGCGGCACCGCCGAGCAGGTCGCGGCGGTTCAGATAGACCTGCTTCGGCGTTACGTCGGCATGGGTCAGCGGGCGCTTGGAGCTTCTCGTCATGGCGATGGCCTCCCTCTCGTCGGCACTATGCGTTCCCGCGCAGGCGCGCGCTACTGCTGAAAAGTCGTTCCACATGGCCCGTCCGCCACGGGATGCGGGATCACGATTTCGTTGCGCACAGGCCCGTGAACACGCAGCCGGCGATGATGGCCGGACCGTGCGCGGCGCTTGACAGAATCCCGGCGCCTGCGACAAGCCCTCGGACGGAACGAACAATAGAGCGCAAGTCACCATGAACAAAGTTCATGGGCACTTTTATTCACTGTCAACAGCCCCTCCAGCAGAAGGAAAGACAAGCATGCCATCACTATCCCACGCGCGGATGCTCCACCTTGTGGGCGCGCTCCTCGTTGCGGCGATGCTCGCCTCGGTGTTCGCGACGGCGGCGGATGCACGCCGCGCGCGCAATGCGGTGACGGGCGCGGCGATCGGCGCCGGCGTCGGCGCGGTCATGGACGGCAGCAGCGGCGCGCGTCAGGGTGCCGCGGTCGGGGCTGTTGTCGGTGCGGTGCGTTGAGCATGATCCGCCGCACATTCGCCGCCGCCCTCACGATCCCCGCCCTTCTCGCGAGCGTCGCCTTGGCCGACGAGGCGGCCGAGGCCTATGTCGATGAAGCGCTGCCCTTCATGTACCACAGCTGCGAGAGCGTAGTGGTCGAGGCGGAGGGGGATGAGGCCTACATCGAGACCGTCCTGCGCGCCCATGTCGCGGTGGCGCTCTACAACCGTGACATCGACGTGACGGCAATCGAGTTGACCGACGCGCGCAAGGACGAGCTGCAGGCCGCGTTCATCGAGGCGTTGCGCGCCGGCTGCGAGAGCGACCGGCGTGCACTTCTGGCCGGTGTCGTTGATGCCGCGGTTGCGGGGGCCGTGTCCGAGGTGGCGCCGGGGGCCTACGTGCGCTGATGCGGGGCCCGGCGCCCGGACCCCGGGCACCGGGCTTGCTCCGACCCATGCTCGCGGCAATTATGGCGCCACGCCGGCATGGGTCAGGGGAGGACATCCATGAAAGACCACGCACATGCGGGAGCCATTCTCGCGAGCATGCTTCTTCTGCCCAGCATCGCCGTCGCGCAGGCTTCCGATCCGCAGGCAATCGTCTGCTCGGTCGCGGGCTATGACGTGATGATCGAGAATCAGGCGGACACCCCGGTCGCGGCCGGGACCGAGATCCACTGGAGCGTCCCCTTCGTCCGCGGCGAGGGCACCCATGTTTTCGAGGAGGAACTCGCGCCGGGCGGACGGGTATTCCTGTCGACCGCGCTCGGGGCCAGCTTCCTCGACCCCGGCCGGGCCTGCGAGGTCACGCCCGGCTAGTGGGCGGATTCCCAACGTTGGGAATCCGATCAAGATATTGATTTTTATGTGAATTCCCGCCGACGTTAACCTGAGATCAACCCTTTGAGACACGTCGGCCGGGCACATGGCCCGGCCGACAGTCCGCCACTTTTGCGCGGCGTCAGTGCATCATCGCCGGCGCCGCCTTGCCGATCTCGAGCCCGTTCAGCCCGACCGACACCGGCACGACCGCGCCATCGAGCACCTCGCCCGACAGCAGCTTCTCCGCCAGCGGGTCCTGCACCGCCTTCTGGATCACCCGCTTGAGCGGCCGCGCGCCGTAGACCGGGTCATAGCCGCGATCCGCCAGCCAGGTCCGCGCCGCCTCGTCCACGTCGAGCGTCACGCCCCGCGCCGCCAGCCGCTTGGCCAGGATCGCGAGCTGGATGTCCACGATCCCGTCCATGTTCGCGCGAGACAGCCTGTCGAACAGCACGATCTCGTCGAGCCGGTTCAGGAACTCGGGCCGGAAATGCGCCCTCACCGCCGCCATCACCTGGTCGCGCGCCGCTTCGGCATTGGCGCCGTCCGGCAGTGTCGACAAGGCCTGGCTGCCGAGGTTCGAGGTCAGGATGATCAGGGTGTTCTTGAAATCGACCACCCTGCCCTGCCCGTCCGTCAGCCGCCCGTCATCGAGCACCTGCAACAGCACGTTGAACACGTCCGGATGCGCCTTTTCGACCTCGTCGAACAGCAGCACCTGATACGGGCGCCGCCGCACGGCCTCGGTCAGGACGCCGCCCTCGTCATAGCCGACATAGCCCGGAGGCGCGCCGATCAGCCGGGCAACGCTGTGCTTCTCCATGAACTCGCTCATGTC
>CAYLHK010000179.1:0-4226 GCA_964383295.1 uncultured Rhodovulum sp.
GAGCAGCAGCCTTCCAAGCTGAATACGTGGGTTCGATTCCCATCACCCGCTCCACGCACCCTCATCCGACCCCATGGCCTTGAGCACCAGGGGTCCGCTTGCTAGACCACCGACCGACAGGGACGGGAGGCTTGCGGCCGATGGCGCGAGGTGCGGAGACGGGATCCGACGAGGAGCGGGCGAAGGCGAAATCGCTGCGGCCGCTGCGCGAGCTGGTGCCGTTCCTGCTGCCCTACCGTCTCCTTCTCGTGGCGGCCCTGGCGGCGCTGGCCGTCACCGCCATGCTGGCGTTGGCGCTGCCGCTCGCGGTGCGCCGGGTGATCGACGGTTTCTTCGTCGAGTCCCTGCCCGAGATGGATCTCTACTTCGCGGCGGCCATCGGAATCGCGGCGCTGCTCGCGGTCGGCTCGGGGCTGCGCTTCTATCTCGTCACCCGCCTCGGCGAGCGGGTCGTGGCCGACATTCGCCGCGCGGTGTTCGACAAGGTCGTGGGCATGAGCCCGACCTTCTACGAGCGGATCATGACCGGCGAGGTTCTGTCGCGTCTGACCACCGACACGACGCTGGTGCTCTCGGTCGTCGGCTCATCGGTCTCGATCGCGCTCCGCCACATGCTGACGCTGGGCGGGGGGCTGGTTCTGCTGACCGTCACCAGCCCGAAGCTGACCGCGCTGGTTCTGGTCGGCGTGCCGGTGGTGATCGTGCCGATCCTGACGCTGGGCCGTCGGCTGCGTCTCCAGAGCCGCGAGAGCCAGGATCGGATCGCCGAAAGCTCGGCGCTCGCGTCGGAGGTCCTGCTGGCGGCGCAGACGGTGCAGGCCAACACCCACGAGGGCGTCACCCGCGAGCGGTTCGCGAGCCTGACCGAGCGCGCCTTTGACGCCGCGCGGAGGCGGCTCGAGACCCGCGCCCTGATGACCACGATCGTGATCTTCCTGGTGTTCTCGGCGGTGGTCGGTGTGCTCTGGGTGGGCGCACGCGACGTCCGCGAGGGGCTGATGACCCCGGGCGAGCTGGTCCAGTTCGTCATCTATGCGGTGATGGTGGCGGGTGCCACCGCCTCGCTGTCGGAGATCTGGGGCGAGCTGCAGCGCGCGGCCGGGGCGACCGAGCGCATGGTTGAGCTGCTCGCGACAGAGGACAGCGTCTCGGATCCGGCCGACCCGCTGCCGCTGCCCGCTCGGGTCCGCGGCGAGATCGGCTTTGAGGACGTGACCTTCCACTACCCCTCGCGCCCGGAGGTCGCCGCGCTCGAAGGGCTCGACCTCCACGTGCGGGCCGGCGAGACGGTGGCGCTGGTCGGGCCCTCGGGGGCAGGCAAGTCGACGATCCTGCAGCTTCTGATGCGGTTCTTCGATCCCGAGACCGGACGGGTGACGCTGGACGGCAAGGATCTGCGCGACCTCGCGCGCTCGGACCTGCGCAGCCAGATCGCGCTGGTCCCGCAGGAGCCGGTGATCTTCGCGGCCACGGCGCGCGACAACATCCGCTTCGGCCGGCCGGGCGCCAGCGACGCCGAAGTGGAGGCCGCCGCGCGCGCCGCCGCAGCGCATGAGTTCATCAGCGCCATGCCGCACGGCTACGACACCTATGTCGGCGAGCGCGGCGTCATGCTCTCGGGCGGGCAGCGGCAGCGGCTGGCGATCGCGCGGGCGGTGCTGCGCGATGCGCCGATCCTCCTGCTCGACGAGGCGACGAGCGCGCTCGATGCCGAGAGCGAGCGAGCGGTGCAGTCGGCGGTGGAGCGGCTTGCCGAGGGACGCACGACGCTGATCATCGCCCACCGGCTGGCCACGGTGAAGCGCGCGGACCGGATCGTCGTCTTCCAGGACGGGCGCATCGTGGCCGAGGGCAGCCACGGCGCGCTGGTGGCCGAGGACGGGCTCTATGCGCGGCTCGCCCGGTTGCAGTTCACCGACGGCGCCGCCTGACACGGGCGTGCGCGGCAAGGGTGCGCACATGTGCGCATTTTTCAAGCTGTTGTAATCATGGCAAGATTCTGGACAGGTAAGCATTAGGAAAGGTTTGGGGCACGGCTCCATCCCCGCCGGGCGCGCGCAAGGGGCCGGGATCGCAGTGCTTGTCGCCACGGTTGCAAGCCTGCATGATCGCGGCAAAGACCCGGCATAGACCGAGTGCCGCAGCGATGGGAGCGCGCATGTTGAGGATCGCCACCCTGGCCGACAAGCTGGCGGCCGAAGCCGAGATGCCGATCGAGGATCGCTGGCAGGCGCGCTCGCTCTATCAGCAGTTGGTCGCCACCGCCGGGCGCTTTCCGGATCGGCCGGCCCTCAGCTTCCAGTTGAAGTCCGGTGCGGACGACAAGATGATGCGCCTGACCTGGCGGGAGTTTCTGGGCGAGGTCACGCGCGCGGCCAATCTCTTCCGCAGCCTCGGGATCGGCCCGGAGGATACCGTCGCCTACGTCCTGCCGAACGGGCTGGAGGCGCCGGTGACGCTGTTCGCTGCCGCGACGGCGGGCATCGTCAATCCGATCAACCCCATGCTCACGCCCGAGCATATCGGCGGCATCCTGCGCGACACGCAGGCGAAGGTGGTGGTGACGCTCGCGCCCTTCCCGCAGACCGATCTGGCGCAGAAGGTCGCCGAGGCGGTGGCGCTGGCGCCGGATGTCCACACGGTGCTGCAGGTCGATCTGGCGCGCTGCCTGGCGTTTCCGGCCAACTGGATCGCGCCCTTCATGCGGCCGAAGGTGGCGGCGAGCCACAAGGCGCGGGTGCTCGACTTTCGCCATGCCTGCGGGCGCCAGCGCGCGGACCGGCTGGATTTCGAGGAGGTGCTGGGGGATCGGACCTGCGCCTGCTTCCACACCGGCGGCACCACAGGCCTGCCCAAGGTCGCCCGGCACAATGCCCGCGGCATCCTCTACAACGGCTGGTGTGGGGCGGCCTACATGTTCACGGACGCGGATGTGCTGATGTGCCCGCTGCCGATGTTCCATGTCTACGCCGCCTATCCGGTGCTGATGTCCGGGCTGATGTCGGGCGCGCAGGTGGTGTTTCCGACCCCGCAGGGCTATCGCGGCGCGGGGGTGATCAAGAATTTCTGGAAGCTGATCGAGCGCTATGGCGTCACCTTCCTGATCACGGTGCCCACGGCGGCGGCGGCGCTGATGCAGCGCAAGGTGGACGCCGATGTCTCGACGCTGCGGCTGGCGATCAGCGGATCGGCGGCGATGCCGGTGGAGCTTTTCCAGCGCTTCGAGGAGGCAACGGGCGTCACGATCCTCGAGGGATACGGGATGACCGAGGCCACCTGCCTCGTGGCCATCAACCCGCCCTATGGCGAGCGCAAGATCGGCAGCGTCGGCATGCCCTTCGCCTATACGGACGTGAGGATCCGCGACTGCACCCCGGATGGGACCGTGCTGCGCGAGTGTCCCGAGGACGTCGTGGGCGAGATCTGCGTGAAGAACCCGGGCGTGGTCGCGCCGATCTATACCGATGTCGAGAAGAACCGGGGCGTGGTCACGGCGGACGGGTACCTGCGCACCGGCGATCTCGGCCGGCTCGACGCGGACGGGTATATCTGGATCACGGGGCGCGCCAAGGACCTGATCATCCGGGGCGGGCACAACATCGATCCCGGGCTGATCGAGGAGGCGCTGATGACGCATCCGGATGTGGCCTTCGCCGGGGCGATCGGCCAGCCGGATGCGCATTCGGGCGAGGTGCCGGCGGTCTATGTCGAGCTGGTCGCGGGATCGAGCGCCACGCAGGCGGACCTGCTGGCCCATGCCAAGGCGCGCATCCCCGAGCAGGCGGCGATCCCCAAGCATCTGGAGGTGATGCACGAGCTGCCCAAGACGGCGGTGGGCAAGGTCTTCAAGCCCGACCTGCGGCGGCTGGCGATCACCCGGGTCTTCAACGAGGCGCTGGAGAGGGCGGACCTGCCGGCACGGGTGGTGGAGGTGGTCGAGGACAAGAGGCTGGGGCTGGTGGCGCGGCTGTCGCCCGGCGCAGGGGCGCAGGACGATGCGGCGGTGTCGGGAGTGCTGGGGCAGTTCACGACGCCCTGGGCCTGGGCGTAGGGGGGCGGGATTCCCAACGTTGGGAATCCGGGCAAGGCGTTGAACAAAAACAATTATTCTTCTGCCGTTAACCTGAAATCAACCTCTGCCGGTGCACGCGCCGCCTCTTTTTCCGAGCCCGCTCTTGCGACGCACTGCGTCGCGCGGGTTCGTCGGCTGGAGCGCGTGAGCGCGG
>CAYLHK010000180.1:0-4197 GCA_964383295.1 uncultured Rhodovulum sp.
CGAGCGCGGTGACGGGGTAATGCGCCAGCGCCGCGCAGAACCGGCGATCCTCGGCAGGGAGCCGCGCGAGGGCAGCCTGCAGGGCGTGGTGAAGTTCGGTGACGGCCGCGGCGCAGCAGGTCTGGCCGTGCCAGGCGGCAAGCCCGTCGTCCTCGGTCAGCGTGTCGCCGACCGGCTCGCGGGTTCCGGCCAGCGGAACCTCGAGCGAGAGCAGCGACCCACCCTGCGCACGGCGCTGGCGGTGATGGCGCATCGCGATCCGCGAGGACTGGTTGCGCAGCACGATGTTGGCGAAGGCGCCGATGCTGCCCCGAGAGGGATCGTAGGCGGGCAAGCGGCGCAGGAGATCGACCAGGAGATCCTGGCCCAGATCCTCACGCTCGCAGACCGGCAGGCACAGCTTGCGCCGCAGCCGCTGTGCCGCCGCATCGGCCTCGTGGATGATGGTTTCAATGTCGTCGGGGGAGAGTTCGATCTGCATCGCTGTGCGCCTCGGTCATCGTTTCTGATGAGCCCAAAGTGCCGGATGCGGTCGGCGTGCAGGTGGGAACGGGGTGGGAATAAGGTGGGGGTTTGGTGGGTCCGGCCGCGTTAGAGAGCCAGTCGGGCAGAAGACCAGCTACGCCTGTTCATGCCTTGGTCGGCTCCAAGGCTGTTGCCGTGGTTGCTGGTCACTCGGATACTGCGGGCGCAATCGACCCGTCTCATCCCTTTGTTACTGTTCGGTTTCGAGGCTATGCTGGCTATCGGCGACAGAATCGCGAACCACGAAAGAAACATCCGCTGTCCTCGAAAAAATGAACCACAATCAATTTTTGAAATTCTATTGAGCGGTTAAAATGACATACTTGTTGGCGCGCGTAGAAAACTTTTCCCGCTTTGACGGGGAGAACCTATCTGCAGATCCAGTCATGGGGTATGGCCGAAGCGGCAAGGTTCCCCATGAAATCCATAACTTTTCGGTCGCATCAGATGGGTTCATTTATGGCTACCTTCCGAAAGAAGGTGGAGGTGACTTAAGCAGGCTGGGTGGCAATAGAGGCGACGCGGAAGTCTCCAACGTCACAGTAATATTCATCAGTAGCGGTGTGTTGTGCGGATATTACAGGAATGCGACGGTCTTTTCGCATCCGATTAGGCACCCTGATAATCTTGAAGCCGGCAGTTCACCGATCTATTGCAGAGTGAAGGTGCAGCCCGAAAATGCATTTCTGATCCCAGCGGGCAACAGACACGACGAGCTACAGCCTAGACCATCCGGCCAGTTTCCAGTTCTCTACGGGAACGAGGATTCTGCTTGGGTCCGTTGGTTTGAAGGTTTGGTCGCAGGAATCCAGCAAACATTCCGCAGTGAGAAAAAACGAAGGAAATGGACAAGTAGTGTTGAGCGCAGCTCCAAGGCTCGAGCAATGGCGCTTCATGAATACGGCCTTAGATGTGAATGCTGCAATATAACGCACACCGACAACGTTCGTGCGTCGATTTTTGAAGTTCATCACAAGGTACCATACGCGGAAAGCTTCGAGACGCGACAATTGAAGATATCCGATCTGGCAGTCCTTTGCGCAAATTGCCATCGAATGATCCACAGAATGCCGGATGTTTCCGATGTCAATGCTCTCAAAGCCTACCTGAAGTAGGTGAACGGTACCGGTTCAGTCTTCAACAACGATGTCCGCAGCGACGACGCCTAGACGGTAGCCCCTTCCTCGGACGGTCATGATCAGGGCCTTGCTCTCGGCATCGGTGAACCCCGCAGCCTTGAACGCGTCGCGCAGCTCGCGGATTAGATCCTTGGCCTCGCGCGCCGTCGTGCCTTCGACATGGGCTCCGGAGGCGACCTGATCGCGCGACATCGCTTTCTCCAGCAGGCGTTCGAACACGGGGAAAATCTGACGCGACAGAATGACGGAGCGACTGTCCCATTGAACCTCGGTCGTTGCCCTTCGCACACGAAGCACGGGCGCCAGCGGAACCGGCGCCAGAGCCGCGACATCGATTGCGACGCCGAGGCCATCCGAGGCAGGAATCAGCACCGCGAGGGTTTCGACCAGATGAAAGCCCGCATCCTGGTGTCGCCGGGCAATCTCCTCGGGCAACTGCGGCGCGAGGATCGTGACGTCCGAGCCCTGCGCTGCTTGGCGCAACGATGCGATGATGCCGTCGCCGGTCATGGCTGCAGGCTCCAGTGACAGAAACACCGCCCGACCCGTTGGCGTATCGCCGAGCCGCCAGACCTTCTCCGCCGCCAGCTTCGGGGCAACGCTGAACCCTGCCGCCGCGCCGATCACGGATGCCAGCGCGTCACCACCAATGCGGAACACGCGCAGATCGTCCTCGGTGAGATCGATGTCCTGCCGGCGGTCGAGCGGGCATTCAGCACGATATCCATCGCCCGCTTTCCGGATCGGCCGACAGGGGAGCCCGCATTCGCAGCCGTCGCAGACGTCCCAGTCGGCGAGCGGCGCCTGTTCGACGAGGACACGTTTCGCCAGCAGCCGGCCGAAGACCGGACCAAAGAACGGCGCGGCAAGCTCGCCGGGCAGGATTGCGTCGTCGCCAGCCTCACTCAGCCGCGTCAACAACCTCAAAATCGTCTCGGTCATTCATCAGCCCGTTCCGCTCGATCAGCTTCATCACCCGCGCCTCATGTTGGGTACGGCGGAACTGCACGACGCCCGGGGGCCGCAGCTTGACCGTGACCTGCGGCTGGCGCTTGCCGTCACCCTTGAACAGGATCCGGAACACGAGCTCGCCCAGCCGCCAGGCGCCGCCGAACGAGACCGGTGTGCTGTCGAAATGCTGGAGCGCATCACCGCCGAGATCCCGCGACCGCAGCGTGCGCACCACGCGGGGATACCCCTTCTTGCCGGGCGCCATCAGGTCGGCCGCCGCCTCGATGATCAGCACCTTGTCGATCAGTGGATCGTAGGCGGCGTCGAAGGCGAAGCCCGGTCCGGCCAGTTCGACCGGGCGCAGGGTATAGAGGTCCTGCGCATCGTCGCCGTCGAAGAAGCCGGGCCTGTCGAGGATGATCGAGGCGAAGAGTTCCGCGATCTCGGGCTGATGCGCCTTCCGGATGCGCGCCAGTCGCAGCATGCCGGTGTTCTCGGAGTATCGCAGCACGGCGTGGGAAATCTGGCGCACGCTGATGACCCGTTCGACCTGGCCCTCGACGACCGGCATGGTCGAGACCATGGAGCCGTGGCTGACCACGAGGTTGATCTCGTCATCGTCGTCGTAGTCGCCCACCCGGCAGTAGTCCCCGAGAAAGGCGTCACGGAAGAGCGCGGCAACGGCCGTCCGGAACGCCTCGACCTTCTCCGCCGTCAGATCGATCGCGACGCCACGTTCCCGCCCGGCATATTCATGCAGGCGGTCGGCGGTGAGCATCGCCATGTGGTCCGCGGCCGCGTCGAACAGGTCGGGATGCTCCAGAAACACCCGGACGGCGATGTGCTTGGGATCATGCGCCTTGTTCGGCGCGTCCTCGTCGCCGGTCTTCATGTCGGGGAACAGATCGACGCCCTGACGGGCAGCCTGCGCCTGGATGATCTCGAGGCCGCGGGCATCGCCCAGTTCCGCGATGCGGTGCAGATCGCCGCGCAGCCCCTCGGGATAGCTGTCCTCGGCGCCGGTCAGCAGTTTCTCCAGCGCCTCGCGGGCGACATCCTCCTCCTGGTCCAGCAGGTCGACGGAGAAGCCCTTGTACTTGCCCTCATGCCGCGCCAGCAGCGGCTTCATCAGGGCGAGATCAATGGTCTTGATGAACCGGGGGTTCACGAACTTCTTCAAATTGCCGGCCACGACGAATCCCCTTTCCTGCAAGACAAGTGTTCCTGTTACGTTCTTTTGATCGATTCTTCAACCTGTGCGGGATTGGCTGGGACGCTTTCTGACATCGACGAGTAGAGGCCAGAGGAGACGACTGCTCCGAGGCCCGCATGAAACGCCCCAATCCGCTCCCGCCCGACCAGATGACGCCCGCAGAGCGCCGTGCCGAATTATGCGGTCTGTTGGCGCTCGGGCTGGTTCGGCTACGGATGCGGGATGGGGGCGAAGTATCTGAGGATACTGGAGAACGTTGCCTACACTATCCGCCCGACCAATGCCGTCATGCAACTCCAACGCACCGGAGAAATGCATGAACAAGCCCGATCCCATCCCCGCGCGCCTGGCCGCGCTCAAGGCCACGCC
>CAYLHK010000181.1:0-4139 GCA_964383295.1 uncultured Rhodovulum sp.
GGTCGGGCCGGTGAACAGGTAGTTGCCGATCGGCTTCTCCGGCTCGCGCAGACCCGCACGGCTGAGCTTGATCGCCGAGGCCAGCGCCTCGATCGCCTTGTCCTGGCCGAAGACGACGCGCTTCAGGGTGGAGTCGAGGTCCTTCAGCACCTCGGCATCATCCTTGGAGACGCTCTTCGGCGGGATGCGGGCGATCTTCGCCACCACCGCTTCGATCTCCTTCTGGGAGATCGTCTTGCGCCGCTTGCTCTCGGGCAGCAGATGCTGCGCCGCGCCGGCCTCGTCGATCACGTCGATCGCCTTGTCCGGCAGCTTGCGGTCATGGATGTAGCGCGCCGACAGGTCCACCGCCGCCCGGATCGCATCCTGGGTGTAGCGCACGTCGTGGTGGTCCTCGAAATAGGGCTTCAGCCCCTTGAGGATCTTGAACGCATCCTCGACCGTCGGCTCGTTGACGTCGATCTTCTGGAACCGCCGCGCGAGCGCGCGGTCCTTCTCGAAGTGCTGGCGGTACTCCTTGTAGGTGGTCGAGCCCATGCAGCGCAGGCCGCCCGACTGCAGCGCCGGCTTCAGGAGGTTCGACGCATCCATCGCCCCGCCGCTCGTCGCGCCGGCCCCGATCACCGTGTGGATCTCGTCGATGAAGAGGATCGCGTTCGGATGCGCCTCCAGCTCCTTCATCACCGCCTTCAGCCGTTCCTCGAAATCGCCGCGATACCGCGTGCCCGCGAGGAGCGCGCCCATGTCGAGGGCAAAGATCGTGGTGTCGGCGAGCACGTCGGGCGTGTCGCCGTCGACGATCTTCTTCGCCAGCCCCTCGGCGATCGCGGTCTTGCCCACGCCGGGATCGCCCACGAGCAGCGGGTTGTTCTTGCGCCGCCGGCACAGGACCTGGATGCAGCGCTCGACCTCGAGGTCGCGCCCGATCAGCGGGTCGACCCCGCCGCGCCGCGACTTCTCGTTCAGATCGACGCAGAACTTCTGCAGCGCCGTCTCCTCGGCCTCCTTGCCGTTGCCGTGGCTCTGCTGGGCCCGCGACTCCTGCGCCGCCTCGGCGCCCTTCACCGGGCGCGGCTCGCCATAGGACGGATCCTTGGCGACGCCATGGCTGATATAGTTGACCGCGTCGTAGCGGGTCATGTCCTGCTCCTGCAGGAAATAGGCGGCATGGCTCTCGCGCTCGGCGAAGATCGCGACCAGCACGTTGGCGCCGGTCACCTCGGAGCGGCCCGAACTCTGGACATGGATCGCCGCGCGCTGGATCACCCGCTGGAAGCCGGTCGTGGGGGCGGCCTCCGATCCGTCGATATCCGAGATGAGCGCGTCGAGTTCCTCGTCGAGGAACGCGACCACGGTCTTGCGTAGCTTCTCGAGATCGACGCCGCAGGCCTTCATGACGCGCGCGGCATCGGGCTCGTCGAGCAGCGCGAGCAGAAGATGCTCGAGCGTCGCGAGTTCGTGCTTGCGCGTGTTGGCATGCCCGAGGGCGTTGTGAATTGCGGCTTCGAGAGTGCTCGAGAACGACGGCATCATCCGCATCCTTCCGGTCATGGGCTGCCGGCTTGGGGTCCGGCACGGGCAGGGTCCCGAGATCCTGCCCGTCACCCGTTAAACTTCGGTGATATTCCCCACGCTTCAAGGGAGAATGTGTGGGAAGCGCTTCGCGACGGCAAAAATTTTAGTTAATGTGACCCCGCTGATCGCGCTGCGATCCGCGGTGGTCAGAAACTGTCCTTCCTGCGGCGCAGCTCGGCGAAGACCTCGGCATCCGTGGCGCCCGAAAGCCCGACGGCCGCCTTCATGTCCGCGTCCACCGCCCGCAGGAACGGATTCGTCGCCCGCTCAAGATCGAGGCGCGCCGGCACCGTGGGCTTGCCCGCGGCACGCAGCCGTTCGATCTCCTCCGCACGCGCGGTCAGCGCCGAGTTGGCGGCATCGACTGATAGCGCGAAGCGCAGGTTGCCCTCGGCATATTCGTGGCCGGAGTAGACCCGTGTCGCACCGGGGAGCGCCGCGAACTGGGAGAGCGTCTGCCACATAGTGTCGGGCGAGCCTTCAAACAACCGTCCGCATCCCATCACCATCAGGCTGTCGGCCGAGAACAGCGCCTCCGCCTCGGCAAAGTGGTAGGCGACATGACCCACCGTGTGGCCCGAGGCATCATAGACGTCGGCCACGCTCTCGCCGAGCGCGACGGTGTCGCCCGGTGCCAGCGCACGGTCCAGCGCCGGCAACCGGTGCCGATCGGCGGCCGCGCCGACGACTTCGGCGCCGAAGGCCTCGCGCAGTTCGGCCACGCCCGCGATGTGGTCGTCGTGGTGGTGGGTGATCAGGATCAGCTCCAGTCCCCATCCCTTCGCCTTGAGGGCCTTCGCGATGGGCCCCGCCTCGGGCGCATCCACGAGGCCAACCTTGCCGGTCGCGGCATCGCGCAGCAGGTAGGCGTAGTTGTCGGAGAGGCAGGGGATGATCGTGATGTCGAGGGTCATGAATGAGGTCCTGGGAGCGGGTTGGCGCAACAGCCGCGGATCGGATAGGATCGGGCCATGCATCTGGACGTAGTGGATCTGCGCGCATTTTACTACCGCACGCGCCTGGGCCGCTCGGCCCAGCGGGCCCTCCAGGAGGCGCTGCGCGGGCTGTGGCCGGAAACGCGCGGCCTGTCCGTCGCGGGGTTCGGCTTCGCGGCACCGGTCCTCAGACCCTTTCTTGCGGATGCGGCGCGCGTGGTGGCGCTCATGCCCGACCAGCAGGGGGTGATGCCCTGGCCCGCCGGCGCGCCGAATGTCTGCGCGCTGGTCGAGGAGACGGCCTGGCCGATCGCCGCGGGAAGCATCGACCGGCTGATCGTGGCGCATGGGCTCGAGACATGCGAGCGACCCGACGCGCTGCTCGACGAGATGTGGCGCGTGCTGGCCCCGGGCGGGCGCATCGTCTTCATCGTGCCGAACCGGGCCGGGATCTGGGCCAGGCGCGACGCCACCCCCTTCGGCTTCGGGCGGCCCTACAGCTTCGGCCAGCTCGAGACGCAGCTGCGCCGCCACCGCCTGCAGCCGGTCCGCCAGGCCGCGGCGCTCTACGCGCCGCCGTCGCACCGCCGGTTCTGGCTGCAGACCGCGCATTTCTGGGAGCGGCTCGGCCGGCGGTTCGAGCCGCGGCTGCTGGCGGGGGCGCTGATCGTCGAGGCCGCCAAACAGGTCTATGCCACGCCGCGTCAGTCGGGGACCAAGGTGTTCGTGCCCGGGCCGCTGGAGGTGCTGGAGGGGCTGACCGGTCCCAAGCCCGAGCCGGTCACCGGCCGCAGCCGCGGGATTCGCCGGGACAGCGAAGGCCTGCGGACGCGCCTGCGGCATCGCCTGCGGTCCGCTCGCCCCGTGACCAGGCGCGCGGCATCTTCTTTCATTGGCGGAAATTAGGCCGGCCCCTACGTATTGCCACGCAGCAAAGGCTCTGCTATCACCGCCACGGTTTTGCCGGGGGGCAGGCTGTCTGCGCTGTAAGCCCCCGATTTTTCGGGCTTCTTTGTCCGGAATCGTCAACATCGGAAGGGTGCACGTGTCCAGCTCCACATCGCTGACCTCAGGAGTTGCAGGGCGCTATGCGACCGCCCTGTTCGAGATCGCCCGCGATGACGGGGTGCTCGACAAGGTCGAGGCGGATGTGACGGCGCTGGAGGCGGCGATCGCCGAGAGCGGCGACCTTCGCCAGCTCCTCAACTCGCCGATCTACACGCGCGACGAGCAGGCCCGCGCCGTCCATGCGCTGGCCACCAGCATGGGCTTCGGGCGCGAAGTTACGAACACGCTCGGCCTGATGGCCCACAACCGCCGCCTGTTCGTGCTTCCGGGGGTGATCGCCCAGCTCGGGGCGCTGATCGCCGACCACCGCGGGCAGGTCACGGCCGAGGTCACCGCTGCCCGGCCGCTCAGCGATGCGCAGACCACCGCCCTCGTCGAGACGCTGCGCAAGCAGATCGGCAAGGATGTCGCGCTCGATGTCACCGTGGACGAGAGCCTGATCGGCGGACTGGTGGTGAAGGTGGGGTCGCGCATGATCGACACCTCCATTCGCTCCCGGCTCGCAAGTCTCCAGAACGTCATGAAAGAGGTCGGATAATGTCGATCCAAGCCGCCGAGATC
>CAYLHK010000182.1:0-4069 GCA_964383295.1 uncultured Rhodovulum sp.
GAGCGCCTCCAGCATCTCGGTGGCGAGGATCTCGCGCACGCCCCCCTTCAGCGTCAGCCGCCCGTCGGCGGTGCGCGACCATGGCGTGGTGCCGGAACCCTTGGTGCCGAGGTCGAGCAGGCGGTCGTCTTCGAGGTCATGGAGCTGGGCGTATAGAAACCCGCGGCCGTCGCCGAGGTCGGGGTTGTAGGCCCGGAACTGGTGGCCATGGTAGCGCAGCGCCAGCGGCTCGGGAAACGACCCGGGCAGCGGTTCAAAGCGGGCGAAGCGAGCGATCCAGCCGGCCTCGTCGGGGTCGTCGAGGCCGACCCGCGCCGCCCATCTGTGGTTGGCGAAACGCGGGATGGCCTGCGGGAACGCCGCCGGGCGCACCGGGTCGTAGAAGGCGGGGCCGAGCGCGGCATGGGCCTGCGAGGGCGCAAAGGGAAGCTTTTCCATCGTCCCGAGATATGTCGCCTGGGGGGCGGGATCACAAGTGAGCGAGACGTGCTGCCAGCCTGTGGCGGGCTTTGCAGAGTTCTGCGCGAGTAATATGATCGCGCTGCCGGAGCTGGGTGCTGCCGCATTTTGGCGGTTGCCGTGCGAACGTGATCCAGTCCCGGATTCTTGAACCTTCCGACACAGAAAGGATCAGTCGTGCTTAGCAAATTCCTTGCGGCCACGTCGGCCGCACTCGTGTCGCTTACCCTGCTCGCCGGCGCGCCGGCGAGCGCGCAGGCCCAGCTGGCCGCCGAGGTCATGGACCAACTCGCCGCACTCGATCTTGATCCGACCGGCTGGGTCCTGACCGAGGAACAGGTGCTGCAGATCGAGAATGTCCTCAACAGCACCGAGAGCGATGACACCAAGGTCGATCAGATCAAGGAGATCGCAGGCGCCGAGTAGCGCCCTCGCCGTACGCCCCCGGAGACCGTCATCGGTCTCCGGACCCCGCCGCCTCGCGCGGGCGGCGGTGCGGAGGCGGTGCGGAACGGAAGGCGCCCTTGTCCGTTGACTGTGCGAGACGTGCCGGATGCGCGCAGGTCTCTTTAACAGATGATTGGAAAGGTACCGTCGTGAAAAACAAAGCTATCGCAGCCGCGTCGGCGGCGCTTCTGTCGGTTTCGCTGCTGGCTGGCGCCCCGGCGCTCGCGCAGGCGCAGCTCGACGATGCGGTCAGCGCGCAGTTGATCTCGCTTGGCTTCATGCCGGCGGACTGGGTGATTACCGAGGAGCAGTCGCTCGAGTTGCAGAACGTGCTGTCCAGCAACGAGACCGACGAGATCAAGCAGGGCCAGGTCCGTAAGATCATGGGAATCGACTGACGACCGGGACGAGCGACTTGCGGGGGCCTCAGGGCCCCCGCGTGACGTTTCAGCGCGCCGATATCAGGCGGGCGCGCCGGTCAGCCGGTGAAGCTCGGCGACCGTCGCGCCGTCGAGATCCAGCGCCGCGGCGAGGTCGCGCAAGTAGGCCACCTCTTCGGGCGTATCGACATGGATGGCGAGCAGCGAGGCGGCATAGATCTCGGCCGCCTGCGCCTTGGTCTGCGCGCCGCGGGCCAGTGCCTGAATGTCGATCGGCTTGTTCAGCTCCTCCATCACGAAGGCCTTCTCTTCGGCGGTGACCTCGTCGGTGCCGAGCCGCTGGACGACCTTCTCCATCTCGCTGCGGTCGATGTTGCCGTCGGCCTTGGCGGCGGTGATCATCGCCTGCAGCACCAGCCGCTCGGTGTCGGGTCCGACCAGCGACTTCACCTCCTGCGCATCGAGGCTGATGCCGCCGCCGGATATGTCCGGTGCCTGCCCGGCGCCCTTCGCCTGGGCGGCCTTCAGCGCGCCGAGCGCCAGGGTGCCCAGAACGGCCATGGCGCCGCCGCGGGCCGCGCCGCCGAGCCCGCCGCCGAGGATCGCGCCGGCGAGCGCGCCGATGCCGCCGATCTGGCCGCCGCTGAGGCCGCCGACCTGATCCTGCTTCAGGAAGTCGCGGGCCTTGTCGGCAAAGCCGCCTGCCGCCTGGCCGGCGCCGGCAGTGTTGATCCCGGCCTTGCCGAGCGCGTCCTGGATCTGGCCGAAGATCCCGTCGATGCCGCCGCCGGCGCTCTCCAGGTTACGGCCCGAGGTCGCGACGCGGTCGCGGGTCTGCGGGGCCTGGCCGAGACCGTCCTGCAGGATCTGCCCCAGAATGTTCCCAAAGCTCATTCGTCCACTCCCTGTGATCGGATACCCACAGGGCAATCCGTAGCACGGCCGCCGGTTCCGCGATACCGGCGCCCGCCCCGATCACAATCGGTCGCGCAACGCGTACCAGCTCATCGCGAGCACCAGCAGCGGATGGCGCAGTGCCGCCCCGCCGGGAAAGCGGCGCTGGGGGATGCCGGCGATCAGCTCGAAGCGGGCCGGGCTGCCGCGCAGGGCCTCGGCCATCGCCTTGCCCGCCAGGGTGGCCAGCGCCACACCGTGGCCGGAATAGCCGGCGGCCGAGAGCACGTTCGGCGCGAGCCGCTGGAAGGCGGGCATGCGGTTGACGGTTATCGCGAGCGTGCCACCCCAGGCATGGGTGATGCCGACGCCGTCGAGCTGCGGATAGATCGCCTCCATCCGCGGGCGCACCACGCCGGCAATGTCGTCCGGAAAGCGCCAGCCATAGCTCTCGCCGCCGCCGAAGAGCAGGCGGTGATCGGGGGTCAGACGGAAGTAGTTCACCACGAAGCGGCTGTCGGCCACGGCGCGGTTGTCGCGGATGAGCTCGGCGGCGCGCTCGGGGCCGAGCGGTTCGGTCGCGGCGATGAAGTTGTTGATCGGCATCACCCGTGCGGCGACCTCCGGGGCGAGGTCGCCCAGATACCCGTTGGTGGCGAGGATGACGAAGGGTGCGGTGACGATGCCGGTGGTGGTTGTCACGCGGGCGGGATCGCCGGGCGTGATGCCGGTGACGCGGCTCGCCTCGTGCAGGCGCAGGCCGGCGGTGGTCGCGGCGCGGGCGAGGCCGAGGGCGTAGTTCAGCGGATGGAGATGCGCGGCGCCGCGGTCGAGATAGCCGCCGTGATAGGCGTCGCTGCCGAGCAGCGCGCGGATGCCGGCGCGGTCGAGCGGCTCGGCCTCGGCATAGCCGTAGTCGCGGATGAGCTTCTCGGCATAGGCCTGATATTCGGGCGCATAGGCGGGCTTGTGGGCGGCATAGACGATGCCGGGGGCGAGGTCGCAGGCGATGGCGTGGCGGGCGATCAGCTCGCGGACCAGCGCCTTGGCATCCTCACCCATGTCCCAGAGCGCGCGGGCGCGGTCGAGTCCGACGGTGCGCTCCAGCCAGTCCTGGTCCTGGCGCTGGCCCGATCCGACCTGCCCGCCGTTGCGCCCCGAAGCGCCCCAGCCGACACGGTTGGCCTCCAGAAGCACCACGTCGAGACCGGCCTCGGCCAGATGAAGCGCCGCCGAGAGGCCGGTGTAGCCGCCGCCGATCACGCAGACATCGGCCCGGGTCTCGCCCTCGAGCGGGGGGAAGGGCGCCAGCGGGGTCGCGGTGGCCGCGTACCAGCTTGCGGGGTATTCGCCGGGGCGGTCGTTGGCGGTGAGCAGGTCCATCAGCGGATGCTCAACGTTGAGCATCCGCGTAAAGGCTTGTTTTCATTGCATAATATTTTGAGCGTTAACCCGATATCAACCTCGCGGGCGGCGCCGCCGCCCGCAGGCTTCGGCGCCGCCCTCATACGTTCAGCAGCAGGTGGTCGCGCTCCCATGGGCTGATCACCTGCAGGAAGGTCTCGAGCTCGCTGCGCTTGATCGCGCGGTAGAGATTGCAGAAGTCGGTGCCAAGAACCTCGACGATCTCCTTGCCCTCCTCGAAGAGCTCGAGCGCATGCAGAAGGTCGCGCGGCAGCGCCCAGGGCTTGTTGTAGGCCTCGCCGGTGACGGATTCGCGCGGCTTCATATGCGCCACCATGCCGAGATAGCCGCAGGCGAGCGAGGCTGCGAGCGCCAGATAGGGGTTGCAGTCCATGCCCACCACCCGGTTCTCCACCCGCCGCCCGGCGGGCGAGGAGATCGGCACCCGCAGGCCGGTGGTGCGGTTGTCCGGTCCCCATTCGAGG
>CAYLHK010000183.1:0-3902 GCA_964383295.1 uncultured Rhodovulum sp.
CGCGCGCATCATCCGGCCCCAGGGCGAGTTCAGTGCGCGCTCGGCCAGCCAGAGCACAACCATGAGTACGGCAGTGAACAGGAGCGCATATCCCAGCCGCGATACGATCGCCGCCGCGGTGGCGGGATTGGTGCCGAACTGCAGGCCGAGGTCGCGCACCCAGTCCATCTGCTGCAGTACCCGCTCGTCGGGGAGCGGCCGCGGGAGGCCGGTTACGTTCTTCACGCCTCGCGTCAGCCAGTTCTCGTTGCGCAGCACGGCGAGAATGATCTCGGAGATGCCGAGCGTGGCGATGGCGAGGTAGTCCGAGCGCAGGCCGAGGGTGATCTTGCCAACGAGATAGGCGGCCCCCGCGGCAAAGAGCCCGCCCACGCCCCAGGAGAGGATGATCGGCAGCCCGAGCCCGCCGAGATAGCCGGTTGCGGCCGGATTGACCGCCTCGATCGCGGCACTGGCCGGATCGAGGAAGATGCGCATGACGATATAGCCGGCGAGTACCGTCAGCAGGCCCGCCACGCCACGCAGCGACGCGGGCGCCCGCTCGCGCACGAAGAGCGCGGCGCCGAGCGTGCCGACGATGGCAAGCGCCGCCAGACCCAGGTTCCAGCCGCCGGCTCCGAGCGCGCCGGGGGTGGGAGGCATGGAGACCAGGACCGCCGCCACGCCCCCAAGCGCCGCGAAGCCCATGATGCCAACGTTGAAGAGCCCGGCGTACCCCCACTGGATGTTCACGCCGAGCGACATGATTGCCGAGATCAGGCAGAGGTTGAGGATCGTCAGCGCCACGATCCAGCTCTGGAACACGCCCACGGCAATGATCAGGAGCGCCATGACCGCATAGAGGGCAACGATACGGGTGGCTCCGGTCATATCACGCGCCCCCGGAATATGCCGGTTGGTCGAACCAGCAGCACGACGACCAAAATGATAAAGGAGACCGCGAACTTGTATTCGGTCGAGAGCAACTGCACCAGGCCCGCCGGCATCCAGCCCTCGGGCAGGAAATAGGTGAGCACGCCGCGATAGGCGTAGGTCACCGTCACCTCGGAGAGCGCGATGATGAACCCGCCGGCGATCGCACCGAAGGGCTGACCGATACCGCCCACGATCGCGGCGGCGAAGATCGGCAGCAATAGCTGGAAATAGGTGAACGGGCGGAACGACTTGTCGAGCCCGTAGAGCACGCCCGCAATCGTGGCGAGGCAGGCCGCCAGGATCCAGGTGATCGCCACGACCCGGTCGGGATTGATACCGGACAGGAGTGCGAGATCCTCGTTGTCGGAGAAGGCGCGCATCGCCTTGCCGGTGCGGGTCCGCTGCAGGAACCAGAAGACCGCGGTAACCACGACGATCATCACCACCACCGTCAGCACCTGGCTGGTGCGGATGGCGAGGCCCTGCTCAAGGCCCGTCCATTCGCGGAATTCGGGCACCCGGATCAGGAAGCGCTCGCCGTCCTCGAAACGGCGGTCGTCGGTGCCGACGATGAACCGGGTCACCGCGTTGTAGATGAACATCACGCCGACGCTCGCCATCACGAAGATCACGCCGGCACTGCGCTGCTTGCGGTAGAAGCGGTAGACCAGCCGATCGGTCGTGAGCACGAGCACCGAGGCGGCAAGCATGCCGACCGGCAGCGCGATCAGCGCCGTCGGCAGCGGGCCGAGCCCGATCCCCTGGCTCTGCAACCAGTACGTCACCAGCACGACCACCGCGGTGCCGAAGGCCATCGTATCGCCATGGGCAAAGTTCGAAAAGCGCAGCACCGCGTAGATCAGCGTGACCCCAAGCGCACCAAGCGACAGCTGCGCGCCATAGGCGATGGCGGGCACCAGCACGAAGTTGGAGAAGAGCACGGTGGCGTTGAGGAAGTTCTCCATCTCAGCCCCCGAGGAAGGTGCGGCGGACCTCCGGGTCGGCCATCAGGGCCTCGCCGGTGTCGGTATAGCGGTTGCGGCCCTGCACCAGCACATAGCCGCGGTCGGCGATGTTGAGCGCCTGCCGCGCGTTCTGCTCGACCATCAGGATCGCGAGGCCGGTGGCGGCGATCTCGATGATCTTGTCGAAGAGCTCGTCCATGACGATGGGCGAGACGCCGGCGGTCGGCTCGTCGAGCATCAGAACCTTGGGCCGCGTCATCAGCGCGCGACCCACGGCCACCTGCTGACGCTGGCCGCCCGAGAGCTCGCCCGCCGGCTGGCGGCGCTTCTCCTTCAGGATCGGGAAGAGGTCGAAGACCTGCGCCATGGTCCCGGAGAAATCGTCGTCGCGGATATAGGCGCCCATCTCCAGGTTCTCCTCGACGCTCATCGAGGTGAAGACGTTGGAGGTCTGCGGCACGAAGCCCATGCCGGCATGGACGCGCTCCTGGGGCGTCAGGGCGGTGATGTCGCGGCCGTCGAGGCGCACGGCGCCCTCGCGCAGCCCGAGCATTCCGAATATCGCCTTCATGGCGGTGGACTTGCCGGCGCCGTTCGGGCCCACGATCACAGCGATCTCGCCCTTCTCGACGCCGATTGTGCAGCCGTGCAGGATATCGGCGCCGCCGTAGCCGCCCGTCATGTTCTCGCCGATCAGGTAACTCATGCGCGCACCCGCGCCGGCTTGTTCCTGAGGCCGCGGCCGAGATAGGCCTCGATGACGGCCTCGTTCTTCATCACCTCGCCGGGCGCGCCGACGGTCAGTACCCTGCCCTCGGCCATGACGATCACCGGGTCGCAGAGCCGGCCGATGAAGTCCATGTCGTGCTCGACCATGCAGAAGGTGTAGCCGCGCTCGCGGTTCAGCCGCAGGATCGCGTCGCCGATGGTGTTGAGCAGCGTGCGGTTCACGCCGGCGCCGACCTCGTCCAGGAAAACGATCTTGGCGTCGACCATCATCGTGCGGCCGAGCTCGAGCAGCTTCTTCTGCCCGCCGGAGAGATTGCCCGCGCGCTCGTCGGCGACATGAGAGATTTCGAGGAACTCGATCACTTCGTCGGCCCGGGCGCGCACCTCGGCCTCGCGCTCGCGCACCCGGCCGCCGTGGAACCAGGCGTCCCAGAGCCGCTCGCCGGGCTGTTCGGCGGGGACCATCATCAGGTTCTCGCGCACTGTCAGCGTCGAGAACTCATGCGCGATCTGGAAGGTACGCAGCAGGCCCTTGTGGAAGAGCGCATGCGGGGCAAGGCCGGTGATCTCCTCGCCGTCGAGAAAGACGCGCCCGGACGTGGGGCGATAGAGGCCGGCGATGACGTTGAAGAGCGTGGACTTGCCGGCACCGTTCGGGCCGATCAGGCCGGTGATGGACCCCTTGGCAATATCGATCGAGGCCCCGTCCACGGCTCGGATGCCGCCGAAGTGCAGATGCAGGTCCTCGACACGGATCATCTGGGCGATAGGCTCCCGGGAGGTATCCGGCCCGCGGGACGCGCGGGCCGGCATTGGCCGCCGTCGGATCTCAGCGGAAGCCGAGCGTGACCGGGGCGCTGTCCTGGATCTCGTAGACCCGGTACGATCCGGCCGCCTCGCCCGGGCCGATCAGCTCGACGCCCGAGGCGCCCTCGTAGTTGATCTCGGTCCCCGCGGCCAGGAGCTCGAGCGCCTTGGCAAGCTCGCCGGGATAGATCGGCTCGCCCGGCTCGTTCGCAACCTCGAGGATGTGGTCGCGGATCGAGGTGCGATCGGCCGAGCCGCCGGCAGCGATGGCGAGCGAGATCAGCGCCGCCGCATCGTAGCTCTCGGGAATGTAGGTGCCGGTCGGATCGAGCCCGCCCGCCGCCGCAACGTCGGCGAAGAGCGTCGCGCCCTCGCCCTCGGTGCCGGGCAGGGTCCCGATGACCTTACCGTTGATCTCCGAACCGACGGAATCGATCAGGCTCTGGCCGTACATGCCGTCGGCGAAGACGAAGCTCTCGAAGGCGC
>CAYLHK010000184.1:0-3884 GCA_964383295.1 uncultured Rhodovulum sp.
GCTTCAGCACCATGTCGGACTCGGTCCACTGCATGGCGTCGTGCATGTCGACGTAGTCGCCCGAGATCGTCTGGTGGAAGATCGAGGTCGGCAGGAACATCCGATCCTCGCGGGCGAATTTGGCAAAGGGCATGGCCTTGCCGCGCGAGATGCCGGCGACGTCGGCAACGATGCACTCGACCTCCTCGATGCGGCGGCCGTCCTGCCAGTCGCGGAAGGCGTTGGGCAGGCGCGCGATCGCGTCGCGCGGCGCGTCCGCGGCGCGCGTCTCGGGGGCGCGCTTGGCAGAGCGCGTCTTGCTGGATCGCGGCTTGGCGGAGGGAGGCATGGGTGGCTCCTAGAGGCGCCCCACCGGCGCCGGCTGGGCACCCATCTGGGCGGCCAGTACGCAGAGCCAGTCATGGGCGATATGGGCGGCGGCGAGCGCCGTGATCTCGGCATGGTCGAAGGGCGGAGATACCTCGACCAGGTCCATGCCGACAAGGTTGAGCGTGCCGAGGCCGCGGATCAGCTCCAGCGCCTGCCAGCTCGCGAGCCCGCCGGGCACAGGCGTGCCGGTGCCGGGCGCAAAGGCCGGGTCGAGCGCGTCGATGTCGAACGAGAGATAGACCGGCCCGTCGCCCGCCCGCGCCACGGCGGCCTCGGTCGCGGCCGCGATGCCGTTGCGATGCACCCAGGGCGCGGTCAGGATCTCCAGCCCCTCGGCCGAATGGTGGAAGGTACGGATGCCGATCTGGGTCGAGCGGGCGGCGTCCACCAGCCCCTCGCGGATCGCGCGGCCCATCATCGTGCCATGATCGATCCGGCCGGGATCGTCGGGCCAGAGGTCGCCGTGCGCGTCCACATGGATCAGCGCCAGCGGCCCGTGCTTCGCCGCATGTGCCCGCAGAAGCGGCCAGGTGATGAAGTGATCGCCCCCCAGCGTCAGCAGCCGCGCGCCGCTGGCGATGATCCCGGCCGCCTGCGTCTCGATGGCCGGCGCCACGGTCTCGGGGTGATGCGGGTCGATCCAGGCATCGCCCCAGTCCACGATGGACAGCGAGGTCAGCAGGTTGAAGCCGAAGGGGAAGGCGTTCAGCTCGGCGAGCTGGGTCGAGGCGGCGCGGATCGCCCGCGGCCCCAGCCGGCAGCCGGGGCGGTTGGTCACCGCCGCATCCCAGGGCACGCCCATCACCGCCACGTCCACGCCGGCAAGCTCGCGCGTGTAGCGCCGGCGCAGGAAGGACAGCGCCCCGCCATAGGTCATCTCGGCCCGGTGCTCGCGGTTGCCACCCGCCAGGAAGGCGCTCTCACCCTCAGTCACGGCGTGCGGCCCTTCGCATGTACCAGGTGGCAAAGCCGACGCCGATCGCGACCACCACGATGATGATCGTGGCCAGCGCGTTGATGTCGGGGCTGACGCCGAGGCGCACCTTGGAGAAGATCACCATCGGCAGGGTCGAGGCGCCCGGCCCGGTGACGAAGCTCGCGATCACCAGATCGTCGAGCGAGAGGGTGAAGGCGAGCAGCCAGCCCGCGACCAGGGCGGGGGCGATCACCGGCAGGGTGATGTCGAAGAACACCCGCACCGGGCGGGCGCCGAGGTCCATCGCGGCTTCCTCCAGGTCCTGCTGCATGCCGACCAGGCGCGACTGCACCACCACGGCCACATAGGCCATGCCGAAGGTCGCGTGGGCGATGATGATGGTGAGCATCCCCCGGCCCCGCGGCCAGCCGATGAGCTGCTCCATCGAGACGAAGAGCAGCAGCAGCGACAGGCCGGTGATCACCTCGGGCATGACCAGCGGCGCCGTGGTCATGCCGGTCAGGAGCGCGCGGCTGCGGAAACGGCCGAAGCGCGCCAGCACGAAGGCCGCCAGCGTGCCGAGCGCGACGGCGAGGCTCGCCGAGACGAAGGCGACGCGGAAGCTCACCCAGGCCGAGCTGAGGATCTGCGGGTCGCGGAACAGCTGCGCGTACCAGCGGGTGGAGAACCCGCCCCAGACGGTGGCGAGCTGGTTGTCGTTGAAGCTGAAGACGATCAGCGACACGATCGGCGCATAGAGGAACACGAAGCCGGCGATCGTGGCGATCAGGAGCACGGTGGAGGCGCGCATCACTTGTCCTCCGTCCGGGCCTGCGCGGTGCGCAGGATCATGATCGGGATCACCAGCGCCACCAGCATCGCCATGGCGACCGCCGAGGCCACCGGCCAGTCGCGGTTGGAGAAGAACTCGTTCCAGAGCACCCGGCCGATCATCAGCGTATCGGGCCCGCCCAGCATCTCGGGGATGACGAACTCGCCGATCGCGGGCACGAAGACCAGCATGAAGCCCGCGATCACCCCCGGCATCGACAGCGGCAGGGTGATGTGGAGGAACGTGATCACGGGCCTCGCGCCGAGATCGGCCGAGGCCTCGAGCAGGTTCTCGTCGAGCTTCACCAGATTGGCGTAGAGCGGCAGGATCATGAACGGCAGGTAGGTGTAGACGATGCCGAGAAAGACGGCGAAATCGGTCTGCAGCATCACCAGTGGCTGGTCGATGATGCCGGTCCACATCAGGAAGTTGTTCACCACCCCGTTCGAGCGCAGGAACCCCTGCCAGGCGTAGACGCGCAAAAGGAAGCTGGTCCAGAACGGCAGGATCACCAGCATCAGCAGCACCGAGCGGCGCGGCTCGGGGCTGCGGGCGATGTAATAGGCGATCGGGTAGCCGACGAAGAGCGCGATCACCGCCGAGATGAAGGCGATGCGGATCGAGAAGATATAGGCGTTCAGATAGAGCGGGTCGTCGAAGAGATAGGAGAAGTTCTCGAAGTTCAGGTTGATGATCAGCCGCAGGCCGTCCCATTCCCAGAGCGGCAGGTAGGGCGGCTGGGCGAGCGCCGGCTCGCTGACCGAGATCTTGGCGACGACCAGGAAGGGGATCAGGAAGAACACCAGCAGCCACAGGAGCGGCACGGCGACCACCAGCGCGCGCCCGGTCAGCCCCAGCCGCGCCAGACCGGCCTGGGTCCAGCGCAGCGGCGGCACCCGGTCGATGAGCGCGCTCATTGGGTCAGCACCACGCCGGCGGTGTCCTCCCAGGACACCCAGCAGCGCTCGTCCCAGGTCAGCGCATCCTCGTCGTAGCGGCTGAGGTTGGCGCGGGTCACCTTCATCAGCGTGCCGGTGTCGAGCCGCACGCGGAAGATCGAGAGATTGCCCATGTAGGCCACTTCCTCGACCATGCCGGCGAAGAGGTTGTCGGCCTGGTCGGGGCGCTCACGGGTCAGACGCACCTTCTCGGGGCGGATCGCGAACCAGACGCGCTGGTTCGGCGCGCAGCTGACGCCGTGGCCCACGTAGATCTCGCCGCCAAGCGCCGGAGCGTCGATGCGGATGTAGTCGGGCTCGTCCTCGGTCACGCGCCCCTCGAAGAGGTTCACCGAGCCGATGAAATCGGCGACGAAGCGCGAGTTCGGATGCTCGTAGATCTCGGGCGGCTCGCCGACCTGCACGATCTCGCCCGCATCCATGACCCCGATGCGGGTCGAGAGCGTCATCGCCTCCTCCTGGTCGTGGGTCACGACGATGAAGGTGACGCCGAGCGTCTCCTGGATGCGCACCAGCTCGAACTGGGTCTCCTCGCGCAGCTTCTTGTCGAGCGCGCCGAGCGGCTCGTCGAGGAGCAGCAGCTTGGGGCGCTTGACCAGCGCGCGCGCCAGCGCCACGCGCTGCCGCTGGCCGCCGGAGAGCTGGTGCGGCTTGCGGCCCGCCAGCGGCGCCAGCTGCACCATGCGCAGCATCTCGGTCACCCGCTCCATCGCCTCGGCCCTGCCCATGCCGTCGCGCATCAGCCCGTAGGCCACGTTCTTCTCCACGCTCATGTGCGGGAAGAGGGCGTAGGACTGGAACATCATGT
>CAYLHK010000185.1:0-3815 GCA_964383295.1 uncultured Rhodovulum sp.
CTGCTCGTTGGCGAGCACGGTCATGTCGACGGGGTCCCAGTTGACCACGGCGGCCTTGCGCGTGACGAGCCCGGCCTCCAGCATGTCGAGGAACAGCGCCTGCTGCTGGCCGTAGTACTCGGGATCGCAGGTGGCGAACTCGCGGGTCCAGTCGATCGAGAGGCCCATCGGCTTCATCTGGGTGCGCATCGCGTCGATGTTGGCGCGCGTCCAGGTGCCCGGATGCACGCCCCTCTCCATCGCCGCATTCTCGGCCGGCATACCGAACGCGTCCCATCCCATGGGGTGCAAGACGTTGAATCCGCTCATGCTCTTGTGGCGCGCAACCACGTCGCCCATGGTGTAGTTGCGCACATGCCCCATGTGGATGCGCCCCGACGGATAGGGGAACATCTCGAGCACGTAGTATTTCGGGCGCGACGGGTCGCGGCGCGCGGCGAAGACGCTCGCGTCTTCCCAGGCGCGCTGCCACTTGGGCTCCACGGCGGCGGCATCATAGCGGGACATGGGAGGCGGTCCTACTGGGCCGCGGCCGTGCCGGGCACAAGGAAGGTAAGGTTCTGCCCGGCGGGCGGCGCGGACTGCCGGCCGGACGCGGCGATGCGAAGCTGGCGCGCCCGCGTGAGGATCGCATCCTCGATCGCGCGGTTCTGCGCCTCGGTGACGGGGGTGCCGCTGGCGCCGCCGCCACGGAAGGCCGCGACCTTGAGCGAGCGCGCGTCGAGCGCCGGTTCCGAGATGAGCACCGTCACCCGGTAGGCGCCGGTGCCGGCGACATTGCCCCAGCCTGTGGTGATGACGCCCGAGAACGGATCCGCGGTCTCCAGCGGCAGGAAGGCGAGGATGTCGAGCGACGCCTGCCAAAGGAAGCGGTTGACCACGACGCCGCGCTCCGGGTCGCCGGAACTCCGGAAGAGGTCGAAGAAGCTCTCGTCGCTCATGTCGAACTCGCGGCGGACGTCGGCGTCACGCTGCGCGAGACGCTCGTCGGCGGTACGTGTGTCCGACTGCCCGCAGCCAACGAGCAGTACGGTCACAAACAGGAGGGAAAAGGTGCGCATCGGTCGCAAGGGCCTGTCCACGGGCCAGAGAACATCGGTCCCGCAGACGAATAGAGACTGCCGTCCGCAGCGGCAAGTGCAAAGCGGACATGGGCGGCCGGTGGCGCAAGGGGGTCACTGTGGCACGGCTGCATCAGGATTGCGGACAAGTAAAGACCGCGCCGCCATTCGCTTGACCCTGCACCCGCCGATGAGTGATGACAAATGCACTTGATCCGGGCGAGCCGGATTTGAGATGGGTTTCAAAACTAAGGACCACGAGGAAACAGATGAAGAAGTTTCTCTTCACCTCGACCGCCCTCGCCGCGATGGCGTTCGGTGGCGTGGCCTCGGCTCAGGGGATTTCGCTCTTCGGCGACGCCCGCCTGGGTCTTGGCTACAACATCTACAACAACGGCGACCTGAACCTGAACTCTGACGGCGAGACCGACGACGACATCCGCGCCGTCTCCCGTGTCCGGTTCGGCGTCAACATGACCGGCCAGACCGACAGCGGCATCACCTTCGGTGCCACGATCCGTGCCGACAACGCCTCGAACGGCCAGGGCGGTTCGCTTGGCCAGCGCGCCGGCAACGTCTTCGTGTCCGGCGACTGGGGCACGCTGACGTTCGGTGACACCGACGGCGCCGACGAGCGTCACGTTGGCGACCTGAACGAAATCGGTCTGACCTGCCTGACCTGCCAGAACGAAACCCCGTTCATCTCGAACGGCGGCGGCTTCGGCGACGACGACAGCAACAACTTCGCCAGCAACCCCGAAGCTCGTCCGACGGTCCGCTACGACATCGACATCGCCGGCTTCGGCCTGTCGCTGTCGACCAATCGCGACCTGAACGACGTCGGCGTCGGCCTCGGCTACGACGGCCAGTTCGGCGACACCGCGTTCTCGATCGGCCTCGGCTACTACGACTTCAACGAGTTCGACACCTCGGTCACGCGCGGGACGCTGGTCGAAGTCGTCGACAGCAACGGTGAGCTCGTTCTGGTTCCGGGCCTGCCGGAGTCGGACGTTGTTCAGGTCGGCGGCGGCAAGCAGTGGTCGGGTGCCGTCGGCGTTGACTTCGACATGTTCAACGCGAAGGTCATCTACACCCGCATCGACATGGACGCGGGCCCCGAGGCTGACTGGGCCGGCATCGGCATCGGCACCTCGTTCGGCGAGTTCGGCATCGACGCCTACTACGCGCAGATCGTCGACGCCAACAGCTACGTCGATGGCTGGAACGACCTCGCCTCCTACGGCGTCGGCGTGACCTACGACCTCGGCGGCGGCGCCAGCGTGAAGGCCGGCCTCGGCTCGATGATGAGCCTTGCGGCTGAGGACGACGGCTTCGTGGTCGGCGACTTCGGTATCCGGATGTCGTTCTGATCTAAAAAGACGGACAGTGAGACGGAAAGGCGGGCTTCGGCCCGCCTTTTCTTTTGCGCGGTTGGTTCCGCGATCGCCAGCGGCTAGAACCGCTGCCATGAGCCTTCTCGACATCCAGAACCGAATCGCCGCGGCCGTCGCCACGGCCGGCCGCCCCGCCGGATCCGTGACTCTCGTCGCCGTCTCCAAGGTCCAGCCCGAGGCACAGGTCCGTGCGGTGCTGGACGCCGGCCAGCGCATCTTCGGCGAGAACCGGGTTCAGGAGGCCGATGGCCGCTGGCCGCCGTTCAAGTCGGAGTATCCCGGCATCACGCTGCATCTCGTCGGCCCGCTGCAGACGAACAAGCTCGCGCGCGCGCTCGACCTCTTCGATGCGATCCACAGCCTCGACCGGCCGGGCCTCGCCGAGAAGCTGGCGCGCGCCGTTCAGGCGCGCGGCGCCTGCCCGCAGCTCTTCGTGCAGGTCAACACCGGCCGCGAGCCGCAGAAGGCGGGCATCGATCCGGACGAACTCGACGCCTTCGTCGCCACCTGCCGCGGGAGCGACCTGGCGCCCTGGGGTCTGATGTGCATCCCGCCGGTGGGCGAGGATCCGGCGCTGCATTTCGCCGCGCTCTCCGCCATGGCGGCGCGCAATGGCCTGACCGGCCTGTCCATGGGCATGTCCGACGATTTCGAGACTGCCATCGCCCATGGCGCGACGCATGTGCGCGTTGGCTCGGCGATTTTTGGCGCCCGCGACCCCGGCTGAACCGCGCCGCCGCTTCTGTCAGGAAAGGTTCACTTTTCCCGGGCGCAGGAGTGCCTAAGTAGTGGGGTCGCGACCGCTGGAGCCCAAGCGCAATGACCCTGCCCGAGAACATCGAGGATCCCGTCGACTGGCTGGAAACCGAGCTTGACGACATGCTCGACGAGGATATGGAGCTTGAACTCTCCGAGCCGGCCGTTTCCATGGAGGTCCGCCGGCTCTTCCGCAAGGCGCACGCGCCCTCGCTTGATCGGCGCATCTACCTGCGTGAGCTGCTCAAGCTGCAGGCCGAGCTGATCAAGCTGCAGAGCTGGGTGCAGTACCACCGCAAGAAGGTCGTGGTGCTGTTCGAGGGCCGCGACTCGGCCGGCAAGGGCGGCGTCATCAAGCGCATCACCCAGCGCCTGAACCCCCGCATCGCCCGCGTGGTCGCGCTGCCGGCGCCATCGGACCGCGAGAAGACGCAGTGGTACTTCCAGCGCTACGTGCCCCACCTGCCCGCCGGCGGCGAGATCGCGCTCTTCGACCGCTCGTGGTACAACCGAGCCGGGGTCGAGCGGGTGATGGGCTTCGCCACCGAGGACCAGGTGGAGGAATTCTTCCGCGACGTGCCCG
This sequence comes from uncultured Rhodovulum sp., assembly GCA_964383295.1. Lineage (GTDB taxonomy): Bacteria > Pseudomonadota > Alphaproteobacteria > Rhodobacterales > Rhodobacteraceae > Amaricoccus. The sequence continues at coordinate 3,795 of CAYLHK010000185.1, forward strand.
AATTCGAGCGCATGCTGGCGC
>CAYLHK010000186.1:0-3734 GCA_964383295.1 uncultured Rhodovulum sp.
AACCGCAGGCCGACGGCAGCTACCGCATCACCGGCCAGAAGATCTTCATCTCGGCCGGCGAACACGACCTGACCGAGAACATCGTCCACCTCGTGCTCGCCCGCATCCCCGGCGCGCCCGCCGGGGTGAAGGGCATCTCGCTCTTCATCGTGCCCAAGGTGCTGGTGAACCCCGACGGCAGCCTCGGCAAGCGCAACGCGCTCTCCTGCGGCAAGATCGAGGAGAAGATGGGCATCCACGGCAACGCCACCTGCGTGATGAACTACGACGGGGCGACCGGCTACCTCGTGGGCGAGCCGAACACCGGCCTGCGCGCCATGTTCACCATGATGAACGAGGCCCGCCTCGCCGTCGCCACCCAGGGCCTCGCCCAAGGCGATGCCGCCTACCAAGCCGCGGCCGCCTATGCCCGCGAGCGCCTCCAGGGACGCGCCACCAGTGGGGCGGTCAACCCCACCGGCCCCGCCGATCCGATCATTGTCCACCCGGACGTGCGCCGCATGCTGGTGGAGGCCCGCGCCTTCGTCGAGGGCGGCCGCGCGATGCTTCTCTGGGTGATGACGCTCCTCGACGGCCACGCCCGCAGCGGCGATGAGGCGGCCGAGGGCCTCGTCTCGCTCCTGACCCCGGTGCTCAAGGGCTTCCTGACCGACAAGGGCTTCGAGACCGCCGTCACCGCTCAGCAGGTCTTCGGCGGCCACGGCTACATCGAGGAGACCGGCGTCTCGCAATTCGTCCGCGACGCGCGCATCGCCATGATCTACGAGGGCACCAACGGCGTGCAGGCACTCGATCTGGTCGGGCGCAAGCTCGGCCAGGACGGCGGGCGCCACGTCATGGCCTTCTTCGGCATCGTCAACGACTTCATCCGGGCGAACGAGGGCGATGCCGCGCTGAAATCCGACTTCCTCGACCCGCTGAAGGCGGCACTGAAGGATCTGCAGGCGGCAGCCATGTTCTTCGTGCAGAACGGCGTGAAGAACCCCAACGCGGCTCTGGCGGGCTCGACCGATTTCCTGCATCTTTTCGGCCATGTCGGGCTCGGGCTGATGTGGGCGCGGATGGCACGCGCTGCGCTGGTGGCCCCGGAGGATGCCTTCAACGCGGCAAAGCTCGTGACGGGGCGCTGCTACATGACCCGCACGCTGCCCGCGACGGCGCTCCACCTCGCCCGCATCCGCGCAGGCGAGGGCGCTATCATGGCGCTGCCCGCCGAAGCCTTTTGAGAGGGAAGAAATGCCCGACTACACGCTCTACTGCTTCGCCCAGTCCGGCAACGCCTACAAGGTAGCCCTGCCGCTCGAGCTGTCTGGTGCCGACTGGCAGCCGCGCTTCGTCGACTTCTTCAACGGGGAGACCCGCAGCCCCGGCTATCGCGAGATCAACGAGATGGGAGAGGCGCCGGTACTGGAGCACGGCGGGCTGCGCCTCAGCCAGTCGGGGGTAATCCTCGACTACCTGATCGGCACCCTCGGCCGCTACGGCCCCGAGAGCGAGGAGGAGCGCCGCGAGATCCTGCGCTGGACCCTCTGGGACAACCACAAGTTCACCGCGAACATCGCCGCCATGCGGTTCCTGAAGAACTTCATCCCCGCGGAGAAACGCGACCCGGCGGTCATCGCCTTCCTCGACGGCCGCGCCCGCGCCGCGCTCAAGGTGCTCGACACCCATCTCGCCACGCGCGAGTGGATCGCCGCCCCGCGACTGACCACGGCGGACCTCTCCTGTGCGGGCTATATCTTCTTCTCGGACGAGTTCGGCGTGGACCTGCCCGCCGAGTATCCCAACATCGCCCGCTGGCGCGATAACATCGCCGCCCAGCCCGGATGGAAGCACCCCTACGAGCTGATGCCCGGCCACCCGCTTCCGGCCTGACGGAGAGACCAATGCGCGACGCCTTCATTTATGACGCGATCCGCACCCCCCGCGGCCGCGGCCGCCCCGACGGCGCCCTGCACGAGGTCACCTCGCTGCGCCTCTCGGCCTTCACCCTCGATGCGCTGGCCGCGCGCAACGGCCTTCCGGCGGATGCGGTCGAGGACGTGATCTGGGGTAACGTGACCCAGATCGGCGAGCAGGGAGGCTGCCTCGCGCGCTCGGCGGTGCTGGCATCGAGCATCGGCGAGGGTGTCCCCGGCCTGTCGATCAACCGCTTCTGCGCCTCCGGCCTCGAGGCGGTGAACCTCGCCGCCAACCAGGTCCGCGGCGGCGCGGGCGAGGGCTATATCGCCGGCGGCGTCGAGATGATGTCCCGAGTCGCCATGGGCTCTGACGGCGCCGCGATCGCGGCGGACCCCAGCCTGGCCATGAAGTCCTACTTCATCCCCCAGGGGATCGCCGCCGACGTGATCGCCACCGAATTCGGCTTCACCCGCGACGACGTGGACGCCTACGCCGTCGAAAGCCAGCGCCGCGCCGCGACGGCCGTCGCCGAGGGCCGGTTCGCGAAGTCCATCGTACCGGTTCAAGACCTCAACGGCCTCACCATCCTGGACCGCGACGAGTACCCGCGGCCCGGCACCGACATGCAGTCGCTCGGCGCGCTGACCCCTGCCTTCAAGGACATGGGCGAGACCATGCCCGGCTTCGACGCCGTGGCGATCCTGAAATACCCGCATCTCGAGCGCATCAACCACGTCCACCACGCCGGCAATTCCTCGGGGATCGTCGACGGCGCGGCCGCCGTCCTCATCGGCTCGGCGGCCTTCGGCGAGGCGCACGGGCTGAAGCCCCGCGCCCGCATCCGAGCCACCGCCAAGGTCGGCACCGACCCCACGATCATGTTGACCGGCCCGGTGCCCGCCACCGAGAAGGTGCTGGCGGCCGCCGGGATGGGCATCGCCGACATCGACCTCTTCGAGGTGAACGAGGCCTTCTCCGCCGTGGTCCTGCGCTTCCTGCAGGCCTTCGGCGCCGACCCCGCCCGCGTCAACGTCAACGGCGGTGCCATCGCGCTCGGCCACCCGCTGGGGGCTACCGGCGCTATGATCCTCGGCACCGCACTCGACGAGTTGGAGCGCAGCGGCAAGGCCACCGCGCTCGTGACGCTCTGCGTGGCCAGCGGAATGGGGGCTGCCACGATCATCGAGAGGCTGTGATGCCGGTCGGCGCGGCAGGTTTCCACCGGGTTAACGTGGTCCGTATTATCGAATTATATCAAATAGATCCAGTTTTGTCCGAGTTCGGACAGACAGCGGACGGAAGGGGGCGGATCAGGCTCCCGGAGGAGACACGATGACCATCTTCCGCACCGAGACCGACACGGACGGCGTCGCCACGATCTTCTGGGATCTGCCCGGCAGGTCGATGAACATCCTGACCGACGAGGGCATCGCCGAGCTCGATGCCGCCATCGATGCCGCTCTCGCCGATACGGCCGTGAAGGGCATCGTCATCACCTCCGCCAAGCCCGACTTCGCCGGCGGCATGGACCTGGCCGTGCTGGCCCGCATGAAGGAGAACGCCGGCCCCGACCCCGCGCGCGGCCTCTTCGACGGGCTGATGGCGATGCACGGCCTCCTGCGCAAGATCGAGCGGGCGGGGGCGGACCCCAAGACCGGCAAGGGCGGCAAGCCGGTCGCCTGGGCCGCCCCCGGCCTCTCCGCCGGCATCGGCACCGAGATCGGCCTCGCCTGCCACCGCCGGTTCATGGCCGACCGCCCCGGCGCGCGCGTCGGCCTGCCCGAGATCCTCGTCGGCCTCTTCCCCGGCGCCGGCGGCACCACCCGGCTGGT
>CAYLHK010000187.1:0-3575 GCA_964383295.1 uncultured Rhodovulum sp.
CGACCTCGTCGGGGTTCACGCCCTTGTGCGGCTCCTTGCCGAAGAACTTGGTCACTTCCTCGATGACCTTCGGCATGCGGGTCATGCCGCCGACGAGGACGACCTCGTCGATCTCGGTCTTGGAGACGCCGCCATCCTTCAGCGCCGCGGCACAGGGCTTCAGCGTGCGCGCGATCAGGTCGGCCACCAGGCTCTCCAGCTTCGCGCGGGTCAGCTTCAGCACCAGATGCAGGGGCTGGTGGGTCTTGGGGTCCATCGAGATGAACGGCTGGTTGATCTCGGTCTGGGTCGCCGAGCTGAGCTCGATCTTGGCCTTCTCGGCGGCTTCCTTAAGCCGCTGGAGCGCCATCTTGTCCTTGGTCAGGTCGACGCCGTGCTCTTTCTTGAACTCGCCCGCCAGGTACTCGACGATGCGCAGGTCGAAGTCCTCGCCGCCGAGGAAGGTGTCGCCGTTCGTGGACTTCACCTCGAAGAGGCCGTCGTCGATCTCGAGGATCGAGATGTCGAAGGTGCCGCCGCCGAGATCATAGACCGCGATGGTCTTGGTGCCCGACTTGTCGAGGCCATAGGCGAGCGCGGCCGCGGTCGGCTCGTTGATGATGCGCAGCACCTCGAGGCCCGCGATCTTGCCGGCATCCTTGGTCGCCTGGCGCTGGGCGTCGTTGAAATAGGCCGGCACGGTGATGACCGCCTGCGCGACCTTCTCGCCGAGATAGCTCTCGGCCGTCTCCTTCATCTTCTGCAGGATGAAGGCAGAGATCTGGGAGGGGGAATACTTCTCGCCCTTCACCTCGACCCATGCGTCGCCGTTGGTGCCGGGGACGATGTTGTAGGGCACCATGCCCTTGTCCTTGGCGGTGACCGGATCGTCGTAGCGGCGGCCGATGAGCCGCTTGATGGCGAAGAGCGTGTTCTCGGAATTGGTGACGGCCTGGCGTTTGGCCGGCTGGCCGACCAGCCGCTCCTCGTCGGTGAAGGCGACGATCGAGGGGGTGGTCCGGCCGCCTTCGGAGTTCTCGATCACACGCGCCTGGCTGCCGTCCATGATGGCGACGCAGGAGTTGGTGGTGCCGAGGTCGATACCGATGACTTTGGGCATTTCTACAGAATCCTTTCGAACGGCGATCTCGCGACAAAGGTCCCTGAGGCCCCTGCGTCGCATCCCTGCCCGGGTCAATACGGCCCGAAACTCACGGGAACGTGCGGACCCGGGATTGCGGGGCTATATAGGTTTGGTGTCATTCACCTGCAAGCAGCGGCCCGGGGAACGGGACGCGTTTTCCCGCGGCATCATGGACATCTTTCCACCGGACGGATTCGCGCATTTGGCCGGCTGGCTCGACCCGCCGGCCCAGGCGCGGCTGGTCGCCGAGCTTGGCGCGGTGATGCGGGCGGCACCACCGTTTGCACCGATGACGCCCTGGGGGAAACCCATGAGCGTGCGCATGACCTCGGCCGGGCGCTTCGGCTGGTACACCGACCGGCGCGGCTACCGCTACATCGACCATCACCCGGACGGCACGCCATGGCCGCCGATCCCGCAAGGCGCGCTCGCGGCCTGGCGCGCGCTGGTCTCGCAGACGCGGATGCCGGACTGTTGCCTGGTGAACATCTACGGGCCCAGGGCGCGCATGGGCCTGCACCGCGACGCGGACGAGGCGGATTTCTCCTGGCCGGTGCTGTCGATCAGCCTCGGCGACACGGCGACCTTCCGCATCGGCGGCCTCACGCGCAGCGATCCCACCCGCTCGATGCCGCTGGCGAGCGGTGATGTCGTGCTGCTCGCCGGCGCGGCGCGCCTCGCCTACCACGGGGTGGACCGCATCCGCGCCGGCACGTCCGACCTGGTGCCGGGCGGCGGGCGGATCAACCTGACGCTGCGCGTGGTGGAGTGAGGCGACCACGCCTGCGCCCTTCGCCGGCGGTTTCCCCCTCCGAACCCGCTCTTGCGACGCACTGCGTCGCGCGGATCCGTCGACGGACAAATCCGCGAAGTAAAAGCGGCGCCCCCACCCAAACCCCCGCGTTGCCAGTCGTCGCCCGCTCGCATAGCCTCCGCGCGCGCCAGGGAACCCCGAGGGAGAAGACCCCCATGACCGAAACACCATTCGGCTTCGACACGTTGCAGATCCATGCGGGCAGCCGCCCCGACCCGGCGACGGGCGCGCGGCAGACGCCCATCTACCAGACCACGGCCTATGTCTTCCGCGACGCCGACCATGCCGCCGCGCTCTTCAACCTGCAGGAGGTCGGCTACATCTATTCGCGGCTGACCAACCCGACCGTCTCGGTGCTGCAGGAGCGCATCGCGACGCTGGAGGGCGGCGTGGGTGCGGTCTGCTGCTCCTCGGGCCATGCCGCGCAGATCATGGCGCTCTTCCCGCTGATGCGGCCCGGCGACAACGTCGTCGCCTCGACGCGCCTCTACGGCGGCACGGTGACGCAGCTGTCGCAGACGATCCGCCGCTTCGGCTGGTCGGCGAAGTTCGTCGACACCGACGATCTCGCCGCGGTCGAGGCCGCCATCGACGGCAACACCCGCGCGATCTTCTGCGAGAGCATCGCCAACCCCGGCGGCTATGTCACCGACATCCCGGCGCTGGCCGCGATCGCCAACGCGGCGCAGGTCCCGCTCATCGTCGACAACACCTCCGCCACGCCGTATCTCTGCCGCCCCATCGAGCAGGGCGCGCATCTGGTGGTGCATTCGACCACCAAGTATCTGACCGGCAACGGAACGGTCACCGGCGGCGCGGTGGTGGATTCGGGCAAGTTCGACTGGACGGCGGCTGGCAAGTTCCCGAGCCTGACCGAGCCCGAGACCGCCTATCACGGGCTGAAGTTCCACGAGACCTTCGGGCCGATGGCCTTCACCTTCCACGGCATTGCCATCGGTCTGCGCGACCTCGGCATGACCATGTCGCCGAACTCGGCCTTCCTGACGCTTCTGGGCATCGAGACGCTGAGCCTGCGCATGGCGCGCCATGTCGAGAACGCGGTCAAGGTGGCGACCTGGCTCGAGAACGACCCCCGCGTCGACTACGTGACCTATGCGGGCCTGCCGTCCTCGCCCTGGTACGACCGGGTGAAGGCGCTCTACCCCAAGGGGGCGGGCGCGCTCTTCACCTTCGCGGTAAAGGGCGGCTATGACGCCTGCGTCCGCCTCGTGGATTCGGTCGAGCTGTTCAGCCATGTGGCGAACCTCGGCGATTCGCGCTCGCTGATCATCCATTCGGCCTCGACCACCCACCGCCAGCTCTCGCCCGAGCAGCAGGAGGCGGCCGGCGCCAGCCCGAACGTGGTGCGGCTGTCGATCGGCATCGAGGATGCCGAGGACATCATCCGCGACCTCGACCAGGCGCTGGCCAAGGCCACCGCCTGACGGGTCCGGCGGGTGATCGCTTCGCGCGCACCTGCCCTTCTTCCGAACCAGCTCTTGCGACGCACTGCGTCGCGCGGGTTCGTCGGCTGGAGCGCGTGAGCGCGGAAGCCGAGGGGGGTTGGGCAGGACCGTCGGCTCGTAATCCGCGCGCGCCTGCCTGGGCGGCGCGGTTTACCGCGCCTGACGTCACGCC
>CAYLHK010000188.1:0-3424 GCA_964383295.1 uncultured Rhodovulum sp.
GGGTGCGCCTGAACGCGACCTTCTGATGTCGGCCTTCGCTGCCGCCGTCGGCGCGCTCTTCGCCGATCCGAACATCGGCCGGGATGCGGTCTATATCGCCGATGGCGGCGCGCCCGTGCTGGTGCGCGTCGTCGCCCGGCGTGCCGACGCGGTCACCGACTTCGGCGATGCGCGCCTCTGGTCGGAAACAACGCGCATCGACCTGCGCGTGTCCGATGTTCCGAACCCGCGCTCCGGTGACCGGATCGAGATCGATGGGGACGCTTTCCTCATCCAGGGCGAGCCGGTCCGCGACCGCGAGCGGCTCGTCTGGACCGTTGATCTGAGGCCCGCGTGAAACTGAAGCTCGACATCGATCCCGACATCGTCGCGATGATGGCGGCCGAGGTGGCGGCTGGGGAACGCGCCGTGACCGCCGCCATGCGCGAGGCCGGGACCGGGCTGAAGACCGCCTGGCGGCTACAGATCACCGGCGCGGGGCTGGGCACACGCCTCGCCAACTCGATCCGGAGCCAGAACTTCCCGAGGTCGGGCGAGAGCCTCGATGCCGCGGCGCTGGTCTGGTCCAAGGCGCCGGTGATCGTCGGCGCGCACGACACCGGCCCGCTGATCCGCTCGAAGGACGGCTTCTGGCTGGCGATCCCGCTGCCCGCGGCGGGCAAATCCCTCCGTGGAGGTCGCATCACCCCCGGCGAATGGGAACGCCGCTCGGGGTTGCGGCTGCGTTTCATCTATCGCCGCAGGGGCCCGAGCCTGCTGGTGGCCGAGGGGAGGCTGAACACCAAGGGCCGCGCGGTGGTGTCGCGCTCGAAGACCGGGCGCGGAAAGGTCACCGCGCCGATCTTCCTGCTGGTGCCGCAGGTCAAGCTGCCGAAGCGGCTGGATCTGGCGCGGGATGCGGCGCGGGCGCATGAGGCCGTGCCGGGGCTGATCGTGGCGAACTGGGTGGAGGGGCTCGCTCGATGAACTCCAATCACCGCCGAGAGCTACCAGTCGTTTGCGATATCAATCTTGGCCTTAATCATGTCTTTGAGCTCGGCAATCGCATCTGCGACGGCGCCCGCTGGTCCAAGTGCCGTCTTAATTGAACCCACAACGGCGTTCACCATGTCGAGGATGTACTTCAGTGCCTTTCGTAGCCCTCGGCGAAGCTGGTCGCTGAGAGACTCGAGAACTCCAAATTTTGCCGAAAGGCTCCTGCCCGTCAGGCCAGTATCTTCCAAGTTTGCGTTGTAAACGCCTTCTGCTGCGCGCTCGAAGAAACCGCGTTCCTCGGTGTCGGCTAGAGCGCCATCGATCAGTTCGCGTTCCGCTCCAAGATCTGGCTTGAAGTCAAACCCTTCGACAGTTTCGCGAACGATGTTCCGAAGGAGGTTCTTGAGCTGATCCAGAAAATCTCGGATCAAGGATACAGGATCTTCAGCTGCGCGTTGCTCACGCTCGGCAAACGAAAATGGCATTGGTGCCCCCTCAAGTTCAATAGATCCATCACCAGCATGAACATACCACATCCGTGCCCGAACTGGACTAGGGATTCTGGCCGCTTCCTCCGATGGCGCTGTTCGATATGACCACCCGTGAAACCATCCTCGCCGCGCTGCACGCGCGACTCTCGGCGCTGCCCGCCACCGCGCTCCGCGGTGACGTGCTGCCCGAGCGCGTGCCGGCTGATGGCCTGCTGATCCTGCGCGACGGCGAGCCGGGGGAGCCCGAGGTGACGCTGTCGCCGCTACGCTACCACTACCAGCATCGCGCCGAGATCGAGGCGGTCGTGCAGGGCACCGACCGTGACGCCGCCTTCGACACGCTGACCGCCAGCATCGGGGCAGCCATCTCCTCCGACCGCACGCTTGGCGGCCTCTGCGACTGGGTCGAGGCGGAAGCCCCGCGGCCCGTAGACCTGCCGGTCGAGGGCGCGGCCGGCCTGAAGGCCGCCGTGATCCCGGTGGTGCTGCACTATTCCACGGCCGACCAACTGGCCTGACCCAACCGACAACAGGAGACGATGATGGCACGAGCCCAGGGGGCGCGGGCGCAGATGGCGCTTGCGTTCGAGACAGTCTATGGCACGCCCCCGGTGGGCGGGTTCACGAAGATGCCCTTCGCCAGCACCTCGCTTGGCGCCGAACAGCCGCTGCTGAACTCCGAGCTTCTCGGCTATGGCCGCGATCCGCTGGCACCGATCAAGGACGCGGTGACGGCCGACGGTGATGTCGTGGCGCCGCTCGACGCCGAGGCCTTCGGCTTCTGGCTAAAGGCGGCCTTCGGCGCACCGACAACCACCGGTGCGGAAGCCCCGTACAGCCACGAGTTCCAGTCGGGGTCCTGGACGCTGCCCAGCATGTCGATCGAAACCGGCATGCCCGAGGTGCCGCGGTATGCGATGTATTCCGGCTGCGTGCTCGACCAGATCACCTGGCAGATGCAGCGCTCCGGCCTGCTGACCGCCACGGCGCGGCTGGTGGCGCAGGGCGAGACGGTGGGCACGACCACCAGCGCAGGCACGCCGGCCGCGCTGGAACTGAAGCGCTTCGGGCATTTCAATGGCGCGATCACGCGCAACGGTTCGGCCCTCGGCAACGTGGTCTCGGCAGAGATCACCTATGCCAACAATCTCGACCGGATCGAGACCATCCGCTCGGACGGCCGCATCGACGGTGCCGACCCGTCCATCGCCGCGCTGACCGGCCGGATCGAGGTGCGCTTCGCCGACCAGACGCTGGTGACGCAGGCGATCAACGGCGAGGCCTGCGAGATGGAATTCGCCTACGTCCTGCCCTCGGGCGAGAGCTTCACCTTCACCGTGCACGCCGTCTACCTGCCTCGCCCGCGCATCGAAATCTCCGGGCCGCAGGGCGTGCAGGCCACCTTCGACTGGCAGGCCGCCCGCGATAGCGTGGTCGGCCGGATGTGCACCGCAACCCTCGTGAACGACGTGGAGACGTATTGATGCTGACGCTCGACCTGACGAACGCGCCACGCTGGCAGGACCTCGCCCCCGGCGTCCGGGTGCAGCTGCGCCCGCTGACCACTGCCCTGATGGTGGCGACTCGTAGCGACCCCGCCGTCGAGGCGGTGCCCGGGGAGGCTTCCGACGAGGAGCGCGCCGTCGCCTTCGCCAAGGCACTCGCGCGGCGGGCGGTGCTCGCCTGGGAGGGCATCGGCGACGCCGACGGCAACCCGATCGACCCCAGCCCCCAGGCCATCGACGCGCTGCTCGACGTCTGGCCGATCTTCGAAGCGTTGCAGCTGACCTACGTCTCGAAGGGTCTGCTGCTGGAACAGGAAAAAAACGCCTCCGCGCTCTCGCCGAATGGTCCTTCGGCGGGGGCGACCGCTACTGCCAAGCCTGCGCGCAAGCCTGCCCGGACTGCCCGGCGCGGCTGAACCGTCCGGAAACTCCGGAGGGTTGGCAGGTCTGGGA
>CAYLHK010000189.1:0-3358 GCA_964383295.1 uncultured Rhodovulum sp.
TCGGCGCTGCGCGACAGCTCGATATGCCCCATCTCCGCCTCGGCGGTCAGGTCGAACAGCGCCTGGTGCACCGTGTTCTCGGACAGCGAGGCCAGCGTCAGCGGCGTGACGAACTGCGCGCCGCCAGCGGTCAGCACCGGCGTCACCGCCGCGCCGGCCTTGCGCAGCAGCCGGACCAGCTCCGGCACCTTGTAGGCGGCGATGCCGCCGCCGACGACCAGCAGGATCCGGCGCCCGCTCAGCATCGGGCCGTCAGCCCTGCGCGAGCTGCCAGAGGTTGCGCGACCGCGTCCCCGAGCGGCAGTAGGCCAGCACCGGCGTCGGCAGCTCCGCCAGCGCCGCGGCGAAATCGTCGACATTCGCTTCGGTGATCGCGCCCGAAACCACCGGCACGTGCACGAAGGTCAGCCCCAGCCGCTCGGCCTCGGCCCGGATCGCCGCCGTCTCCGGCTGGCCGGGCGCCTCACCGTCGGGCCGGTTGCTCATGATCGACCGAAAGCCCAGCGCGGCCGCCTCGGCGACATCCTCGGGCAGGATCTGTGCCGAGACGCTGAAGTCGGGGGTCACCTGGGTGGGGGTCATGTCGTCCTCTCCTCGCATCGCATCGCTCTTCCGCCGCCGCATAACATGCCCCGCCCATGCCGTCGCGGCAATTCAGGCACTCTCGACCGGCACCGTCAGCGGCAGGGCGGTGGTGTTCTTGATCTCCTCCATCGACAGGCTCGAGGTGACGTTGAAGATCGACACCTCGCGGATCAGCGCGCGATAGAAGTCGTCATAGGCGCGCGCATTCGGCACCCGCACCTTGAGGATATAGTCGATATCGCCCGCCAGGCGATGCGCCTCCATCACCTCAGGGCGCGACTGCACCGCCCTGAGGAACCGGTCGAGCCAGTCCGCGTCGTGCTGCGAGGTGCGGATCAGCACGAAGAAGCAGCTCTCCAGTCCCAGCTTGTCGGGGTCGAGAATCGCCACCTCGCCCCGGATGATCCCCGAAGCCCGCATCTTGCGGATCCGGTTCCACACCGGGGTCTTCGAAGTGCCGAGCCGGCGGGCAATCTCCTCCAGCGCCAGGCTCGCATCCTCCTGCAGCAGCGCGAGGATATTCCGGTCCAGATCATCCAAAGCGTCGGCCATTCCAGCTTTCCCGCGGTTTCCATGACAGTGTTCCTGCGCTTCTAGCGTGCAGGGAATCTGTCCTTATTTCAAGGGAAACATTGTGGCTGATAGGGAAATTGTTCTATTTTGGTGGAAAGCCAGACTCGTTCCGGGACAGCAGATGCGCCACTACCCCATCTTCCTCGACACGCGCGGCAGGGCGCTGGCCGTTGCCGGCGCCGGCGAGGTCGCGGTGGCCAAGCTGCGGCTTCTTCTCAAGACCGAGGCGCGCATTGCGGTGTTCGGCGTCGATCCGGCGGACGAGATCCGCGTCTGGGCGGCCGAGGGCCGGCTCACGCTGATCGAACGCCCGCTGGCGACAGGCGATGCCGACGGCGCGGCGCTGGTCTACGGCGCCAGCGGCGACGCCACCGAGGACGCCCGCATCGCCGCCATAGGCCGAGCGGCCGGCGCGCTCGTCAACATCGTCGACGATCTCGGCTCGGACTTCATCACCCCGGCCATCGTGGACCGCGATCCGGTGACCGTTGCCATCGGCACCGAGGGTGCCGCCCCGGTGCTCGCGCGCAAGATCAAGGCCGAGGTCGAGGCGATGCTGCCCGCCCGGCTCGGCACGCTCGCCCGTATCGGCCAGGCCTCCCGCGCCCGGGTCGAGGCGCTCGACGCGACCGCGCGGCGCGCCTTCTGGACGCGCTTCTACTTCGAGCGCGGCCCCGTCGCGCTCGAGGCGGGCGAGGCGGCGGTGGAGGAGGAACTCGACCGCCTTCTCGCCGAGGATGAGGCCGCCCGCGAGGGGATCGTACATTTCGTCGGGGCAGGTCCGGGCGACCCGGAAATGCTGACCCTGCGCGCGCGCAGGCTGCTTCACGACGCAGATGTGGTGATCCACGACCGTCTGGTGCCGCAGGCGATCCTGGAACTCGCCCGGCGCGAGGCGGTGATCCTCTCCGTCGGCAAGAAGGCCTTCGCGCCCTCCTGGCGCCAAGAGGACATCAACGCCCTTATCGTCGACAGCGCGCGCAAGGGCGACACCGTGGTGCGTCTCAAGGGCGGCGATCCCTCGATCTTCGGCCGGCTGGACGAGGAGACCGACGCGCTCGAAGCCGCCGGTATCGCCTATTCGATCGTCCCCGGCATCACGGCCGCCAGCGCCTCGGCAGCGGCGATCGGCCGCTCGCTCACCCGGCGCGGGCGCAATACGGCGCTGCGCATCCTCACCGGCCACGACGTGGACGGCTTCGCGGATCACGACTGGCGCGATCTCGCGAAGCCCGGCGCGGCGGCGGCACTCTACATGGGCGCCACCGCCGCGACCTTCCTGCGCGGGCGGCTCCTGATGCACGGCGCCGCGCCCGACACGCCGGTGACCGCCGTCGAGAGCGCAAGCCGGCCCGGCCAGCGGGTGATCGCGGCGCGGCTGATCGATCTCCCCGACCGGCTCTCCGAGGCCGCGCCGGACGGCCCGGTCTTGCTGCTGCTCGGCATCGCGCCGCGCCAGGCGCTGGCGACGGCGTCCGCACTGCGGGAGGCCCTCTGATGGCCCGCGCGCTCCAGCCGCAAATGGCGACCGGCAACGATCTGCTGGAGGGCGATGTCGTCTACTTCACCGCCGCCGGGCAGTGGTCGCGCGACATCGCCGATGCCGCGCTGGCGGCGAACAGCGAGGCGGCCGACGACCTCCTGGCCCGCGCCTCGGCCTTCTCCCGCACCGTCGTCGGCATCTACCTGACCGACGCGCGCATCGACGAGCACGGCCGGGCGGCGCCCGCCCATTTCCGCGAGGAGTTCCGCACCCGCGGCCCGTCCAACTACCCCCAGCATGGCCGCCAGGCGGAGAGGTCCTGATGTACCGATACGACGACTTCGACCGCGACTATGTGCGCGCCCGCGTGGCCGAGTTCCGCGGCCAGGTCGAGCGTCGCATTGACGGATCCCTGTCCGAGGACGAGTTCCGCCCCCTACGGCTGATGAACGGCCTCTACCTGCAGCTCCATGCCTACATGCTGCGGGTCGCCATCCCCTACGGCACGCTCGACAGCGCCAAGCTGCGCCGCCTCGCCTATATCGCCGAGCGCTGGGACAAGGGCTACGGCCACTTCACCACCCGCCAGAACGTCCAGTTCAACTGGCCGAAACTGCGCGACGTCCCCGACATGCTCGGCGCGTTGGCCGACGTCGAGATGCACGCGATCCAGACCTCCGGCAACTGCATCCGCAACGTCACCGCCGACCATTTCGC
>CAYLHK010000190.1:0-651 GCA_964383295.1 uncultured Rhodovulum sp.
CGCAGCACCCGCGGCTCCTGCTCGACGAAACCGAGCATGTCGCGCTGGTCGAACGCGTGATCCCCGAGCGTCAGGCAATCCGCACCGGCGTCGAGCAGCAGCCGCGCATGCGCCGCCGTCAGCCCCGCCCCCGAGGAGGCGTTCTCGGCATTGATCACCACGAAGTCCAGTCGCCAGTCCCGGCGCAGCCGCGGCAGGTGCTCCGCCACCGCGGACCGCCCCGCCCGGCCCATGACATCGCCAAGGAACAGAATCCTCATGGCCGCCGCTTAGTGCCCCCGCCGCCCGGGCGCAAGTCGTGGCCACGCCCGCTGCCGCCCGGCCTACTCCGGCCGGACGAGGCCCCGCTCCGTGGCTACGGCATCCAGGGGAGCGTCCAGCCCGTCATGGGGAATGGCCGCCACCTGCTGGGCGGCATAGGCAAAGCCGATGGCCCGCACCGCGCCGGTCCCGCGTCGCTCGGCCAGCGTCCGGTCGTAGAACCCGCCGCCGTAGCCAAGCCGCTGCCCTCCGGCATCGAACGCCAGCAGCGGCGCAACGATAAGGTCTGGATCGACCCAGTCCCCCTCGGCGGGGATGTCGACCCCGAACGGCCCGCGCGCCAGCGCCGTGTCCGGTCGCCATTCCCGGAACCGCAGCGGCATCGCCTTG
>CAYLHK010000190.1:661-3356 GCA_964383295.1 uncultured Rhodovulum sp.
CTTGCATCACGGGCACTGCGACCGCGAAGCCCAGCCCATGCAGCGCCAGCATCAGCGGGCGGGTGTCGAGCTCCGAACCGATGGGAAGGTACGCCGAAACGGTGCGCGTGCCACGCAGGCCGCCCACCTCGCGCAGCAGATGAGCGGCGGCCAGCCGCCCCGCCCCGACCGCCCGCGCATGGGTCTCCTCCCGACGCGCCAGCGCCTCGGCCCGCGCCGCGCGCTTGGCCTCGGCGAGATCGCTCATGCAGCGGGCCCGGAGCGACCGTGGGGGCGATCAATCCTTGAGAGCCTGGTTAACCAGGTGGGCGCCAGATGCGATAGGCCAGGGCCAGTCACAGAGCCAGCTCCCTCAAGAATATTTAAGGCCACTAGGATATGGGCCCCGCACGCGAAGACCAGAACCCGCCAACGAGCAATATAGCGATTGTCGCTACCGGTTTGAAGTCCCCGCGCAGACCGCGCAGTCGGGCCGCCGCGCGATCGTGATGCGCCGGGTCTCGGCATGCAGCCCGTCGTCGATGAGGAGCACCCCCGCGAGACCCGTGCCCGCGCGCGCGACGTGCTTGATCGCCTCCAGCGCCATCATCGAGCCCATCACCCCCGGCAGCGCCCCGATCACCCCCGCCTCGGCACAGCTCGGGGCCAGTCCCTCGGCGGGTGGCT
Organism: uncultured Rhodovulum sp.; assembly: GCA_964383295.1. GTDB lineage: Bacteria > Pseudomonadota > Alphaproteobacteria > Rhodobacterales > Rhodobacteraceae > Amaricoccus. The sequence goes on from CAYLHK010000190.1 coordinate 1,328, forward strand.
CGGGGAAGACGCAGGCGTAGCAGGGCGCGCCGGCGGCCGGATGCCACAGGCTGATCTGCCCCTCCCACTGGCTCATCGCCGCCGCGATCAGCGGCACGCCCGCCGCCACACAGGCCGCGTTCACCGCATAGCGGGTGGCGAAATTGTCCGACCCGTCCAGCACCAGGTCATGCCCCGCCACCAGCTCCGCACCATTCCCAGGATCGAGCCGCATCGCGCGGATCTCGACCTCCACCCCCGGATTCAGCCGCGCCAGCGCGTCCCGCGCGGCCTCGCCCTTGGGCCGGTCGATGTCGGGCGTGCCGAAGATCACCTGCCGCTGCAGGTTCGACAGGCCCACCGTGTCGTCGTCCACGATCGTCAGATGCCCGACCCCGGCGGCAGCCAGATAGAGCAGCACCGGCGCCCCCAGCCCGCCGGCGCCCACCACCAGCACGCGGGCCGCCCGCAGCCGCGCCTGCCCCGGACCGCCGATCTCGCGCAGCACGATATGGCGGGCATAGCGCTGCAGCGCGTCGGGCGTCAGGCTCATCGCCCGATCCTCATTGCCCGGTCCCGGTGGACCCGAACCCGCCCGCGCCGCGCGCGCTCTCGCCCAGCACGTCGGCCGAGCGCCAGAGGATGCGCGGCACCGCCGCCGGCACGATCTGCGCAATCCGCATCCCGTGGGCGATGGTGACCGGGCTCTGGCCGTGGTTGATGACGATCACCCCGATCTCGCCCCGATAGTCGCTGTCGATGGTGCCCGGGCTGTTGACCAGCGCGATCCCCTCGCGCAGCGCCAGGCCCGAGCGCGGCCGCACCTGGATCTCGAACCCTTCGGGGATCTCCACCGCCAGGCCCGTGGGCACCAGCGCCCGCACACCCGGCGCCAGAACCAGCCCCGTTTGCCGCAGCTCCGGCGCGAGGCAGGCACAGATGTCCATGCCCGCCGCACCCGCGGTCGCATAGTCGGGCATCGGCAGGGCCGGATCGCGGCCCGGCAGCGCCAGAATGCCGATGATGAGTTCCCCGGTCATCGGCTCGAATCCGTGCCCTGCGGCGTTAACGAAGCTTTCCTAATGGTAAACCGTCCTGGATTTGAATGTGAAATCAATGGCTTGAAAAAGTGCGCACTGTGCCCACCCCGTGCCGCGCACACCCTTCACGCCAGCGCCGCGGCGATCCGGTCAGCCAGCGCTTCCGCCGTCGCCCGCTTGCTCATCCGCGGCCAGCTCTCCGCACCCGCCTCGGTGATCAGCGTCACGGCATTCTCCGGCCCGCCCATGATCCCGGTCTCGGGCCGCACGTCGTTGGCGACCAGCCAGTCACATCCCTTGCGCAGCCGCTTGGCGGTCGCATTGGCGATCACGTCGTCGGTCTCGGCGGCAAAGCCCACCACCAGCCGCGGCCGCCCCTCGCTCCGCTGGGCGACGCGGGCCAGAATGTCGGGGTTCTCGGTCAGCTCCAGCGCCGGCGCGCCGCCGTCCGCCGCCTTCTTCACCTTCGACCCCGAGGCCTGCACCACCCGCCAGTCCGCGACCGCCGCGGCGAACACCGCCGCATCCGCCGGCAGCGCCGCCTCGACCGCCGCCAGCATCTCCGCCGCCGTCTCCACCTGGACCACGGTCGCGGCTGGCGGATGCGGCGCCGTCGCCGGCCCGGTGACGAAGGTCACCCGCGCCCCCCGGTCGGCCAGCGCGGTCGCGATCGCCGCCCCCTGCTGGCCCGACGAGCGGTTGGCGATGTAGCGCACCGGGTCGATCGGCTCATGCGTCGGCCCCGAGGTCACCAGCACGTGCCGTCCCTGCAGCGGCCCGCCCCCCAGCGCCGCGTCGATGGCGGCGAGGATCGCCGGCGGCTCGGCCATCCGCCCCAGCCCGAACTCGCCGCAGGCCATCGACCCGTCGTCAGGCCCGACCACCAGCACCCCGTCGCCCGTCAGCGTCTCGAGGTTCCGCCGGGTCGCCGGATGATGCCACATCCGAACGTTCATCGCCGGCGCGATCAGCACCCGCTTGTCGGTGGCCAGCACGCTGCTGCTCGCCAC
>CAYLHK010000191.1:0-3220 GCA_964383295.1 uncultured Rhodovulum sp.
CGCTGGCGCTGGTGCTGCGCCAGTCGCTGATCGAGCTCGGCCAGGCCAAGGCGGCCCGGGCCGGGCAGGGCACGAAGATGGAGATGGTCTATGACTACCTGACCGGGCCGCGCTTTCGGCACCGGGTGGAGGCGATCGTCGAGCGGTTCACCGACATGGCCGCCGATCTCGACCGCGAGAAGAAGGCGACGCTGCGGCTCTGGGCCAAGCGCGAGGCGCAGATTTCGGGCGTGATCGAGGCGACGGTTGGCATGTATGGCGACCTGCAGGGCATCGCCGGAAAGGCGTTTCAGGAAATCGAGGGGCTGGAAGTGCCGCTGCTCGACGCGCCGGAGGAGGAATGACGGGGGCGTGCTCAAGCTTGAGCACGCCGATTTTCCCAGGAAGAACAACGCTTTCCTTCCGCGCGTAAACCGGGTGTTAACCTTTGCCGGCCATCGCAATCCCTGGCGGCGGGTCAACATCGGGCAGGCGGGCCAGGGAGATCTCTGATGGAAATCGTGACCACGACGGCGCCTCCCGTCTTGCCATCGGCCTGCTCGGGGATACCGGGCGCCTCGCGCCGGGGCCTTCTGTTGGGTGCCGGGGCGATGGCGCTCGGCGCGCTGCCGCGCCTTTCGCTCGCCGGGTCGCCCGAGGATGTCGCTGGTGCGTGGGGACGGATCGAGGCCGGCACGCTCGTGACGGGTGAGCGGCTGGACGATGAGGTGCGCCTGGCCTTTCCGCTGTTCAACGCCGCGAACGTGATAGCCGACTTCGACGCCGGCACGCAGGGGGCGCAGAACGACGTGCGGCTCTACCGGATCGTCACCACCACCACCCTGCCCGAGACCGGGGAAATCCTGGACGTCACCGGCCTCCTGGCGCTTCCTGCGGGCGCGACGGGAACGGTTCCGGTCGTTTCCTGGCAGCACGGCACCATCCTGTCCTTCGATCAGGTGCCCTCGAACATGACGAAGCTCTCCGACGGCGGCTATGTGCTGTCGGACGAGGCGGATTCGCTGGAGACGCTGTTCAACCTGCACCGGTTCGCGGCGCGTGGCTTTGCGGTGATCGCCGCCGACTATGTCGGCAAGGGTCCGCTGCGGGGCGAGCGCGGCGAAAGCTATGGTGTCAAGGAAGCCACCGTCGCCACATGCACCAGCATCCTGGATGCCGGGATGGCCGCGATGCGAGCGCTGGGGCTCGCGCCCGGCAGTTTGTTCCTGCATGGCTGGTCGCAGGGAGGGCTGAACACCCAGTGGCTGCACCAGTCGCTGCGCCGCAATGGGGTCGAGATCACCGCGACTGCGGCTGCCAGCCCGTTCTGCGATCTCGACGAATCCTGGCGCTACTGGGCCGGGCGCGTGACCTTCCCGCCGCCGGCGGGCATGGCGGCCTATCCCGAGCAGCCGATCTGGATCTCGCTGTGCATGATGGTGCTGATCGGATCCTACGAGCGCAACTACGGGATGACGGGGCTTTTCGAGGCTGCGATCCGGCCGGAGCATGTCGCGCTGGCGCGCGCCTACGCCGCGGATTTCGCGCTCGATCCCGCGGCGATCGCCGATCTGCCGTCGGGGCCGGAGCTGCTGGTCGACGGGTTCTTCGACCATTTCACCGACGAGCTGAACAGTGCCTTCCTGCGCCAGCTTCAGTCGAACACCGCGACGGGCTGGCATTACGACCGCCCGTTCCGCTTCCACACCGGCCATGCGGACGAGGCTCTGCATCCGGCGATGGTGGCGCGAACGCTCGCGGCCGGTGGGGCCGAAGCGGTCAATGTGCCGATCGCGAATGCCAGCCACCGCGCGACCTTCCTCGCCGGGCTTTATGGCGACGGGGTCTCGCTCGGCGGCTTCGACAATGCCAGCGACTGGTTCACGAGCCTGCGCTGAGGCCGCTTTTTCCGTCGCGATCCGCTCTGCCGGCCGGCGTCGATCGACGCGTGCGCCGACTTGATCCCGGTCAAGGTGACGGCCGTCGCGAGCCACTAGTGGTTGACAATCACGCCCGGCTGCGGGATCGACGCAGGACCGTGCCCACCCGCCAGGGGAGGCATCTGGACGGTGGTGTACCGAAGCGCCATCGCTCCGCGATGACGGCGAAGGAAGGACCGAATGGATTACGACGCCCTGTTCCGCCAGCAGCTGGACCAGCTCCGCAGTGAGGGTAACTACCGGGTCTTCGCCGATATCGAGCGGTGCCGCGGCGCATTCCCGCAGGCGCAGAGGCATGGTGTACCGACCGGAACGTCCGCGGTTACCGTGTGGTGCTCGAACGACTATCTGGGCATGGGCCAGCACCCCGACGTGCTGGCGGCCATGCACGAGGCGATCGACCGCGCGGGAGCGGGCGCCGGGGGCACGCGCAATATTTCGGGCAACACCCACGACCATGTGTTGCTGGAGGCGGAGCTTGCCGACCTGCACGGCAAGGAAGCGGCGCTGATCTTCACCAGCGGCTATGTCGCGAACTGGGCAAGTCTCGGCACGCTGGGCGCGCGGCTGCCCGGCTGCGTGATCCTGTCGGATGCGCTGAACCATGCCTCGATGATCGAGGGGATCCGGCATTCGCGCGCCGAGAAGCGGATCTGGAAGCACAACGACGTCGAGGACCTGAACCGGCACCTGGCCGCGCTCGACCCGGCGCGGCCGAAGGTCGTGGCCTTCGAGAGTGTCTATTCCATGGACGGGGACATCGCCCCGATCGAGGAGATCCTCGACGTGGCCGAGGCGCATGGCGCCATGACCTATCTCGATGAGGTGCATGCGGTCGGCCTCTACGGGCCGCGCGGCGGCGGCGTCGCCGAGGAGCGCGGGCTGATGGACCGGGTGACCCTGATCGAGGGCACGCTCGGCAAGTCCTTTGGCGTGGTGGGCGGCTATATCGCCGGATCGCATGCGCTGGTGGATTTCATCCGCAGCTTTGCCAGCGGCTTCATCTTCACCACCTCGCTGCCGCCCGCGGTGGCGGCGGGGGCGCGCGCGAGCATCCGGCATCTCAAGCAGAGCAACGCCGAGCGGCAGGGCCAGCGCGAGATGGTGGCGAAGCTGCGCGCGCGGCTCGACCGCATGGGCATCCCGCATCTGCCGAACGAGAGCCACATCGTGCCGGTGATGGTCAAGGATCCGGTCAAGTGCAAGATGATCTCGGACATCCTGCTCGACGACTTCGGGATCTATGTCCAGCCGATCAACTATCCGACCGTGCCGAAGGGCACCGAGCGGCTGCGCTTCAC
>CAYLHK010000192.1:0-3208 GCA_964383295.1 uncultured Rhodovulum sp.
AGTAGCAGAGCTCGAAATGCAGGCAGTCGTGCTCCTCGATGCAGCCCCAGTAGCGACCATAGAGCGTGTCCCGGCCGATGAAGTTCAGCGCCCCCGCGATCCAACGGCCGCGGCGACGGGCCATGACCAGCAGGACGTCGTCGCGCATGCTCTCCTGCACCCGGTCGAAGAAGGCCCGCGTCAGGTAGGGCGTGCCCCATTTGCGCCCGCCCGTGTCCTGGTAGAAGCCCCAGAAGGCATCCCAGTGCTCGGGCCGCAGGTCGTCACCGGTCAGCGCCACGATCTCACCGCCGAAGTCCTGCGCCCGGGCGCGCTCCTTGCGGATCGTCTTGCGCTTGCGCGAGGAGAGCTCGGCCAGGAAGGCGTCGAAGTCGGGATAGCCGCGGTTCAGCCAGTGGAACTGCTGCGTCGTGCGGCCCATCAGGCCGATCTCCTCGCCCCAGGCGCGCTCCTCCGCGGTGCAGAAGGTGACATGCAGCGACGAGACCCCGTCGCGCTCGGCCAGCGCCAGCGCGCCCTGTGCCAGCGCCGCGCGGCCCTGTGCCTCGCAGCCCGGACGGGTCAGGAAGCGCCGCCCGGTGGCGGGGGTGAAGGGCACTGCCGCCTGCAGCTTGGGGTAATAGTCGCCGCCCGCCCGTTCCCAGGCATGGGCCCAGCTGTGGTCGAAGATGTATTCGCCCTGGCTGTGGGCCTTGGCATAGAGCGGCATCACCGCGATCACTGTGCCGTCCAGCCGGGCGATCAGATGCCGCGGAATCCAGCCGGTGCCGCGCCCCACGCTGCCCGAGGCCTCCAGCGCCGCGAGGAACCGGTGCGTGGTGAAGGGATCATCGGGCGGAGAGGTGCCGTCGCCGGCGCAGCGGTCCCACTCGTCGGCGCCGATCGCGTCGATCGCGCTGAGCACCATGATCTCGATCGTGCCGCTGTCCATGCCGTCGTCCTCTCCCGCAAGAGATGGCGACCGGTTGCAGTGCGTCAATGGGAGACGGGCGCGCGATAGCCTTCGAAGGTGATGTTGCGCGCCACCCGGCGCGCCGTCTCCTCCTCGGCCGGGCTGCGGATCGTCCAGCAGAGGATCGGCACGCCCCGCGCGGCCAGCGCCGTGACGGCGGGGTTGGCCAGGTCCTTGTGATGATGCGAGACGAAGCTCGCCCCCACCCGGTCGAAATCCGCGAGGCCGGTCAGCTCCGCCTGCCGGTAGTCGGGCAGCGACAGGTCCTCACGGGTGAAGTCGCAGGACGTCAGGCCGCGCGCGATCCCCGGCGCCGCCTTGGCCACCGCCGCCACGCTGTGCGGGTTGAACGACATCAGGGCCACGGGGCCCGCGTAGTCGGCGAGCAGCGCGGCCACGCGCGCCTCGAGCGGGCCGACGCTCTCGCCGAGCATCCCGTCCTGGTCCTTCACCTCGATCAGCAGCGGCACGCGGCCGGCGATGAGCGCGAGGAAATCGGCCAGCGTCGGGATGGTGTCGGCGGTGCCGGTCAGGGGGGTGCGGGCCAGCGTCTCGGCGGTGTAGTCGCGGATCAGGCCCGACAGGCCGGTCAGCCGCAGCATCTCGTCGTCGTGGAAGACCATGGCCTCGCCGTCCGACGAGGCCTGGATGTCCAGCTCGATGCCGTAGCCCGCCGCGATGGCGGCCTCGGCCGCGCTGCGGCTGTTCTCGATGATGCCGGCCGCACGGTCGTGCAGCCCGCGATGGGCGAGGGGCGCGCCGAGGAAGGCCTCCGGCAGCGCGGGGCGCGCGTCAGGCGATCTCGAAGACACCCTCGACCTCGACCGCTACGCCCATCGGCAGGGAGACCGAGCCCACGGCAGCGCGCGCGTGCCGGCCGGCGTCGCCGAAGATCTCGACCATCAGGTCGGAGGCGCCGTTGATCACCTGCGGGTGCTCGGTGAACTCGGGCGTCGCGTTGACGAAGCCGGTCAGCTTCACCACCCGGGCCAGGCGGTCGAGATCGCCGCCCAGCGCCGCCTTCAGCTGCGCGATCAGTGCCAGCGCGCAGCTGCGCGCGGCGGCGCGGCCAGTATCGAGGCTGACGCCGTCGCCAAGCCGGCCGGTGATCAGGCCGTTCGCGTCGCGGCTGATCTGGCCGGAGACGAAGACCAGATTGCCCGAGATCACGTAGGGCACGTAATTCGCCGCCGGGGCGGGCGCCTCCGGCAGGGTGATGCCGAGCTCGGCAAGGCGGCGGTCGGTGGCGGACATCGGCGATTCTCCTGAGGCAGTCGTCGGCGCAAGCTAGCGAGCCCGGGCGCGCGGGGAAACCGCGATCGTCGCCCCGGGCCCGGGCGGCGGCCTATTCGGCCGCCTCCATGTAGCTCTCGACCGGCGGGCAGGAGCAGATGAGGTTGCGGTCGCCGTAGACGTTGTCCACGCGGTTGACCGGCGACCAGTACTTGTCCACCCGGAACGCCCCCGGCGGATAGCAGGCCTGTTCGCGGCTGTAGGGCCGGTCCCAGTCGCCGACCAGATCCTCGACCGTATGCGGCGCGTTGCGCAGCGGGTTGTTCTCCGCATCCATCGCGCCGGTCTCGATCGCCTTTGCCTCTTCGGCGATCGCCAGCATGGCAGTGCAGAAGCGGTCGAGCTCGGCCTTGGGCTCGCTCTCGGTCGGCTCGATCATCAGCGTGCCGGCCACCGGCCAGCTCATGGTCGGCGCGTGGAAGCCGCAGTCGACCAACCGTTTGGCCACGTCGTCGACGGTGACGCCGGCCGCATCCTTCATCACGCGCGTGTCGACGATGCATTCGTGCGCCACGCGGCCGTTGCGCGAATAGAGGATCGGATAGGCGCCCTTCAACCGCGCCGCGATGTAGTTGGCGTTCAGGATCGCGATCTTCGTCGCCTGGGTAAGCCCCTCGCCGCCCATCATCAGGCAGTAGGCCCAGGGGATCACCAACAGCGACGGCGAGCCGTACTCCGCCGCCGACACCCGCCCCGCACCGCCCTCGTGGCTGGGCAGGAACGGCGCCAGGTGCGCCTTCACCCCGATCGGCCCCATGCCCGGGCCGCCGCCGCCATGCGGGATGCAGAAGGTCTTGTGCAGGTTGAGGTGGCTCACGTCCGAGCCGATGTCGCCGGGCCGCGCCAGCCCGACCATCGCGTTCATGTTGGCGCCGTCGAGATAGACCTGCCCGCCATGGGCATGGGTGATCTCGCAGACCTCGCGCACCGTCTCCTCGAAGACGCCGTGCGTCGAGGGATAGG
>CAYLHK010000193.1:0-3201 GCA_964383295.1 uncultured Rhodovulum sp.
GCCGATCCCGGCCGAGACGTTCATGCAGAGCACGATCCAGATCAGCCAGAACTGCCGCGTCTTGTGCGCGTCGCGCAGGTGGACATGACCCTGGGTGATCATCGCGTTCTTCGAGGCAGCCGGCGGCGTCCAGCCCTCGGGGCGCCAGCCGGCAGGGGGAATGCGGTAGCCGAAGGCGCCCGACATCATGAAAACCAGATAGATCGCCGCCATCGTCAGGAAGGTTTCCCAGACGCCGATTGACGTGTCCGTGCTGTAGTATTCCATCAGCCGCTGCGCCAGCGGCGAGCCGACCATCGCGCCGCCGCCAAAGCCCATGATCGCCATGCCAGTCGCCATGCCGCGCCGGTCAGGGAACCACTTGATGAGCGTCGAGACGGGCGAGATGTAGCCAAGCCCGAGGCCGATGCCGCCAATCACGCCCGCGCCGATCCACATCAGCCAGAGCTGATGGGTCATTACGCCCACCGCGGCGATCGCGATGCCCGAGCACCAGCAGACCGCCGAGACGAAGCCCGCCTTCCGCGGGCCGACGCGCTCGAGCCAGCCGCCCCAGATCGCAGCCGAACAACCGAGCCGCCCGAAGAACAGCCTGTAGATCCAGCCAAGGTCCGAGATGCGCCAGTTGCACTCGGTCGTGAAGAGTGCCGTGAACAGGCTCATGCTGCGGCAGGCCTCGGTGGCCTCACCCGGGAGCGCATTCGTCAGCGGCAGCCAGAACACCGAAAACCCGTAGGCCATCCCGATGCAGAGATGGATGGCCAGCGCCGCCGGCGGCACGAGCCAGCGGTTGAAGCCGGGTTTCGCGATTATCCTCTCGCGATCCAGCAGCCCCGGGCCGCCCAGCGAAAAGTCAGGGGTAGCTACCGTCATCCGTTCCTCCCTGTGCGCCTCGAGGGCGCTCTCATCTTGAGGCACGGGTTCACGTGGGTTTCGCGCGCAGCTCGCGGAGTTTATCCCCCGTCACGCTCCCGCAATGCCTCCGGGGGAATGAAAAGCATGTTTCGTGCCAGAATTTTTCATTAACTAATTCAAAATGATGTATGCGAACCCGCCGCCAATGGGGACAGATTGTCGCGCCCGGTGCGACAGATTGTCGCTCAGCCCGCCTCCGGCAGCCATACAGTGAAGCGCGCCCCGGCCCCCGCCGCGCTCTCGACGCCGATATAGCCGCCCTGGCGGTTCACCAGGTTCTGGCAGATCGACAGCCCGAGCCCCGTGCCGCCTTGCGCACGTGTGGTAAAGAAGGGATCGAAGATCCGCGCTAACACTTCGGGCGACATGCCATGGCCCTCGTCAGCGACGAGGATCGCAACACCGTCCACCCCGGTATGCTGCGCGTCGCGCGTCTCCAGCCGGACAGTGCCGCCGTCGGCCATCGAATGGATGGCGTTGACGATCATGTTGACGAGGATCTGCTCCAGTTCGTGGGGGTTGATCAGCACCGTCCGCGTCGAGCGGGCATCGACCTCGAGTACCGCACGCCCTTTCGTCAGCAGGTGCTGGACCAGAGGGCGGATGCCCGCAGCGATCCGCGCGGGGTCGGTGGTGTCCGCCCCGCTCTCGAACTCCTCGGGGCGTGCGAACTGGAGGAGCTGGTTGACGAGTGCGCTGATGCGGCGCGCCTGTTCCTCGATCAGGCGGAACTCGGTCTGCGCTTCGCCTGCACGCTCGGCCATGATCTGACGCAGGACCTCGAGATTGCCCTGGATGACCGCGAGCGGATTGTTGATCTCATGGGCGACGCCTGCGGTGATCTCGCCGATCGAGGCGAGCTTCTCGGACAGCACCAGTTGCCGCGTTGCGGCCTCCAGTGCGAGATTGGCCCGCCGCAAGTCGGCCGTGCGCTCCTCCACCCGCAGGTTCAGGTCTGCGTTCAGCGCCCTCAGCTCGCTGTCACGCTCCTCGATCAGGTCGAGCAGATGGTCGAGATGCTCGGCCACTCGCGAGATCTCATCGCTCGCGCCCGCGACTGCGGTTCGCGCGCCGAGATCGCCCGCTTCGACGCGGGCGATGGTGCCGGTGACAATCTCGAGCGGCCGGAAGATGCCCCGCGCCCAACGCAGAAACAGCGGCACCGAGATCACCGCCGCGGCAAGGAAGGTCGCGCCGACGAAGAGAACCGTCAGACGTCGCGCCTGCGAGAACGGCGCCTCGAGAAAGCCCACGTAGAGCATCCCGACGCGCGCGCCGTGGGTGTCCAGGATCGGCTCGTAGGCAGAAATGTACCAGTCGTTGACCACGAAGGCGCTGTCGAGCCATGTGTCGCCCTCGCCCAGCACATAGTCGCGCACGCGCGCTGAGGCGCGGGTGCCAAGCGCCCGGGTGCCTTCGAAGAGCCGCACGTTGGTCGAGATCCGCACATCGTCGAGGAAGAGCGTCGCGGTACCCTGGCTTCCCTCGGGCAGGGCGCCCTCGCGATAGACGAGGTCGTTGATCGTATCGATGAAGTCGAGATTGCGGTTGAGCAGGAACCCGCCCGCAAGCACCCCCCCCGTGCCATCCGGCAGGGTGACCGGGGTTGCCGACTGCACCACCATCCCGCGATCCTCGACCTGCCGGTCGGTGGGCGCGGCGGCGGCCGTCTCCACGAGCGGCACCGCGGCGCGCGCGGCAAGTTCGGGCGTGATTGCGGCCAGCTCCCCGGCGGTGAAGATCTCGATGCCGGCGCCTGCGCGACCGGCCTCCGCCGCCTCGATGACGGGCGAGCCTGTGGGCGGCACCGCTTCCGCAGGACTGATGGCCAGGACCGCGCCCGAGCTATCGAGGATGTAGAGGAAGTCGAGTCCCAGCTCGCCGCGGCCGAAGTCGAGGAGCACCTGTGGGGTCTCACCCGCCTGGTCACGGAAGCGGGCGGACTCTCCGAGCGCGGTGACCTGCTGGCTGGTGATCTCGCGCAGCCGCGCCAGATACTGCCGCGCCACCGTGAGGTCACTCGTGACCTTGGTGCGCAGCATCTCGTCCATCTTGTGGTTCCAGCGCTGCATCGTCACGGCGAGCAGAAGCGGCACGACGACGAGCATCGGCAGGAGCGCGATCAGCAGGAGCCGCGCCCGGACCGAGCGGACGCGTGGAGGGCGGGCCGTCGAGCCGTCAGCGCTACTCATTCCAGCCGGCGCATCGCCGATCGATCGTCCGGCGCGAGACGCCCTAGCCGCAAGCGGTGGGGATCGGGACAGGGCCGCCGAGCGTCTGGGCGTC
>CAYLHK010000194.1:0-3164 GCA_964383295.1 uncultured Rhodovulum sp.
GCGGCGAGCGCAACCAGCGCACGGCCAGCGCCCCGATCCCGCCGCGCGACCGCGCGGTCGTCATCGCGCTGGCCAAGGGCCGTCGGAAGCTGCCGGTGCTGCACGCCGCGCTGAGGGGCGGCCTCGTCAACGGAATAATTACCGATGAGGCGACCGCCGAGGCGCTGCTGGAGCGCGCCGAGGGTTAACGCCGGAAACGCCGCGTATGGAACCCATATGGAACGCATATGGAATCCGTATGGCTACAAAATCAGTCAGGATTGAATCGTTAACGGCCGGGGGGTGATTCGCCGGTCCTCGCGCCGTCGTCTCGCCACGGCGGCACATATCAGCCAAGCAATCTCAACGGCTTTGGCGGTGTCCCCCGGCCACGCGTCCAGGCTTGACAGGTGCGACCGCATAATTGATCATTTGCTCATAAGAATGACATCTGCTCAAAAACAGCAGTCCAGAGGAGGAAGCATGAAGACCACCGCAATCCTGCTCGGCGCCGTGTCCGCGCTGGGTATCGCGAGCGCGAGCCTCGCCCAGTCGATCACCATCGCCACGGTCAACAACGGCGACATGATCCGAATGCAGGGGCTCACGTCCGAGTTCAACGCGGCCCACCCGGGCATCACGCTGAACTGGGTGACGCTCGAGGAGAACATCCTGCGCGAGCGCGTCACCACCGACATCGCCACCGGCGGCGGCCAGTACGACGTGATGACCATCGGCAACTACGAGGTGCCGATCTGGGCCAAGCAGGGCTGGCTGACCCCGCTGGAGTTCGATGCCGATTACGACGTCGAGGATCTGCTGCCCGCGATCCGCGGGGGCCTGTCGGTCGACGGGGTGCTCTATGCCGCGCCGTTCTACGGCGAGAGCGCGATGATCATGTACCGCACCGACCTGATGGAAGCGGCGGGCCTCACGATGCCCGACAGCCCCGACTGGGACTTCATCGCCGAGGCGGCCCGCGCGATGACAGATCGTTCGGCCGACATCAACGGCATCTGCCTGCGTGGCAAGGCCGGCTGGGGCGAGAACATGGCCTTCATCACCGCGCTGAACAATTCGTTCGGCGGCAAGTGGTTCGACGAGGCCTGGGCACCGCAGTTCGATCAGCCGACGTGGAAGGAGAGCCTGACCTTCTATGCCGACCTGATGCGTGATGCAGGCCCGGCGGGCGCCTCGTCGAACGGGTTCAACGAGAACCTGACGCTGTTCCAGCAGGGCAAGTGCGGCATGTGGCTCGACGCGACGGTCGCGGCATCCTTCGTGACCAACCCGGAGGATTCGACCGTGGCCGACAAGGTGGGCTTCGCGCTCTTCCCCGACCATGGCGGCACCGGCAACCACGGCAACTGGCTGTGGTCCTGGAATCTGGCCATTCCGGCCAGTTCGCAGAACGTGGATGCGGCCAAGACGTTCATCGAATGGGCGACGTCGAAGGGCTATACCGAGCTCGTCGCCGCGAATGAGGGCTGGGCCAACGTGCCTCCGGGCACGCGGACCTCGCTCTACGAGAATAGCGAGTACCAGGCGGCGGCCCCGTTTGCGGGTCCGACGCTCGCGGCGATGGATGCGGCCGACATCACCGCGCCGACGATCGACCCGGTGCCCTATACGGGCGGGCAGTTCGTCGCAATTCCCGAGTTCCAGTCGATCGGCACCACCGTGGGCCAGATCTTCTCGGCCGTGATCGCCGGCCAGTCGTCGGTGGATGACGCGCTTGCGCAAGCGCAGTCGGCGACCGAGCGCGAGATGCGCCGGGCCGGCTACAACTAAGGTCTCCTCCCAGGCCTGGCCGCCCGGGTTACACCGGGCGGCCTCTTTCTCCCCAGTTTCGCAGCTCCGGCCATTTCGGCCCGACCGGGGGTGATCCCATGGCTACACGGCAGACCCGTTCGCTCGCGCGCCTGATGATGGCGCCGTCGGTGATCCTGCTCCTGATCTGGATGCTCGTGCCGCTCGGCATGACGATCTATTTCTCGTTCCGGTACTACAACCTGCTCAACCCCGCCGCGGCCGGCTGGGCGGGCTGGGAGAACTATCAGTATTTCCTCAGCGATCCCGCGTTCTGGCAGGCGATCCGCAACACGCTGGCCATCGTGCTCGGCGTGCTGGCGATCACCGTGAGCCTCGGGATCGGGATCGCGCTGCTAATCGACCAGCCGATCTTCGGACAGGGGATCGTGCGCATCCTCGTGATCTCGCCCTTCTTCGTCATGCCCCCCGTCGCCGCGCTGGTCTGGAAGAACATGATCCTGCATCCGGGCTACGGGGTCTTCGCCGATATCGCGCGATGGTTCGGGATGCAGCCGGTGGACTGGTTCGCCACGCTGCCGCTGTTCTCGATCATCGTGATCGTGGCCTGGCAGTGGCTGCCCTTTGCCACGCTGATCCTGCTGACCTCGCTGCAGTCGCTCGACGGCGAGCAGAAGGAGGCCGCCGAGATGGACGGGGCGGGGTTCCTGAGCCGGTTCTGGTACCTGACGCTGCCGCATATGAGCCGTGCGATCACCATTGTGATCCTGATCCAGACGATCTTCCTGCTCGGCGTCTATGCCGAAATCCTCGTCACCACGAACGGCGGCCCGGGCTATGCCTCGACCAACCTGCCGTTCCTGATCTACCGGGCGGCCCTGCTCGGGCAGGACGTGGGCGGCGCGGCGGCAGGCGGTGTCGTCGCCATCATCCTGGCCAATATCGTCGCCATCTTCCTGATGCGCGCCGTCGGCCGGAACCTGGACTGAGGGGGGAGCCATGGCACGCGCCGTTCCGACACGCACGCGGGTGGGCTACACGATCGCCGCATGGGTCGTGGCCCTGCTGATCTTCTTCCCCATCCTCTACACGGTCATCACCTCGCTCAAGACCGAGACCGAGGCGATCGCGGGGTTCAACCTGATCCCGTCCTTCACCTTCGAGAGCTATGCCGCGGTCCAGACCCAGAACGACTACATCAAGCCGTTCATGAATTCGGTGATCATCGCGGTGGGCTCGACGCTGCTGGGGCTGATCGTCGGCATCCCGGCCGCCTGGGCGATGGCGTTCTCGCCCACGAAGCGCACCAAGGACGTGCTGATGTGGATGCTGTCGACCAAGATGATGCCGGCGGCGGCGGTGCTGGTGCCGATCTATCTGATCTTCCTGCGGCTCGGGCTGATGGACAGCCGGGT
>CAYLHK010000195.1:0-3150 GCA_964383295.1 uncultured Rhodovulum sp.
GCGCCCAGCGCCCCGGCGACGTGGTGCGCTCGATGAAGGGCGACACGATCGAGGTCATCAACACCGACGCCGAGGGGCGGCTCGTGCTGGCCGATGTGCTCTGGTACGCGCAGGAACGCTTCGCGCCGCGGGCAATGGTCGATCTGGCCACGCTGACCGGGGCGATCATCATCGCGCTCGGCCACGAGAACGCCGGTGTCTTCGCGAATGACGACGATTTCGCCGATGCCTTCCTCGCCGCCGCGAAGGCCGAGGGCGAGGGCGCCTGGCGGATGCCGCTGGCACCGGCCTATGACCGGCTGATCAAGAGCCGGATCGCCGATATCGCCAATACCGGCGGGCGGCCTGCGGGCTCGATCACCGCGGCGCAGTTTCTCAAGCGCTTTGTCCGCGACGAGACGCCGTGGATCCATCTCGACATCGCCGGCGTCGCCTATGTCTCCAAGGACGGCGAGCTGGCTCCCAAGGGCGCGACCGGCTGGGGGGTGCGCGCGCTCGACCGGCTGATCCGGGACAACTACCAGGGCTGAGGCGGGCGGGGCCGGGCAGGACCATGGCCGAAGTGCTCTTCTACCATCTGACGGCCGCGCCGATCGAGGCGACGCTGCCCGAGCTTGTCGAGAAGGCGCTGGCGCGCGGCTGGCGTGTCCTGCTGCGCTGCGGATCCGAGGCCGGCCTGGCGGCGCTCGACCGCGCGCTCTGGACCTGGCGGGAAGATTCCTTCCTGCCGCACGGCACGGCTGCGGACGGGCATGCCGACCGCCAGCCGGTCTATCTCACGCTCGGTGACGAGAACCCCAACGCCGCCGCGGTTTTGATGCTCGTGGACGGCGCGCGCGTGCTGCCAGCCGAGATCGGTGACTTCGAGCGCGTCTGCGTTATGTTCGATGGCGACGACGAGGCAGCCTTGGCCGCGGCGCGCGACGACTGGCGCAAGGTGAGGGAAACCGGCGTCGCCGCGCGGTACTGGGCGCGCGACCCGAACGGCTGGGTCGAGAAGGCCCGTAGCTGATTGTCCGCGCCGGTATTTTTTTCCCCTTCTGTCAACCCATAATTTGGTATATGAGTCGTGTAGGCGAAAAAGTTCCGACCCGAGGGAATAGGTTCGAGGGTCGTGCGTTGTTAAGGTTAACCGCACGTGGATAGCCCACGCGCGGGGGGATTATGAGGGGTGCGTTGTATGAGTATCGACTATCGGCCCGCCGCCAATCGGTTTGGGATGGGGCGGCGGGCGTCTCAGGCCGAGGCTGTCCTGCCGTATCGGGTCCGGACACGGGGCCTGCCAAATTATCCTGTCGCCGCGCGACGCGCGGACGGCACTCTGATCACCCTCAGTGATCTTCCCGATCCGAACAGCCGCTGGACCAGGCTGCGCAAGCAGGCGGTCATCGACTGCATCGATCACGGGCTGCTGACCCTCGACGCGGCGCGGCGTCGCTATCGCCTGAACGAGGCGGAGCTGTCCGAGTGGCGTGCGGCGGCGGCCGGTCGTGGTCGTGCGCCGGTGACCTGGGCCGAGCGCCCGCAGGCGGTAAGCGGCACCGTTGTTCGCGACGGGCTCGTGATCGACCTCGCGGCGCGCGACGTGCGCGTCGAGGGCGAGCTTCTGACGCTGTCGAACTCGGAATGGACCGTGCTGTCCACCATCGTGGCCGCCGGTGGCGAGATCGTCACCTCGGCGATGATCATGGGCGTGCTCTACGGCGACGAGGCGCATGCCGCCGGAATCAAGATCGTCGACGTGCTGGTCTGCCGCCTGCGCCGCAAGCTCGGCGCCGCCGCGGCCCTGCTCGAGGTGGTCTGGGGGCGCGGCTACTACCTCGCCGACTGACGATCCGGTCCAAAGATGGACCGGATCGGGCCATTTCCCTTGCCGTGCCCTGAGCCTTCCTCCCAAGGCGCAGGGCCCGGTCCTCGGCCCCGGGTGCAGCTCGCCGCCCGGGGCCGAATTGCGTCCGGCAGCACGGACGCGCGGGCGGCGCGCAGCGGCAGGTTCGCGTGCCCCAGACCTTTCCTAATGGTAAATGGGCCGGAATAACGACGCAATTTCAATATATTGAAAATTGGGCACGCGTGCCCACCCTGGGCGGGGCACGCTCCGCCGGGCCGCTCAGGGGGCGGATCGCCCCGCGGTCTCGGTGGCCAGAAATGCCTCCAGCCGTTCCACCCCGCCCGGGGTCCAGCCCTGCGCCCGCAGCCGCTCGGCCGCCATCACGCCCGGGCCAGGACCCTGGGCCGGCGGCGGCGGAGGATGCGGGCAGCCGGTCAGGGCGCCGAGCCGGCCCAGCAGATCATGGCGGTCGAGCAGCAGGTCCGACACGTTGAAGACCCCGCGCAGGCCGCGCTCCAGCACCAGCCGCACCGCGCCCGCCAGGTCCGCCCCGTGAACCTCCGTGGCGATCCGCGGCTCCACCTTCTCGCCGGCCAGCCAGGCGGCAAAGAGCCCCTCCCACTTGTGCGGCCGGCCTCCATAGACGCCGGTGACCCTCAGCGCGGCGCCGCCCGGCCCCAGCGCCTGCTCGCCCGCCAGCTTCACTTCCCCGTAGAGGCTGTCCGGCGCGGCGGTATCCTCCTCGCGCAGCACCTCGCCGCGGCGCGCATCCCCATAGACCGCCCGCGACGACAGGAAGACGATCCGCATGCCTGCCGCCGCCCGGAAGAGCGCCGCGGTACCCCCGACGTTCAGGCGCACGAACCGGGCTGGATCATCCCCCTCGCCCCCGCGGAACGCCCCCGGCGCATGGTCGAGCGCGGCATGGACCAGCGCATCCGCCGCCGGCAGGCGCGGCGCCATCTCCGCCAGGCTCCAGGGGTGAGCATCCGGCCCCCGCCCGAGCACCACAACCTCGTGCCCCGCGGCCCGCAGATCCTCGGCGATGAAGCGCCCGACATAGCCGGTGCCGCCGGTAAGCAGGACCCGCATCAGCCGGGCGCGGGCAGGGCGCCGAGATCGGGGATCGCCGCGCCGTCGTGATAGGCGCGCCAGAGCTCGATCAGCGGCGCGAGACGATCGGCCTTCGGATTGGCCGGATCCCAGGGCTTCTCGTACTGGAAATGCAGCACCCGGATCAGCCGCCAGTCCCAGAGCTCGGGCAGGTTGAACCAGACGTATTGCAGGAGGTTGTCGTACACCGGCAGGCCCTGCCAGTC
>CAYLHK010000196.1:0-3118 GCA_964383295.1 uncultured Rhodovulum sp.
GGTCGAGCCGCTGCTCGGGGTTGTCGCGCAGCTTCTCCATGTCGTCGGCGGCCGGATTCAGAACATAGGCGCCATCGACGAAGCCGACGCGCGCGGCACCGATCGGGCCGAGGAAGGGGGCGCCCGACAGGGTCAGCGCCGCCGAGGCCGCGATCATCGCGACCATGTCCGGGTCGTTCTCCATGTCATAGGAGAGCACGGTGCAGATCACCTGCACCTCGTTCTTGAACCCGTCGACGAAGAGCGGGCGGATCGGGCGGTCGATCAGGCGCGACGTCAGCGTCTCCTTTTCGGAGGGGCGCGCCTCGCGCTTGAAGAAGCCGCCCGGAATCTTGCCGGCGGCGTAGTATTTTTCCTGGTAGTGGACGGTCAGCGGGAAGAAGTCCTGTCCCGGCTTGGCCTTCTTCTCGAAGACGACGGCGGCGAGCACGCTGGTCTCGCCATAGGTGGCGACGACGGCGGCATCGGCCTGGCGGGCGATCCGGCCCGTCTCCAGCGTGAGCGTGTCATGCCCCCACTCGATCGACTTCTTGACGATGTTGAACATGTCTCTTCCTTCATGACGGCGGGACCCCCTGGTCCTGGCGCCGTTTGCTGCAGGCCTCTCGCCTGCTGACCCCTCACCATCGGTCCGGCGGGTCCCCGGGGTCGGGAGGGGGCCGGCATCGGTGACGGGCTGAGGAAGGAGGCACCGCGGCGCGCCGTCCGACGCCGCGGGATGCGGGCGCCGCCCGGCGCCCGCAGAAGGTCACGAGGACGTCAGCGGCGGATGCCGAGACGGCCGATCAGCGACTGGTAGCGGGCCTCGTCGCGGGCCTTGACGTAGTCGAGCAGCTTGCGGCGCTGCGAGACCATCTTCAGCAGCCCGCGCCGCGAGTGGTTGTCTTTCTTGTGGGTCTTGAAGTGCTCGGTCAGCGTGGTGATGCGGCTCGTCAGGATCGCGACCTGCACCTCGGGCGAACCGGTGTCGCCCTCCTTGGTCGCATATTCCTTGATGAGCGCTTCCTTGACGTCCGGCGTGATCGACATCGCAATGATCCTTTTGCGAAGGGTTTCAAAACCTGTCCCGGCACCGGCCACGGCCGGGATGTCGTCCAGCGGGGTCGTGCATGGGAAGGGCCCGCGGGTCGGACCCGCAAGCCGGCCGCCTATACAGGCATCGGGGCAAAAAGAAAAGGGCCGGCATGAGCGCCGGGTCCCGCCGCCGTCCGGCCCATCCACGCGCGGCTTGACACCCCACGGGGCACCGGCGACAACGCGGGCCGGGGCGGCCGCCGGGCCGGCCTTGGGCCGGAACGGGGACAGCCGTATGGCAACCGACAGCAAGAAGAAGAGCGGCGGCTTCGGCGAGCTCGTCAAGACGATCGTCTATGCGCTCCTGCTCGCGGGCGTGATCCGGACCCTGTTCTTCCAGCCGTTCTGGATCCCCTCGGGCTCGATGAAGCCGACGCTGCTGATCGGCGACTTCCTCTTCGTCAACAAGATGGCCTACGGCTATTCGCGCCATTCCTGCCCGTTCTCGATCTGCCCGTTCTCGGGCCGCATCCTCGCCTCGGAGCCCGAGCGCGGCGACGTGGTGGTGTTCAAGCATCCCGGCAACGGCACCGACTACATCAAGCGGCTGGTCGGCCTGCCCGGCGATACGGTGCAGATGATCGACGGGCTGCTCTACATCAACGGCGAGGTCGCCCCGCAGGTGCCCGACGGCCAGTTCCATCAGGTCTACGCCCCGCAGGGCCCGATGCGGTCCCTGCCCCGCTGCGCCAACCGGCCCGTCCGCCAGGGCGAGGACTGCGTCAAGGACCAGGCGATCGAGACCCTGCCCGGCGGCACCAGCCATCTCGTGCTCAACATCGACGACGGCTTCGGCGACAACACCCCGCCGACCCTGGTGCCCGAGGGCGAGTTCTTCTTCATGGGCGACAACCGCGACAATTCGATGGACAGCCGCTTCCCGCGGTCGGCCGGCGGTGTCGGCACCGTGCCCTTCGAGAACCTCGTCGGGCGCGCGGACCGGGTGATCTTCTCCTCGGCCGGCTCCTCGATGCTGGCGTTCTGGACCTGGCGGCCCGACCGCTTCTTCGTGAGGGTCGATTGAAGCTCGGCCAGGCCATGGCCGGCGCCGCGGCGCGGCTCGGCCATGACTTCCGCCGCCCCGAGCTTCTGATCGAGGCGCTGACCCATCCCTCCATGGCCGGCAGCGCAGACAACCAGCGCTTGGAATTCCTGGGCGACCGGGTGCTCGGCCTCGTCATCGCCGAGGCGCTGCTCGCGCGCGATCCAGCGGCGACCGAGGGCCAGCTCGCCCCGCGCCTGAACGCGCTGGTGCGCAAGGAAACCTGCGCCGAGGTTGCCACCGCCCTCGATCTCGGGGCCGCGATCCGGATGGGGCGTTCGGAGATGCTCTCGGGCGGGCGGCGGCGCACGGCGCTGCTCGGCGATGCGATGGAGGCGGTGATCGCGGCGGTCTATCTCGACGGCGGGCTCGAGCCTGCGCGGGCGATGATCCTGCGCCACTGGGGGCCGCGGATCGCCGAGGCCGGGGCGCAGGCGCTCGATGCCAAGACGACGCTGCAGGAATGGGCCCAGGCCCGCGGGCTGAAGCCGCCGGCCTATGTCGACCTGGCCCGCGAGGGGCCGGACCATGCGCCGCTCTTCTCGGTCGAGGCGCGGCTGGAGGACGGGCGCAGCGCGAGCGCCCGGGCGCCGAGCAAGCGCGCCGCCCAGCAGGCCGCGGCAGCGGCGCTGCTCGAGAGCCTCGGCACCGCGGCGGAGACCTGACCGGACCCGACGTCAACGATGTGCGCACATGTGCGCAATTTTCAACTATCTGATTTCAAACCCGAAATCAGAGCCTCTAACCATTAGGAAAGCTTGATTAACCGCGCATAGCCGCGCCTGAGCCCTATTCCTTCACCGCGCCCGTCATCGACGAGACGTAGTAGTCGACGAAGAACGAGTAGAGGATCACCACCGGCAGCGAGCCGATCAGGGCCCCCGACATCAGCGCGCCCCATTCGTAGATGTCGCCGCGCACCAGCTCGGTCAGCACCCCCACCGGGACGGTCTTGTTCTCCGACGAGGAGATGAAGGTCAGCGCGTAGATGAACTCGTTCCA
>CAYLHK010000197.1:0-3081 GCA_964383295.1 uncultured Rhodovulum sp.
GGGCGGCTATGTCTGGGCCTGCAAGAACTACGACGGCGACGTGCAGTCCGACACGATCGCGCAGGGCTTTGGCTCGCTGGGCCTCATGACCTCGGTGCTGATCACGCCGGACGGCAAGACCGTCGAGGCCGAGGCCGCCCATGGTACGGTGACGCGCCACTACCGCGAGCATCAGAAGGGCAAGGAGACCTCGACCAACTCGATCGCCTCGATCTACGCCTGGACGGGCGGGCTGAAGCATCGTGCGAAGCTTGACGACAATGCGGCACTCCTGAAGTTCGCCGAAACGCTGGAGCGGGTCACGGTCGAGACCGTCGAGGCGGGCTTCATGACCAAGGATCTGGCGCTGCTGGTGGGACCCGACCAGAAGTGGCTGACCACCATGGGCTTCCTCGAGAAGGTCGACGAGAACCTGAACAAGGCTCTCGCCGGCTGAGGCGCGCACGGTGGCGGCGGAGACGGTCCAGCGGCACAGCCTTCTTGAGGATGCCCAGGGCCTCTTCGCCGGTACCGCGCTGGTGGCGCTGGGGCTGGCATTCCTGCAGCACCTCGGCCTCGTCACCGGCCAGCTCGCGGGGCTGGCGCTTCTGATCTCGATCTGGACCGGGGCGGCGTTCGGCCCGGTCTTCTTCGTGTTGAACCTGCCGTTCTACTGGCTGGCCGTGAAGCGAATGGGATGGGGCTTCACCCTCCGCACCTTCATCGCCGTGGCGCTGGTCACCCTCTTCTCGATGATCCAGCCGCAGGTGCTGAGTTTCGCCATGGTCGATCCGCTGGTTGGGGCGATCCTCGCCGGGCTGGCCTCGGGGGCGGGGATGCTGGCGGTCTTCCGCCATCGCGCGAGCCTCGGGGGCGTGGGGATCGTGGCGCTCTACCTCCAGGACAGGACGGGCTTCCGGGCAGGCTGGACGCAGCTCTGCGTCGATCTGGTGGTCTTTGCCCTGGCGCTCTTCACCCTGCCGTTGCCGGCGGTGGCGCTGTCGCTGCTGGGGGCGGTGGTGCTGAATGGGGTGATTGCGATCAACCACCGGCGGGATCGCTACATCGCCTATTGATGGCGGGGATGCTCAACGTTGAGCATCCGGGCAAGTCATTGAAATAAATACGGAATGGCTTCCGTCGTTAACCTGACGTCAACCTCTTGGCCGCCGTCGCCAAGGCGGCCCTTGCCGCCATGTCGAGCGCGCGGGTGCGCGCAGGACTCTTTGTCTGGCTGCGCGCGTGTTCGCGCGCAGCTGACTGCTCTCCAGGTAAGCAAACCTGTATGAAATCAGGGGATCGCCTGGACGGATTTCACTTGCCGGGCCGGAGCGTCAGACGCCCTCGACAATCACCAGATCGCGCACCGAAGCGCCGATGGCGTGCTTGAGCGCCGCCTGGTAGGCATCGGAGTTGTAGCAGGCGTCGGCGGCCTCGAGGCTGGGGAATTCCACCACCACGTTGCGCGGGCGCTCGTTGCCCTCGAGCTGCTTGTGCCGACCGCCGCGGGCGAGGAAGCGGCCGCCGTGAGCCTCGATGGCGGGGCCGGCGAGCTTGGCGTACTCGCCGTAGCTCTCGGGGTTGGTCACCTCGGCATGGGCAATCCAGTAGGCAGGCATCAGGCGGTCTCCTCCACTCCTTCGACGAGCACCAGCTCGCGATCAGATCCCTTGAGCGCGTGCGGCAGGATCGCCTGGTAGCCTTCGCTGTCGTAGAAGGTTTTCGCGCTCGCAAAGTCGGCGAATTCGATGATCACGTTGCGCGACCGGGCCTGGCCTTCGAGGGCTTCGTGACGGCCCGCGCGCACGATGAAGCGCCCGCCGTATTGTGCGGCGAGGGCGGGCGTGCCCTGGGCATACTTGCGGTATTCCGCCTCGTCGGTCACGTCGATCCGCGCGATGATATAGGCTTTGGGCATGTCTCAGACCTCCAGGAGCGCGCGCGCCGCGGCGATGGCCTCGGGCGCCTTTGATGCGTCGGCCCCACCTGCCTGCGCCATATCGGGCCGGCCGCCGCCGCCCTTGCCGCCGAGGGCCTCGGCCGCGACGCGGACGAGATCGACGGCGGAGATGCGGGAGATGAGGTCGTCGGTCACGCCCGCCGCCACCGCCGCCTTGTCGCCCGTATCGGCCACGAGGAGGATGACGCCCGAGCCCAGCCGTGTCTTGTGCTCGTCGATCAGGCCGCGCAGGTCCTTGCCCGAGACGCCGGTGAGGGACTGGGCGAGGAAGGGTACGCCGCCGACGGTCTCGGGACCGGCGGGGGCAGATCCCTCGCCGCCGGACATGGCGATGCGGCGGCGGAGTTCCGCGATCTCGGCGCCCTGTGCCTTGCGCTCGTCGAGAAGCGCGCGGATGCGGTCGGCCAGCTCTTCCGGGCGGGCGCGCAGGAGGCCAGCGGCCTCGGTCAGCGCGGCTTCCGCGGTGGTTATATGTGCGAGTGCGGCGGCACCGGTCAGCGCTTCGACCCGGCGCACCCCGGACGCGCTGGCGCCTTCGGAGACGAGCTTGAAGGCGCCGATATCTCCGGTGCGGCGCACATGCGTGCCACCGCAGAGCTCCAGCGAATAGGTGTCGCCACCCGCGCCGATCCCGGAGCCGGGCAGGGCGCCCATCGAGACGACACGGACCTCGTCGCCGTATTTCTCACCGAAGAGCGCACGGGCGCCGAGGCCCTGCGCGTCGTCGGGGGTCATGATGCGGGTCTCGACGGGGGTGTTCTGGCGGATGAAGTCGTTCACCTCCGTCTCGACCGTCGCGAGTTCCGTAGCGCTCATCGCCTTGGGGTGGGCGAAGTCGAAGCGCAGGCGCTCGGGCGCGACGAGGCTGCCGCGCTGGGCAACGTGTTCACCGAGCGCGCGGCGCAGCGCCTCATGCAGGAGATGGGTGGCCGAGTGATGGGCGCGGATCGCCGCGCGACGGCCGTGGTCGACCGTGAGCTGCGCCGCGGCGTTCACGGAGAGGAGCCCCTCTTCGACGCGGCCGAAGTGGACGAAGACGCCGGCCTTCTTCTTCACGTCCTCGATGGTGACGCGGGCCTTGTCAGTGCGCAGCGTGCCGCTGTCGCCGACCTGGCCGCCGGATTCGCCGTAGAAGGGCGTCT
>CAYLHK010000198.1:0-3022 GCA_964383295.1 uncultured Rhodovulum sp.
ACGTTCTTCTCCACGCTCATGTGCGGGAAGAGGGCGTAGGACTGGAACATCATGTTGGTCGGCCGCTCGTAGGGCGGCTTGCCGCTCATGTCCTGGCCGTCGATCTCGATCCGCCCGGAGGTCGGGGTCTCGAAACCCGCAAGCATGCGCAGCAAGGTCGACTTTCCGCAGCCCGACCCGCCCAGCAGGCAGAACAGCTCGCCCTTGTAGATGTCGAGGCTGACGTCGTTCACGGCGGTGAAGTCGCCGAACTTCTTGGTGATTCGCTGGATGCGCACGAAGGGCTGGGCGTCGCCGCCCGCCCATGGCTTGGCTGCGGCGGGCGTCACGGTTTCGGTCATGGGAACTCCGCGGGCGAGTGGCAGCGTTGAGACGCGGCGCAGCCGCGCTGTGGCCGAGCTTATGGTCCGCTCCGCGGGTCTGTCCACCTTCTTGTCCAGCGGTGTCAGCATGTTCGGCCCATTGCAATCAATTCGATGATTGGTTTTGCACGAAAGGTTCAAACGACGTCATCATGTCGGCGGAGAGTCCGGTGTTCCGGGGCCGGACCCGCCGTGCCGCGAAGGCTGGGCGGAGGGAAACTCGAACCGGGTGAATTGGGAGGAACTTGCGGAATGCGGCTAGCGACAATCGCGCTGCAGGGGCGGCCAGTGGCCGCCGTGATTCTGGCCGACGGGCGCGCGCTCGTGCTCGAGGCCGCGGCGGAAGCGAGCGATCTCGCACCGGAGGTCTCCGCGGTGCTCGCAGGCGGCAGCCTTCAGGAGCTGATCGCCGCCGGGCCTGCGGCGATCGACGCGGTGCGCGGTCTGGCGGCCTCCGCCGAGGCCGGCGGGCTGACCGGCGCCGTGGTCGCTGCGGCCGATGTGGTGCTGCGCGCGCCGCTGCCCCGGCCCGAGAAGAACATCTTCTGCGTCGGGCGGAACTACCGCGAGCACATCGCCGAGGGCGAGCGCGCCGACAACGTCAAGGTCGGCGTCAGCGAGAACCCGGTGTTCTTCACCAAGCCCTACACGGCCGTCGTCGGGCCGAACGACCCGGTGCCGATCTTCCCGAAGCTGTCGACCGCGATCGACTACGAGGTCGAGCTGGCGGTGGTGATCGGCAAGCGCGGGCGCGACATCCCGGCCGATCAGGCCTATGACCACGTGCTCGGCTACACGATCCTCAACGACGTGACCGCCCGCGACGTGCAGCGCGGCCATGGCGGCCAGTACTTCAAGGGCAAGGGCCTCGACGGCTCCTGCCCGATCGGGCCCTGGATCGTCACCGCCGACGCGATCGGCGACCCGGCGAAGCTGGCCATCAGCACGCGGGTCAACGGCGAGCTGCGCCAGGACGGCAACACCGCCGACATGATCTTCGACATCCCCACCCTGATCGCCTCGCTGTCCCAGGGCCTGACGCTGCATCCGGGCGACATCCTCGCCACCGGCACGCCGGCTGGGGTGGGCTATGCGATGGTTCCGCCTAACTTCCTCAAGGACGGCGACGTCATGGTGCTGGAGATCGAGGGAATCGGGAAGCTGGAGAACACGATGCGGTCCGAGTGATCGCGCGCGACCGAGACGACAAGCGGACGGGAATCAGCGGCCCGTCCGCAAGAAGATGATACGCTGAACGTGTTAGGGAGAGAAACATGGCTACCAACCTAGTGAAGGCGGGGGCGCTGGCTGCGACCCTTGCCGCGGTGGCGGGGTTCGGCGCGCTGCCGGCCGCCGCCCAGACGCAGCAGGTGACCTTCGTCCAGCCGAGCCCGTCGGCGATCAACTCCTTCCCGGTCTTCGTGGCCATCGGCGAGGGCTTCTTCGCCGACGAGGGGCTTGAGGTGTCGGTCGAGTCGCTGAACGGCTCGGCGCCGGTGCTGCAGCTGCTCGAGGCCGGCCAGGCGCAGATCGGCCGTCCCGGACCTGGCCCGGTTCTGGCGGCGCGGGCCCGCGCCGCGGACGTGGTGTTCATCTACAACGTCGCGGCGCGCACCAACTTCGGCATCGTCGTCGAGCAGGACAGCGAGGTCCAGACCGTGGACCAGCTCAAGGGCACGGTGATCGGCACCGGCACGGCGGACGGGGCCGAGGTCGGCTTCGCGCGCAACGTGCTGATGGGCGCCGGGCTCGAGGAAGGGACCGACTACACCTTCCTGACCGTCGGTGACGGCGGCCCGGCGACGGCGGCCTTCACCCGCGGCGAGATCGCGGCCTATTCGGCCTCGACCGCGGATGCGGCGATCCTCAACCAGCGCGGTGTTCCCGTGCGTGACATCACGCCGCCCGATTACATGCGCTTCTTCGGCAACGGGCTCGCGACGACGGGAGATCTGATCCGCAACGATCCCGAGCTGATCGAGAAGTTCGGCCGCGCCTTCGCCCGTGGCCATGCCTTCGCGCTCGACGACGCCAACCGCGAGGCGGTGCTGGCACATCTGGCCGCCGGCAACCCGCAGGAAAGCGAGGATCCGGCCTTCGCCGCGGCGCTCTTCGACGCGGTGCGCTCCAAGACCGTTCCGCTCGCCGAAGGCGAGGGCCTCGGCTATCAGCCGCCCGAGGTCTGGGAGGAATGGCAGCAGAGCCTGATCGACGGTGGCGATCTGCAGGGGCCGCTCGACGATCTCTCGGCCGCCTGGACCAACGACTTCGTCGAAGCCTGGAACGAAGGGCTGAACTGATGGCCGCGACTGCCGCAGCCACCGCCTCCGCGCGGACACAGGGCGAGCCGGTCTACCAGCTCGCCGGGGTCTCCAAGACCTATGCCCGCAACGCGATCCATGCGCTGGAGGGCATCAATCTCACCCTGAACCGCGGCAGCTTTTCCTCGGTCATCGGGTCGAGCGGCTGCGGCAAGTCGACGCTGCTGAAGATCATGGCCGGGCTGATCCCGCCCTCGCGGGGGCGGGTGACGCTCGCGGGGCGGCCCGTCACCGGCCCGCGCCGCGACATCGGCATGATGTTCCAGCAGGCGACGCTCTTCCCCTGGCGCACCACGATCGAGAACGTCGTGCTGCCGATCGAGATCCGCGACGGGCGGG
>CAYLHK010000199.1:0-2858 GCA_964383295.1 uncultured Rhodovulum sp.
GTTCGAGCAGGGTGCCGCGGTTCTCCTGGCTGGCCGAGATGTCGAGAAAGCAGAGCTCGTCCGCTCCCGCCGCGTCATAGGCGCGCGCGGCCTCGACCGGATCGCCCGCATCGCGCAGCCCCTCGAAGTTCACGCCCTTGACGACGCGGCCGTCCTTGACGTCGAGGCAGGGGATAAGGCGGACCTTCAGCATCAGGCGGCCAGAAGCTGCACGGCGGCGGCGAGGTCGATGCGCCCCTCGTAGAGCGCGCGGCCCGAGATCGCCCCGTCGAGCGGCGCGCCCGACGCCTTCAGCGCCGCCAGATCTTCCAGCGAGGACACGCCCCCCGAGGCGATCACCGGGATCGTCACCGCGTGGGCCAGGGCCGCCGTGGCGGCCACGTTCGGCCCCTGCATCGCCCCGTCGCGCTCGATGTCGGTGTAGATGATCGCGGCCACGCCCGCATCCTCGAAGCGTCGGGCGAGATCGGTGGCGGTCATGTCGCTCACCTCGGCCCAGCCCTCCACCGCGACGCGCCCGCCGCGGGCATCGATGCCGACGGCGATGCGGCCGGGATGGGCCGCGGCCGCCGCGCGGACCAGATCGGGATCGCGCAGCGCGGCGGTCCCGAGGATGACGCGGCGCACCCCGCGACCCAGCCAGCTCTCGATCGTGTCGCGGTCGCGGATCCCGCCGCCGAGCTGCACCGGCACCTCCACCGCGGCGAGTATCGCCTCGACGGCAGGCGCATTCACCGGCCGGCCGGCGAAGGCGCCGTCGAGATCGACCAGATGCAGCCAGCGGCAGCCGGCGGCGACGAAGGCGCGCGCCTGCGCGGCGGGGTCCTCGCCGAAGACGGTGGCGCTGGCCATGTCGCCGCGCAAGAGCCGCACGCAGCGGCCGTCCTTCAGGTCGATGGCGGGATAAAGGATCATATGCGGCCCGGATTGTTCGCCCGCTGATAGCGCGGCGGTCTCGCGAATGAAAGACCGCCGGCCGTGGTTCGGCGTCAGCGCAGCGGCTTCAGCGCCGTCGCCCATTTGTGCAGCTCGCCGAGCATGAGGCCCGCGCCCTGGACCATCTGCTCGTTGGGCGAGAAGACGCCATCCTCGCCGATATGCTTCGGGAAGAAGGGCACCGGCACCGTCTGCGGCAGCGCGTGGACATTGACGTTGCCCAGAAGCTGGCGAAGGCCCTGGGTGGCCCGCAGCCCGCCGGAGATGCCGCCATAGCTGACGATGCCGGCCGGCTTGTATCCCCATTCGCGCAGCACGACCTGCACGGCATTCACCAGGCTGGCGGGCGGGAAGTAGTCGTATTCCGGCGTGACGAAGACATAGGCGTCGGCGCCGTCGACGCTGGCCGCCCAGCGCTTGGTGGTTTCGTGCTCGTATTTCTGCAGCGAGGGATGCGCCGCCTCGTCGAGGATCGGCAGCTTGAATGCGTCGAGATCGACGAGATCGACCTCGAACTTTCCGTGCTCGCGCGCGAAGCCCGCGAACCAGTCCGCGACCTTGGGGCCGACGCGGCCGGGCCGCGTCGAGCCGATGATGATGTTGAGCTTCAATGCCGTCATGTTCCATGTCCCTGAAATCGCGGCCCGCATCGCTGCCGGCGCGTGGAAGGTCGAGATATGGGCGTTCAGTTACTCACCGCCGCGGCGCGCGCAAGTGCAACCCGCGGCTCAGGGCCGCCAGGCGAGGAAGTTCGCGATCAGCCGCAGGCCGGCGGCCTGGCTCTTCTCGGGGTGGAACTGGGTTCCGACCAGGTTGTCGCGCCCGGCCGCGGCCGTCACCGGGCCGCCATGGTCGGTGCGCGCCAGCACCTGCGCGGGATCGGTGGCGCGAAGGTGATAGGAATGGACGAAATAGACGTGCTCGCCCGCCCCGATCCCCTCCAGGACCGGGTGGTCGGCCACATCCTCGAGCGCGTTCCAGCCCATGTGCGGGATTTTCAACGCCGGATCGGAGGGGATGATCCGCACCACCTCGCCGCCGATCCAGCCGAAGCCCGGCGTGTCGCCGTGCTCGCGCCCGATCTCCGCCATCATCTGCAGCCCGACGCAGATGCCCAGGAACGGCACGCCCCCCCGGATCGCCCGCTCCTCGATCGCCTCGAACAGGCCGGCGCGCGCCATCAGCCCCGACCGGCAGTCGGCGAAGGCGCCGACGCCCGGCAGCACGATCCGCTCGGCGCGGCGCACCACGTCCGGGTCGTCGCTGACCACGACAGGCCCGGTGCCGGTCTCGGCGGCCATGCGCTGGAAGCTCTTCTCCGCCGAATGCAGGTTGCCGCTCTGGTAGTCGACGATGACGCAGCTCATGCCGAGAGCGTGCCCTTGGTCGAGGGAATGCCGGCCGCCCGCGGATCGGGCTCCACCGCCTCGCGCAGGGCGCGCGCCACGGCCTTGAAGCTCGCCTCGGCGATGTGATGGCTGTTGGCCCCGTCGAGAAGCGCCACGTTCAGCGTCATGCGCGCGTTCATGGCGACCGCGGTCCAGAACTCGCGCACCAGCTCGGTGTCGAAGGTCCCGATCTTCTCGGTCGGGAAGTCGACCTTCCACACCAGGAACGGCCGCCCCGACAGGTCGAGCGCCGCGCGCACCAGCGCCTCGTCCATGGCCAGATGGCACGAGCCATAGCGCCGGATGCCAGCCTTGTCGCCCAGCGCCTCGGCCAGCGCGCGGCCGAGCGCGATGCCGACGTCCTCGACCGTGTGGTGATCGTCGATGTGCAGATCGCCGGTCGCGCGGATCGTCAGGTCGATCATCGCATGGCGCGCGAGCTGGTCGAGCATGTGGTCGAAGAACCCGACCCCGGTCTCGTTGTCATAGGCGCCGGTGCCGTCGAGATCGACGGTCACGCTCAGCGCGGTCTCG
>CAYLHK010000200.1:0-2823 GCA_964383295.1 uncultured Rhodovulum sp.
GCCTCGACATCCCCCTCGGCCCCGAGATCGGCCAGTGCTGCGGCGGCCGGGTGGGCGTGACGCTGGCCCGCGTCGACGCAGCACTCGCCGCTGAGCTGCGCGCCGAGGCCGCGCCCCCGTCCGCGGCGCTTGTCTTCGGCGCGGGCCATGTCGGCCGGGCGCTGGCGGCGGCGCTGGCGCTGCTGCCGCTCCGGGTGGTGCTCGTCGATCAGCGCGCGCCCGAACTGGCGCTGGCCCCGGCCGGGGCGGAGGTGCTGCTGACGCCGCTCCCCGAAGAGGTGGCGCGAACCGCCCCGCCGGGCAGCGCCTTCACCGTCCTGACCCATGACCACGCGCTCGACTTCCTGATCCTGCGCGAGGTGCTGGCGCGCGGCGATGCCGCCCATGTCGGCATGATCGGCTCGGCCACCAAGCGCGCCTCCTTCGAGACCTGGGCGCGACGGCATGGCGGCGGGGTGGACACGCGCGCGCTGGTCTGCCCCATCGGCGCCGCCGGCCGGCCCGACAAGCGCCCCGCGGTCATCGCCGCCTTCGCCGCCGCCGAGATCATGGCGGCGCTGAACGCCCATGCGGCGCAAACCGCGGGCGTATCGCGGTGAGGCTACAGTCCTTCGCGGATTTGTCCGTCGACAAATCCGCGCGCGTCTGCCTGCCCCCGGCAGGCGCGGTAAACCGCGCCGCCCAGGCAGGCGCGCGCGGATTACAAAGCGACGGGAATGCCCAACACCCCTCGCCCTCCGCGCTCACGCGCTCCGGCCGACGAACCCGCGCGAAGCAGTGCTTCGCAAGAGCGGGTTCGAGGCAACGTGGACCGGCGGTGGCTTCCGCCGAAGCAAGGGATCACCGATGACCACCAAGCTCCTCCGCGGCCGCCTGCTGACCTTCACCCGCGAGCCCGAAGGCCCCGATGACACCGCCGCCTTCCGCTACATCGAGGACGGCGCACTGCTCATCGAGGGCGGCACCATCGCCGCCATCGGCGAGCACACCGATCTGGCGCGCGAGGGCCTCGAGACCATCGACCACCGCCCGCACCTCATCCTGCCCGGCTTCATCGACCCGCACCTGCATTTCCCGCAGGTGCAGGTGGTCGCCTCCTGGGGCGCGCAGCTTCTCGACTGGCTGAACACCTACACCTTCCCCGAGGAAACGCGCTTCCACGATCCCGCCCATGCCGAGGCCATGGCGGGGCATTTCTTCGACCTCCTGCTGTCGCACGGCACCACCACCGCCGTCGCCTTCTGCTCCGTCCATCCCGCCTCGTCGGACGCCTTCTTCGCCGAAGCGATCCGCCGCGAGCTGCGCATGATCGGCGGCAAGGTGATGATGGATCGCAATGCCCCCGACGGGCTGCGCGACAGCGCCCAGGCGGGCTATGACGAGACCCAGGCGATGATCGCCCGCTGGCACGGGCAGGGCAGGGCGCTGACCGCGATCACGCCCCGCTTCGCCATCACCTCGACGCCGGAACAGCTCGAAGCGGCCGGGGCACTGGCGGCCGAGCATCCCCACCTGCATGTCCAGACGCATCTCTCCGAGAACCGCGCAGAGATCGACTTCACCCTCTCGCTCTATCCGCAGGCGCGCGACTATCTCGACATCTACGACCATTTCGGCCTGCTCGGGCCGCGCACGCTGCTCGGCCATTGCATCCATCTCAGCGACCGCGAGCGGGCGCGCATGGCCGAGACCGGATCGGTGGCGGTCTTCTGCCCCACCTCTAACCTCTTTCTCGGCAGCGGCCTCTATGACGACGCGGCGCTCAAGGGGGCGGGCGTGACCCGCGCCATCGCCACCGACATCGGCGGCGGCACCTCCTATTCCATGCTGCGCACGCTCGACGAGGGCTACAAGGTACTGGCGTTGCAGGGCCAGCGCCTGCACCCGTTCTCCTCCTTCTGGCGCATCACCCAGGGCAACGCCCGCGCGCTGGGCCTCGAGCACCTGATCGGCACGCTGGAGGCCGGCACCGAGGCCGACCTCGTGGTGCTCGACGCCCGCGCCACCCCCGCCATGGCCCTGCGCATGGCGCGCGCAAGCACGCTGGCCGAGGAGCTCTTCATCCTGCAGACGCTGGGCGACGACCGCGCCGTGGTCGAGACCTATGCCGCCGGCCGGGCGGTGAAGCCGCGTGAACGCAGGTTACTGCCGGGTTAACGCGCGGCATAATGTCCTTTCTTTTCAGCATCTTGTCAGGACGCTCAACGTTGAGCATCCGCACCCGGCCCCCTCCGCTCGGCGCCCGCTCGCCATCGCCCGATCCCGGGGGGTGACAGCTCCCTCGTTTTCGGCTATGCCCGCCGCATCAGATGAGGAGAGACTGCATGGAGACCGTCCGGATTACCCCGCGCTTCTGACCGCGCCCCGGACCGGGCCGGCTGGCCCATCGACCTCCCTGCCTTCTGAATCCTTCCCGAGAAGTCCTTCCCATGTTCCGATTCTTCGAATCGCTCGTCGAGCCCTATGGCTCCTACCGCGAGACCGACACGCCCCCCGCGCGGCTCTGGCCGTTCCTGAAGGAATACCTCGCCCCCGCCCGCAAGGTGATGGGCTGGACGATCGTGACCATCTTCGCCGTCGCCGTGGTCGAGATCTGGCTGATCTGGTACGCCGGCCGCCTCGTCGACATGCTGGGCGATACGCCCGCCGCCGAGGTCTGGACCCGCCACGGGCTGGAGCTGGCCCTGGTCGCCATCTTCATCCTGTTCCTGCGCCCCGCCATCCAGACCCTGTCGGCGCTGTTCCTGAACCAGTCGCTGATGCCGAACGTCGGCACCATCGTGCGCTGGCGCGCGAACCGCCACGTCCTGCGCCAGTCGGTCG
>CAYLHK010000201.1:0-2806 GCA_964383295.1 uncultured Rhodovulum sp.
GTTCTCGATGATCCTCTCGCGCCAGCTCGACCGGGCGGCCGCCTGAGATGGGCGCCAGCGTCCAGGGGTCCGCGGCACGGCGGGGCCGGGGGGGCGGGCGCGGCGGCCGGCGCCGCCCGATGTCCGAGATCAACGTAACGCCCTTCGTCGACGTGATGCTGGTGCTGCTGATCATCTTCATGGTGGCGGCACCGCTTCTGACCGTGGGCGTGCCGATCGAGCTGCCGCGGACTTCGGCCACCGCGCTGCCTTCCGAGCGCGAGGAGCCATTGACGATCGCGCTGACCGCCGACGGCCAGATCCTGGTGCAGAATTCCGCCGTGGACCGGGCCGAGCTCATTCCCCTCCTGCGCGCCGTCTCCGCCGAGCGCTCGACCGACCGGATATTCCTGCGCGCCGATGGTGCGATCCCCTACGAGGGGGTGATGCAGGTGATGGGGGCGCTGAACGCCAGCGGCTTTCACAACATCGGGCTGGTGACCGAGCAGGGGGGTCCGCGTTTCGACGGGGCCGACGGCTAGGGCAGCGGGGAGATGTGGGCCGGACCGTTCATCTCCGGGGCAGGACACGCGGCGGTGATCGCGCTCGCCGTCTGGGGCCTGCCCTGGTTCTCGCCACGCGAGCGCGAGGCAGTGCGGGTGACCGAGGTGAGCTTCGTCACCGAGGCCGAGTTCCAGGCCGCGATGGCTGCCGCCACGAGCACGCCCGAGGCGCCGCCCGAGCCTGCGGCACCGCCGGCGGCGGTGGATGCGACGCCGCCCCCGCCGATGCCCGAGGTCTTCCGTGGCCCGAGTTCCGCCGCCGATGTGCCGCCCGGGGCGCTGCCGGACGCGGCCGGCGAGGTCGATCCCGAGATGGCTTTCGAGGAGCCGACACTGGCGCCCACTTTCAACCCCGACGCGCCCCTGGCCATGGCGACGCCCGATTTCTCGCCGGTGACCCCGCGTGTGGTGACCGTCGCCCCGCCGACCGCGGTCACGCCGCCGCAGCCGCGCCCGGTGACGCGCATCGCGCCCGATCCGGCACCCGCGCCGCAGGAGCCGGCGCGCCCGGCGCCCGAGACGACCGTCGCCGCTGCCCCGGAGCCCGAAGCGGAGGCCGTGCCCGAGGCGCCTGCCGAGACCCCCGCCGCCCCGCCCGAGGCGGCGCCCGAGCCGGTCGCCGAGCCCTCGCCGCCGGCAGAACTGGCACTGATGACCTCGGGCCGCCCGATGCAGCGTCGCGGCAATGTCGCACCGGCGCCCTCCGCACCCGCACCCGCGGCGACCCCCGCGCCCGCGGCCCAGCCCGATCGCCAGCAGACGATCCGTGACGCGGTTGCGGCGGCAGGCGCGACGCCCCCGACCGCGCCCAGCGTCACCCAGCCCACGCCACCGGCCGCCAGTTCGCTGCCTGTCGGCCCGCCGATCAGTGCCAGCGAGCGGGACGGGCTGAAATTCGCCATCCAGCGTTGCTGGAACGTGCCCGCGGGCCTGCGCGATGCCAACGAGCTGCGCATCACGGTCGCGGCCGAGCTTGACTCGGACGGGGCGGTGATCAGCAGCAGCGTGCGCATGATCGAGCCTGCCACGATCCTCGACGGGCGCTATGATGCCGCTTGGCGGGCCGCCCGCACCGCGCTCCTGCGCTGCTCGCCCTATTCCGACCTGCCACGCGAGAAATTCGCCCAGTGGCGCCACATCGAAGTCGTCTTCAATCCCGAAGGGATGGTCTCATGGTAGTACCGTCGCTGCCGAGGCCGGATCGGCCCACAAAAGTGAAACTCGCACTTATAGTCAGTGCCTTGGCGGCTGCGTCGGCGGTGCAGGCGCAGAGCCCACTCGACCCGCATACTCTTCCCTGCGAGCAGGTTCAGGAGCACATGGTGTTGGCCACCCGCGGTGCCTTGCTGCTGTCGCTCGGAAAAGCATTTGAGACCTTCAACTGGACTGATCCTCGGGAGGGTGAACAGACTCGTGGCGAGGTGCGGGCATTCATGGCCCCATTTCTGCCGTACTTGGAAGCGCTTAATGAACGACTGATCGCGTGTGGCATCGATGTTCCGCAGTCTTTTATTGGGGTAGCGACCGACGTTGAAGTTGAGGAAGGATCGGCCGCGAAAGCCGAGTCTGTGTCGCGTCCTGCACGCGGAATGGATCCGATCGGTGCAAGCTGGCCACCGCTGACTGCAACTGAGAAGGCAGGCTTCGGCTACGCCGTCCAGCGCTGCTGGAACGTGCCGGCAGGCTTGCGCGGCGCATCGGACCTGCGCATCAGGGTCGCGGCGGAGCTCGATTCCGACGGGGCCGTGATCAGCAGCAGCGTGCGCATGATCGAGCCTGCCACGATCCTCGACGGGCGCTATGATGCCGCTTGGCGGGCCGCCCGCACCGCGCTCCTGCGCTGCTCGCCCTATTCCGACCTGCCACGCGAGAAATTCGCCCAGTGGCGCCACATCGAAGTCGTCTTCAATCCCGAAGGGATGGTCTCATGGTGAATTCGCTCCGCCGCAACCTGGTCCTCGGCGTGCCGGCCGCGCTGGCCCTGCGCCCGTTCGCGGCCGCGGCGCAGTCGCCTCTGCGCATCGAGATCACCGAGGGCGTGATCGAGCCGATGCCGGTCGCGGTGCCGGCCTTCGTCCCCGACACGCCCGATGCGGCGGATCTGGCGAACCGCATCACCCAGGTCGTGATCGATGACCTCGTCGGCACCGGGCTCTTCCGCGAGGTGCCGCGCAGCGCCCATATCGGTCGGATCTCGAACTTCGACGCCCCGGTGCAGTTCGCCGACTGGCGCGCGATCAACGCCCAGGCGCTGATCACCGGCG
>CAYLHK010000202.1:0-2790 GCA_964383295.1 uncultured Rhodovulum sp.
GCGCCTCGTTGTGGGTGACATGCTTCTGGGCCTGCGCCGCGAGGATGTAGGGCAGCAGGAGATGGGTCGTGGCGTCGGACATGGGATGGCCTCAGAGCGTGAGCGTGACGGTTTTCGGCGCGCCCCGCCCGACGAGGGCGGAGAGCTGGTAGATGCGGACGGTGAGGCTGTCGCCGGGGGCGAGCAGCACGCCCCAGTCGGCGGTCTGCTGGGCGGTGGTGTAGAGCGCGCTGGTAGTGGCCGTGCTCAACGACCGCTTCATGGCTGCGCCGTCGAGGATCTCCACCTCGTAGGCTTCCAGTTCCTCGGCCAGCGGCACCTCGAGCCCGCCCCAGCTGTCGGCCGCGAGTGCACGCGACCGGCGTGTCCAGCGGATCGTCAGATCGCCGGGACTGCGCGCCTTGCGCCACGGCTGCTCCACATGGGCGATCGAGAACGGCCGCAGGCCGGCGCCCGCGGGCATGAAGGCCTGCGCGACGTAGGTCTCGTCGCTGACCGGGCGGCTGGCAGGGCCGATGCGCCAGCTCCACGGGATGGCGAGATCGGCCTCGGCGATCGGCAGTGACGCCAGCGCAGTGTCCAGCGCGACGACCCGCGCGCCTGCAGGGGCCGGATTGCCCATGGCACCCTCGGTCCCGCGCTGGCCCCGCAGCAAGCGGGTCAGCCGATACCGGCCGGGCGCGAGGAGTTCGGCCGCACCCGCCTGCACGATCTCCCACACGCCGGGCGCGCTCTCGATCGCCAGCGCGTTGGCCCCGCCGAACAGCGTCAGATCTGTGACACTCTCCAGCGTTCCGGTCAGCAGATCGACCACCAGCGTATTGCCGAGGTCGAAGCGCGACGTCGGCCCCGCGAAGAAGTCGGAGACCAGAGCCCCGATCCGGGCGCGACTGCCGAACGTCGTCAGCAGATCGAACCCATCGGTCGAGGGGCTGCGGAACACCGCCATCTCGCCGGGCCAGGGAACCGCATGCGCGGCGACCATCGGCCGATGCGCGGGCTGGTCCTCGGTCAGCTGCGGCAGGTCCATCAACACCGCGTCCGGCGCGCCGAACACGACGGCCCGCGTCAGCGACGCCGCGCGGGGATCGCCGGGCGGCAGATCGTAGGTCGCGCGGTCCTGGCGGACCGCCTCGATGCCGCGCGCCTCGGCGTCGGCGATGGAGACGAGCCGCAGATCGACCAGCCGCCCGTCATGCTCCAGCCGGATCGCATCGGCCGGATCGAACGCGAGGCGCGAGGGTGGCAAACGGAACGCCGCCGTCTCGCGCCCCACCCACGCCTCCATGAGCGCGCGGCGGCAGCGTCGCTCGGCCTCTTCGGGCGGCACCGCCATTGGAAAGCTCTCCGAGGCGATCCGGGTCGTGTCGACGGTGATGCGCCGGGCCTCGACGAGGGCCGCGTCGTAATCCTCGTCGGCGCGGGCG
The DNA here is from genome assembly GCA_964383295.1 of uncultured Rhodovulum sp. Classification (GTDB taxonomy): domain Bacteria; phylum Pseudomonadota; class Alphaproteobacteria; order Rhodobacterales; family Rhodobacteraceae; genus Amaricoccus. The sequence continues at coordinate 1,428 of CAYLHK010000202.1, forward strand.
ACCTGCCATTTCAGCACCTGCGGCAGTTCCGTCTCCTGGCCGCGCGTCAGTTCCAGCACGTCGCCCTCGCGGGTGGCGACCAGATCGTCGGGTGCGAGGGTGGCGACGGAGGCCCGGCCCCGCATGACGAAGCGGATCACGCCCTCGGTCTCCACCGCGTCGAAGCCGAAGTGGCGCGACAGCGTCGTGATGGAGGCGCGCGGGCTTTCCAGCGCCGTGATGGCGTAACCTTCGACCGCGCCCCAGAGGCCGGTGACGTCGATGCCATCTTCGGGCAGCCCTGCGCGCAGGCAGAGGTGCCGCACGAGGGCCGCGAGCGACACCGCGCCAAGCCGCCCGGTCAGCCAGTGCCCGAGCCGCCAGTTCGCGCCGTCCGTCCAGACGTCGGTCAGCGCCGGAAAGAACGGATAGGGCCGCGCGTCCCAGGTCCAGGCGGCGCATTCGGGGACGTGAACCATCCGGCCGCCGTAGACGGCGGAGATCGGGTTGTTCGCGGCCTCGCCCCACCAGAGATACGTCGCCTCGAGATAGGCGCGCTGGATCGTGTCGTCGCGCCAGCCCCGCGAGAAATGCGGCGTGAAGCTCTCGGACGACTTCGGGTCGAAGAAGACGTTCGGCTGGTTCGTGCCCCGGTCAATGGCAGGACAGCCGAGCTCGGTGAACCAGATCGGCTTCGACTGCGGCGCCCATGCCGTCGGCGTCCCGCTCTCCACCCCGCCCGGGCGGTTGTAATGTGCGTTCAACCACCAGGCGCGCAGATCCTTGTAGCGGAACACCCACGGCTTTCCGGCGCCGCCATCAGTGATTGGCGTTCGCACCTGCGCGGTGCGGTCGGCGGCGCTGGCGTAGAACCAGTCGAAGCCTTCTCCGCCCGCGATGTTCGCCTGCAGGTAGGCCCGGTCGTAGATCGCGGGCCAGCCTTCGGCCGCGTCGGCATGCTCGAACCCGTCGCGCCAATCGGAGAGCGGCATGTAGTTGTCGATCCCGACGAAATCGATCTCCGGATCGGCCCAAAGCGGGTCGAGGTGGAAGAACACATCGTCGCTGCCATCGCCCGGCTGGTGCCCGAAATACTCGCTCCAGTCGGCGGCGTATCCGATCTTCGTCCCCGACCCGAGGATCGAGCGCACATCCGCAAGCAAGTCCCGATACGCCTGCACGGCGGGATAGGTGCTGGCCCCAGAGCGGATCGTCGTCAGCCCCGGCATCTCGGTGCCGATCAGGAAGGCGTCCACCCCGCCCGCCGCCGCGCAGAGATGGGCATAGTGCAACACCATGCGGCGCAGGCCCCAGTCGCCGGGTGGCCCGGCCCAGCTGACGCTCTCGCCCGAGACGCTGAAGCTCGCGGGCGTGGCCGCGCCGA
>CAYLHK010000203.1:0-2747 GCA_964383295.1 uncultured Rhodovulum sp.
GGGCTTGTCGATCTTGTTGATCGCCACGATGATCGGCACGCCGGCGGCGCGCGCATGGCTGATCGCCTCGATCGTCTGCGGCATCACGCTGTCATCGGCGGCCACCACCAGCACGACGATATCCGTCACCTGCGCGCCGCGGGCGCGCATCGAGGTGAAGGCAGCATGGCCGGGCGTGTCGAGGAAGCTGATGACCGCACCGCTGTCCGTCGTCACCTGATAGGCGCCGATGTGCTGGGTGATGCCACCGGCCTCGCCCGAGACCACGTTGGTCTTGCGCAGGGCGTCGAGCAGCGAGGTCTTGCCGTGGTCGACATGGCCCATGATGGTCACGACCGGCGGGCGCGCCTTGAGGTTGGCGGCATCGTCGTCGGAGGCCTGGACGATCACGTCCTCGACGTCCGAATCGGACACGCGCACCACCTTGTGGCCGAATTCCTCGACGATCAGCGTCGCGGTGTCGGCGTCGATGCTCTGGTTCTGCGTGGCCATGATGCCGTTCTGCATCAAGAGCTTCACCACCGCGGCGGCGCGCTCGGCCATGCGGTTGGCAAGCTCCTGCACGGTGATCGCATCAGGCACCTGAACTTCGCGCACGACCTTCTCGCGCTCGCCGGACTGGCCCATCATTCGGCGCTTGTCGCGCTCCTGGCGGCGGCGCACGGCGGCGAGGCTGCGATGGCGGCCTTCGTCGTTGGTCGCGCGGGCGATGGTCAGCTTGCCGGCGCGGCGGCGATCGTCGTCGCTCTTCGGGCGGGCGCGCTTGTCCTCGACCGGCGCGGCGCGCTCGGGCATCTTCTTGTTGTTGAGCGTAACCGGCTTGCCGGCCTCGGCGCGCGCGGCCTGGGCCTGCGCGGCGGCGGGGTCGATCGGGGCCTCGGCCGCAGGTGCGCCGCGGGGGCTTGCCTTGGCGCGGGCGGCATTGCGCTCGGCGGTGGCGGCCTCCTCGGCGGCCGCGGCAGCCGCGCGCTGCTCGGCAATTTCCTTCTCGCGTGCGGCGCGCTCGGCAGCGTCCTTCTCGGCGCGCAGGCGGGCGAGCTCGGTCTCGCGTGCCTCGATCGCCTGGCGCTCGCGCTGCTGCCGCTCGGCTTCCTGCGCCTTGGCGGCCTCGACCGCCTTCAGACGGCGCTCGAACTCCGCGTCGGACAGGTTCTGCGTCCCGGCGGGGCGGTTGCCCGACGCGCGATTCTGCGATCCTGCCCCGGCGCCCGGTTTCGGGACGACGACGCGCTTGCGCTTGTGTTCGACGGTCACCGACTTGGTCCGGCCGTGGCTGAAGCTCTGGCGCACATGGCTCGTCTCGGTGCCGCCACGCAGCCCGACTGACCTGCTATTGCGGTCGTTGTCCTTGGTATCCATTCGCCTCAGCCTTTCCCGCGGGAGCCCTCTCCCGCCACTACCTCCGCCGTCCCGTCCTTGGACGGCGGGTATGCGCCAACCCTGATGCCTGACAGCCGCAGGGCCTCGCTTCTGATCCGGTTTGCCAGTCCGCCCGCCAGCACCGCGGCGTGTACCACACGATCGCGACCAAACGCCATGCCCAATTCGTCCCCCGAAAGGCACGAAACACGCGTATTCTCGCCCTCTGGCGGCCGCAGAGCCGCAGTTTCGCGGGCTGAACCGTCACTTGCCTGTACAAGCAGGACGGCCTTGCCCGAGACGAGAGCATCCTTTGTCTTCTCGAGGCCTGCCAAGGCCTCGCCAGCGCGCCGCGCCAGCGCCATGAGGTCGACGAGTCGCTGTACCAGCAGCCCCTCGACCCGGGCGACCAGATCGGGCGGCACCCGCACCGGCTGGCGCGCGGCGCGGGCGAACTGGCCCTTGGCCGCCGCCTGCCGCAGGATCGCGGCATCGGCGCTGACCCACAGACCACGCCCGGGCAGGCGCTCTGCAAGGTCCGGCACGATCTCGTCGCCGGGCCCGATCACGAAGCGGATCAGCCCGGCCCGCGGCCCGCTCTCGCGGGTGACGATGCACCGGCGCTCGGGCTCGCTCCGCAACCTGTCCCGCCCCCCGCGCGACACGCCCCGATCAGACGCCCGCGCGCGGGGTCTCGTCGGCCTCCGCGCCGTCTGCGCTGTCCGCGTCGTCCTCGCCGTCTGCGCTGTCCTCGCCGTCTGTGGCTTCCCCGTCCTCTTCCGCCGCGGCCAGCTCGGAGGGATCGACCCAGCCGAGCAGGACGCGTGCCGTCATGACGAGGTGCTGGGCCTCGGCGAGGCTGACCTCGAACTTCTCGAGCAGCCCGTCGTCCTTCACGCGCTTGCCGTCGACGGTCGTATAGCCGCCAGCCAGCTCCCAGTCCGCGCATTTGGCGAACTCGTCGAGGCTCAGGATGCCGTCCTCGGCCAGCGCCTGCAGCATCTGGGGTGTCAGCCCCTCGAACTCAAGCAGGCCCTCGTCGGCGCCGAGCTCGCGGGCACGCTCCAGCGCCCTCGCGTTGATCTCCTCGAGGCTCTCGCGGGCACGCGCCTGCAGTTCCTCGGCGGTGGTCTCGTCGAAGCCGTCGATGGCGGCCAGCTCGTCGAGATCGACGAAGGCGACCTCCTCGAGCGTCATGAAGCCCTCGGCGACCAGCAGCTGCGCCACCATCTCGTCGACGTTGAGGTTCTCCATGAAATGCTGGCTGCGCTCGGCGAACTCCGCCTGGCGCCGCTCGCTCTCCTGGGCCTCGGTCATGATGTCGATGTCGAAGCCGGTGAGCTGGCTCGCCAGCCGCACGTTCTGGCCGCGCCGGCCGATGGCGAGGC
>CAYLHK010000204.1:0-2654 GCA_964383295.1 uncultured Rhodovulum sp.
GCAAGCGGTTCGTCACCATGGACGATTTCGAGAATGCCAAGGACAAGGTGATGATGGGCGCCGAGCGGCGGTCCATGGTCATGAGCGATGATGAGCGCAAGCTGACCGCCTATCATGAGGCGGGCCATGCTGTCGTCGGGCTGAACATGCCGCAGCATGACCCCATCCACAAGGCGACGATCATCCCGCGTGGACGTGCGCTCGGTCTGGTGCTGTCGCTGCCCGAACGCGACCAGCTCTCGGTGACGATGACCAAGTACAAGTCGATGATCGCCATGGCCATGGGCGGCAAGGTCGCCGAGGAACTCGTCTTCGGCCCCGAGAACGTCACCTCCGGCGCGGCCAGCGACATCCAGCAGGTCAGCCGCATCGCACGCGCGATGGTGACGAAGTTCGGCATGAGCCAGAAGCTCGGCAACATCGACTATGCGGGCGAGCAGTTCAGCTACCTCGGCCCTCAGGGCGGCGGCGTGAACGCCGGCCCCGACACGCACGAGCTGATCGACGCCGAGGTCCGCGTGCTGGTCGACGAGGGCTACGAGACCGCCAAGCGCATCCTGACCGAGAAGCGTGACGACCTCGACCGGCTGGCGAACGGGCTTCTCGAATACGAGACGCTCACCGGCAAGGAGATCACCCGCGTCATCGAGGGCCTGCCGCTGAACCGTGGCGGCAACAGCGACGACGAGCCCGGCGAGGATGCCGCCGGCGGCGGGATCGCGGCCATCCCCAAGACCGGCAAGTCGCCGCGGCCTGCGCGCGGCGGCGGCGAGGGGCTGGAGCCCGAACCCGCGACCTGACCCCAGGTGCTTTTTCCGGGCGGCCCCTCGCCATCGCGTGGGGCCGTCTCTCGTTGTCGATGCTGCTGCGGAGCTGCAGATGAACTCCCCTGTCGAGCGCCGCTTCGAGCGCGGTCTGTTCGCCTCGCGATGGCTGATGGCGCCGATGTATCTCGGCCTCGTGGTGGCGCTGGCGATGCTGGTCGTCGTCTTCGTGCGCGAGACCCTCTACTACGCGCCGAAGGCTCTGGTGATGAGCAGCGAGGACGCGATCCTCGCCATCCTGACACTGATCGACCTGACGCTGGCGGCAAACCTCCTGCTGATCGTGCTGTTCTCCGGCTACGAGACATTCGTCTCGAAGCTCGACATCGCCGACACCCGTGACCGGCCGGCCTGGATGGGTACGGTCGATTTCTCGGGACTGAAGCTGAAGCTGGTAGCGTCGATCGTCGCGATCTCGGGGATCAGCCTCCTCAAGCGCTTCATGGAGATCGGCGAGGTCAATCCTGAAATTCCCTTCGATGCGACGCAGCTGCGTTGGATGGTGATCATCCATATCACCTTCGTCATCTCGGGGGTCCTGTTGGCACTGATGGACTGGCTGACCGCGCGCAGCGCGAAGTCTTGAGAGGGGGCGAGATGGTGGCAAGGGCAGAAGATCCGCGTGAGCTCCAGCATCTGGTGGTGATGGGCGTGGCCGGATGCGGAAAGACGACGGTGGGGCAGGGGATTGCCGACGCGCTCGGGTGGCCCTTCGCCGAGGGCGATCTCGACCACCCCCGTGCCAATGTAGACAAGATGGCCGCCGGCATTCCGCTCACGGACGACGACCGCTGGCCGTGGCTGCGGATCCTCGCGGGGCGCATCGCGGCCGAGGAGGCCGCGGGGCGGTGCTCGGTTCTGGCCTGCTCGGCGCTGCGGCGGGCCTATCGCGACGTGCTGCGGACGGGCGGGCGACGGGTGCGGTTCGTGCATCTGCACGGGCCGGTCGAAGTGCTGCAGGCGCGCATCACCGCACGCCAGGGGCATTTCTTTCCAGCTGGCCTGCTCGCCTCACAGCTTGCCGCGCTCGAGCCGCTGGGGCCGGACGAGGACGGGATCATCGTCGACGTCTCGCTCACGCCACCGGAGCAGATCACCGACAGCCTGCGGCAGCTCGGGCTCGTCTGAACGGCCGAAAAGTGTGTCTACACAATGTGTAGACATTCTGAAATCTATCTGTTTTCAATGACTTGTGTTGTGCTCAACTCCGAGCACCGCGATCGCTGTGGATCGGGGCGGGCGCGAACGCCCGCCCCTGCCTGCCTCAGCAGGAGAAGTACATCTGGTATTCGATCGGGTGCGGCGTGTGCTCGAAGGCATAGACCTCCTGCCACTTCAGCGCCAGGTAGCCATCGATCTGGTCCTTGGTGAACACATCGCCCGCCAGCAGGAAGGCGTGGTCGGCCGCCAGGCTCTCCAGCGCTTCGCGCAGGCTGCCGCAGACGGTCGGGATCTCGGCCAGCTCCTCGGGGGGCAGGTCGTAGAGATCCTTGTCGGACGCCTCGCCGGGATCGATCTTGTTCTTGATCCCGTCGATGCCGGCCATCAGCAGCGCCGCGAAGGCGAGATAGGGGTTGGCGGCCGGATCGGGGAAGCGGGCCTCGACGCGCTTGGCCTTGGGGCTCTCGGTCCACGGAATGCGCACGCAGCCCGAGCGGTTACGGGCGGAATAGGCCCGCAGCACCGGCGCCTCAAAGCCCGGGATCAGCCGCTTGTAGCTGTTGGTCGTCGGGTTGGTGAAGGCGTTCAGCGTCTTGGCATGCTTCAGGATGCCGCCGATGAACCACAGCGCCTCGCTCGACAGGTCCGCATACTTGTCGCCGGCGAAGA
>CAYLHK010000205.1:0-2649 GCA_964383295.1 uncultured Rhodovulum sp.
TACTTCTCGAGCACGTTCGAGTAGATCCGCCCCGAAGAGACGCTGTCCGTCCGCCGGGCGGGAACGCCGGTGAAGCGCTCGTAATGGCCGAGGTCTAGGTCGGTCTCGGCGCCGTCGTCGGTCACGAAGACCTCGCCATGCTCGAAGGGCGACATCGTGCCCGGGTCGACGTTCAGATAGGGGTCGAGCTTACGCAGCCGGACAGAGTAGCCACGGGCCTGAAGGAGCGCGCCCAGGGCTGCGGACGCGAGGCCCTTGCCGAGCGACGACACCACACCGCCGGTGATGAAGATATAGCGTGCCATCCTGGCTGTCCCCGTATTCGAATGCGCACCCTGTCGAGGCGGGCGGCTAGCCTACGGGACTCAATCTATACGGGAGAGCCCGGTTCGCAGCAAGCCGGCTTTGCGCAATATGCTGTGGATTGGTGAGATCGCTCCCACCAGAAATTGGCTCACCGAAAGGGTGAGAGGTGGTGCGGGCTCAGTCGGCCGGCGGCGGTGCCGCGGGGCCGTCCGAGGGAATGGGAGGCAGCAGGTCGTCGCCGAGGCCGGGGACCACGGCACCGCCGGCATCTCCCTGGCCGCCAGTCAGCGGCAGGTCGATCAGCGAGCCGCCACCCGAGTCGCGCGCAGCGATGACGGTCAGCGTCAAGCTCGTCACCACGAAGGCGATCCCGACCGCCCAGGTGACCTTCGCGAGCGCCGTGGCGGCGCCGCGTCCAGTCATGATCCCGCCGCCACCGCCGCCGCCGCCGCCGATCCCGAGGCCCCCGCCCTCGGAGCGCTGGAGCAGCACCACGACGATCAGCACGAGCGCGAGCAGGAGATGGATGGTCAGGATGACGGTTGCCATGGCGGGCTCTGGTCTCTCTCAGGATCAGCGGGCTACGTAGTCGCTCGCAGGGGCTTTGTCGATGGGCAAAGCAGTTCTCGAACTGAATGGTGGCCGTGCGGCTCGTCGAGGAATCGCCCTGCCGGCCGCATGGCCGGTCGCGTCGTGTTCCCGGCCGATGAAGATGCGCCTATCGTCGATCGGCAGCCCTCCGCATCAGGGGGCTTGGTCAGCCGTCGCCCGCCTGCGCCCTAGCGGCGTCCCAGGCCTTCGCCGTCCGCTTCTTCACCTGCGCTCGCCAGACTCGCTCGATGTTGGCCGAGGCCCAGCCCGGATCCAGCCGCCCGGGTCGGGCCAGCACCAGCGGCCAGGGACGGTGATGATCGGTGGTGAAGAAGGTCTCGGGGTCCGCCGCGATCAGAAAGTCGCGCTCCTCGATTGGCACCTTGAACACCGGGCAGTCGTGGGCGGGGTTCCAGAACAGGACGACCTTGCCGTTCACCTTGAACGAGCGGGCGTCCCAGGACGTAGTCTCTACCGTGTCGGGCAGGGCCAGCACCATCTCGCGCAGCATCACGAAGGTGACCATGCCCCCACCTACCACATCCCGGCTTCCTCGTCGCTGCGATTTGCGGGTCGCTGACAGGACGCCGCAAAAGACGTTGATCGGACGATATATTCCGGGATAGCGTGCGCGCGTCTCATTCCGGATACGCCTGTGCTGGCACGCTGGTTCGCCCTTGCCCTCGCCCTGTCGATCGCCGCCCCGGCGTTCGGACAGGATTGCCCCGAGGGCGATGTCGCCTGCGATGAGGAGCTCTACGCGCTGGAAGAGGCGCTGTTCATGTACGAGAGCGGAGCGGCGGCGGGTCTTCTCCCCGCGGCCGCCCGCTGCCTCGAGACCGATACCGCTGCCTGGCGGGCGGCGATCGGCCGCGCCTGCCTTGGGGTCGACTGCCGGATCGCGGCGCTGCGCGACCGGCTGGCGGTGCTCGATACCGTGCAGCCCGGCGCCACACGGCTGACCGACCGCGAGCATCCGCGGGTTGCGGAACTGCTGGCGGTAATCGCCCCCGAGCAGGACGATGCAGGCGCGCCGCCCGACGTCACCACCCCGCCGGCCGCGATGGCATCGGGCAGCCTGGTCCATGCGGGGGAGGACATCCACCACATGGGGCTTGCCCTGCGCAGCGACGCCGGCTCCGACATGGTGATCGTCTTCGACATGGATATCGGGGCGCAGCCCGCGCATGACGTCCTGGCGGGCCTCGCCGCAGCGGATGCGGGGCGCTTCACCGTGCGCGGCGTGCTGGCCCCGGCCGAGGACGGGCAGCCAAACTTCGACCCGTCGCGCTGCCGCTTCGTCCATCGCGCGGTGGAGTGACCGCGCGGCAGATCCGTTTTACATCAATCCAAAGGCGGGCGGTGCCTGGCGGCACCGCCCCCACGGGCTCGCTCAGTTGCGCGCCTTGTCGACCATCCGGCCGGCCGAGATCCACGGCATCATGCCGCGCAGCTTCTCGCCGACCGCCTCGATCTGGTGGGCGTCGTTGTTGCGCCGCGTCGCCTTGAAGAACGGCTGGCCGACCGCGTTCTCCGCCATGAAGTTCGACACGAAGCGGCCCGACTGGATGTCCTCGAGCACTTCCTTCATCCGCCGCTTGGTCTCCTCGCGCGGCAGGATGCGCGGGCCGGAGACGTACTCGCCGTATTCGGCCGTGTTCGAGATCGAGTAGTTCATGTTGGCGATGCCGCCCTCGTAGATGAGGTCGACGATCAGCTTCACCTCGTGCAGGCACTCGAAATAGGCCATCT
>CAYLHK010000206.1:0-2613 GCA_964383295.1 uncultured Rhodovulum sp.
CGTTCTGGATATTGAGGGAGGTCGCATTGGCGATCGGGTTGTTCGCCTGAATGGAATCCTGCGCAGATGCAGACCACGCGCTCGCCAGAATAGCCGCCGCGCTAAAAAGTGCCCTCGGCAGAATTTGCATTCCCCACTCCATTCTTGTCTTTCGGGTGTGCCTTTCGAGCACGCACGGCTCTCGCTATGTCCCGCGACTTGATACGGCTGCCCAACGGTTCTTTTGGAGGGCGATGATATCGTACAATGCACGACGCAATCATCTGATAGCTTTGCGTTTGCTACGCGTAAAGCATGAACTTTGTTCAACGCACTCAGGACGACTCTTCACTATCGCAGCCCGAGCTCGCCGCGAGCAAACGCCCGGCGGGGCCTACTGACCGATATTGTTGCCTATGCTATGGCAAGCCGGCTTCCTGCGGCGCGCCTCCCCGCTGGCCTGGCAACAGCGCGATGTTCGACTCCCAACGTCCGCAAAAGGAGCCCCGGGACGAATGGCAACCGACAAGATGAACTTCGTGCAGCTGCTGCAGGCGACCCGCCGCGGCGAGATAGTGAGGGAGGCGGACGACATGCTCGCCGAGATGATCGGCGCGATCCATGAGTTCGGCGGCAAGGGCGACCTGACCCTGAAGCTCTCGATCAAGAAGAACGACGCGGAACAGCTGGAGATCACGCCCAGCCTGAAGCTGAACAGGCCGCGTCGCGCGCTGGGCATCGCCGCACGCGGTAACCGTCGAGTTCGTCTTCATGAACGACTAGGCGGCCAGATGCATCCCGCACCCAGAACTCGTCCGCGTCTCGCTGGAACCCTGGATGGGCGGCAACCCAGGTACCATCGGAATCTTGCCGTTAGACCGGCACCAAGTCTTCCGCGCCCGAAATGAGGAAGACGTCGGATTCGACGGCGTCTAGGTATTTCGGCAGCCCCTTGTCGGTCTTCCGAGTGATCGACGGCAGCGAAAGACTCCAGCCGAAACCGAATGGGCCGTTGCCGGTGCCCGAGTGGTAGGAGAGCGATAGCTGGGGGCCGAAGGCGATCCCGGCCAGCGCCAGGGCGATGAACAGCCAGCGCAGGGTATCGAGCCAGGGGAACAGCGGCAGGATCGCCCCCTGCGTCTCCGCCCGCACCTCCTGCGCCACCTCGACGCCGGCGGCGCCCACAGTCGCCACACCGGCCGCGCCGCTTCCCTTCAGCGTGCGGCTGTCGGCGAGGGTCTCGCGGGCGGGCGCAGCATCGCGTGCGAAGCGGCTGTCGCGCACCGGGAAGGGATCACCCCAGCTGCGGGTCGGCCCGAGGTCGATGTGGATGAAGCCCGAGCGCGGGTAGAAGCCGAAGCCGCGGAACCCGGCGGCCCGCGCCGCCGTCTCGAAGACCTCCGGGTCGTGGTTCGTCATGGCGATATCGAATGCGGCGCCGTCCAGATGCTTCGACCGCGTGGCACCGCCGACGGGGCGGTTGTGCTCGGGGCTGCGATAGGCGGAACGGACGATCAGCGGCTTGCCCAGCCGGTCGCGCAGCGCCTGCAGCTTGTCGAGGGCGGGCTCGTTGACCAGCAGCTTGCCGGTGCCGCGGCAGGCGATCTCGGCGGGTGAGAAGTTGGGCCAGCGCCAGGTGCCGGCGGGCACATCGCGCCAATGGTGGTAGAACGTCGTGGTCATGGGGATCCTCCGAAACGAAAAACCCGCCTCGAGGGCGGGTCTGATGGGCTTGATGGATTGGGCGGCGCGGAGCTACGGCCCGCCGCCGAAGATCTTCAGCTTGATGGCGATACCTGCCAGCAGCGCGAGCATCACACCGGTGGTGATCATGCGGACGGCGGTCTGCATCGCGGTGCGACGCACCAGCCGGATGCAATCGAGCAAGGACCGCAGAACCCGGATGTCCAGCGCGGCCTCGTCGCCATCGAGGCCGACATCCGCCAGCGCGCGTTTGGCGCCTTCCTCTGCGGCCCGGGTCAGGATCGCCTCGAACTCGGCGTCGGGCATCCGCACGAAGCCCTCGGATCGGGGTGGTGTCATCGGATCCTCCTTCCGCCGCTCAGCCGATCTTGCAGCCCCAGAAGGACGTCTGATCGGCAGCGAAGTAGCCGTCCGCGACCCGGAAATACCCCTGCAGCTCGACGGTATCTCCTGCGGTGAGGAGCACCATGGTCTGCAGCCAGATGGCGGTGGCGAGCGAGACGTGGGTGGCGGAGATTTCGCCGAGGGAGCCGCGGATTTCGGTCGTGCCGTTCAGGACGAGCCGCCCGCGCATGCGGGCCGTGGCGCTGGCGTTGATCTTGTAGAGCAGCGTCGCGCCGAAGAGGTAGGTGCCGTCGACGGGCGCCACGAAGTGGTTGTTCGCGGCGTCGAAGGCGCCCTGATCGTTGTAGTCGGTGTTGTTCAGGCCGATCTTCGTCCAGGTCCCGACGCCGACATAGTTGTCGTAGTTGGTCCAGGCCTTGAAGCGGGGCAGCCGGGGCTGGTCGACGATGCCGGTGGTGTTGTCGACGCTGAGCCCGTCGAAGAAGGTGCTGCCGTCGGCCGAGACCGCGAGGCGGAAGCGGTCCGAGCCGAACAGGCCAACCAGCGCCTTGGTCACGAAGCCGGCCTGACGCTGCAGACCGGCTT
>CAYLHK010000207.1:0-2491 GCA_964383295.1 uncultured Rhodovulum sp.
CTCGGCCAGCACGGCGTCGGGGTTGCGGCCCTGCCGGGCGATCACCTCGGCCAGCGTCATGGTGCCAGACCGGATCGACAGCAGGTTGGCCATAGCGTCCTTCTGCGGATCGACTGCCTCGAACTTCGGCGGCGACCATTCGACGGGTACGTCGGGCACCGGGATCTGGCCCGCCGCCCACGCAGCTTCCGTGAACCAGCGCCAGACCGGGCGTCCGAGCATCGGGATGACGATCTGCCACTGCACGGCGTCGATCTGGCGCCGGAACTCGACCAGCCCCGCGCGGATCGAGGAATAGTTGACCTGGGACAGATCACCGGTCAGCAGCTCGTAGGGCACCCGGAACCCGGCCGAGATCGTGTGCAGGCTCGCCCGCTTGTATTCGCCATAGCCGCCGGTGGCAGAAGGCTGGTTGAACCGGATGTCCTTGCCGCCACGGGCGTAGGCGATCAGCCCCGGCTCAAACTGCTCGACGCGGTTGCCGTCCGCATCGACCACGGCGGGTGCGATGCCCTGCTGGGCCTCGTCGTCGCCGAAGACGATGGCGGTCACGCAGGCCTCGGTCTTCTTGCGGACCAGTTCGGCAACCTCATAGTCGTCGAGATCACGCAACGACCGGATGACCGGCGCGCCCCAGGGAACGCCGCGTGCCTGCGTGCGCTGCTTCTCGTAGACATGGGCGATTTCGGTCGCGGGAACCGGGCGGCTGTCGAGCCCGCCGCGCAAGGCACCATGCGCGTCGCCGGGATGTTCGGGGTGCAGCCAATAGGCTCGCCGCTTGCCGACCGGGTCAAATTCGATCCCCTGCACGATGCGACCCGCACCTGTGTTGCTGGTCTTGGTCGCGTCGAGGAAATCGGCCTCCAGCACCTGCAATTGCAGGGGCACCGGCAACCCGTCGCCCGACCGACGCAGACGTCGGCGCACCAGCACCTCGCCAGCCTCGACCATCTCGCGACAGATCAGCGTCTGCAGCCCATAGAAATCGAGCTGGCCGTCGGCATCGCAATCCGCCGTCCAGCGTTCGAACAGGGCATCGACCTTCCGGTCCAACTTGTCGTCGCCGCTGGCGGCGCGGGGCATGATGCCCGCGCCGATGATGTTGTTGACCAGCACCGCGACGGCCTTGGCCGCATGCGGGTTGTTGCGCACGAGATCGCGCATCCGATCGCGCAGCAGTGCGCCCGCCACGCCGATCTCGGTGTCGGCAGAGGAGCCCGGCGCGCGCCAGCCATCCGTCCGCCGTCCACGCGCGGCGCCGTCATAGCCCCGCGTCAGCGTCTCGAAGGCCTGCCGGGCCATGACACGACGGGCGGCCATGCGCGGCGCAACGGTCGCGATGGCATGATCAACCCAGTTGGCAGACATCACCGATCCCCGCGCGAGAAGCCTGCCAGACCGGCCACCGGCTGCGGCCGAGTCGTCCCGGCAATGGCGCGCTCGATGGTGCGGATGCGCGCCAGAAGATCCTCGGCCGAGCCGTAGTCGACGGACTTGCCGTCGTAGCTGACCCGGGTCGTGCCGCTGGCATAGGCCCGGCGCAACGCCGAGAGCTCGGTTTCCGTCCAGTCGGTCATGCTCAGAACCATCCTCCGCGCCGCCCGAGCCAGTCGGAGCGACGCTTGCCCTGCGGGGCCTGTTCCTGCCGGTTGATCTGCCCAGCGGGATCGCTGTCGGTGGGCGCGGCCCCGAGCTGATCCTCGAGGTCTCGCCATTTCTGGTCCGGCCAGCGATCCGCGCCTGCGATCCAGGCGGCGGCGCGGGCGTAGACCCGGCAATCCAATGCTTCGTTGCGTTCGCGCAGCTTCTGCCATTCGAGCCGGGCAAAGCCGCGCTTGGTGCGCACCGTCACTAGCTGTTCGGCCACAAACTGCTTCAGCCATTCGTTCTCGACCCAATGCGGCAGATGCACCGAGCCGGGCGGGAACGCGGCACCCTCGGTCATGTCCTCCTCGGTCGGCCGTTCCAGCCGCAGGAAGCGATAGGTTTCGGCCTTGAAGGTCGAGACCGCCACCGTCCAGAGCCGGGCCCCGCGCCGCAGGCGTTTCCCGCCCTCTGTCGCATCGACGAAGGTCGGCCCCGAGACCGGGCTCGAGCGGTTGAACCCCTCGACGCCCTTGACCGGCGACACCTGCGCGAAGCCTTGCGCCCGCGACCAGGAATAGACCGCCGGGGCCTCGTAGCCGGTGTCGATGGCGAGCCGCGCGATCCGCAGATGCGCGCCGCGTGCGTGCGGCCAGGACCGGTCCAGCAGCGCGGTCAGGTCCGACCACGCATCATGGCGATCCGGCCCGCCCTCGATCACGACGTGATCGACGAGCCAGCTTTCCAGGCCGCGACCCCAGGCCCAGACGTCGACCTCGATCCGGTCTTTCTGCACATCGGCCCCGGCGGTCAGGAACAGCCCGCCCGCAGGCACGGTGCCGGGTTTCCAGCGCTCGCGGCGGTCGTAGAGCCGCTGCCAGTCGGGCGCTTCCCCGGTTTCGACCCA
>CAYLHK010000208.1:0-2490 GCA_964383295.1 uncultured Rhodovulum sp.
CCTCGTCATCGAGCAGAACATCGGCGTTGCCACCACGGTCGCGGCGCGCACCGGGATCATGGTCAACGGCCGCATCAACCGGATGCTCGACAGCGCCCAGCTCGCCGCCGACCGCGATCTGCAGCAGCGGCTGCTCGGCGTCGGACGCCATGCCGAGGAGGACGGGGCGGCGCAGGCGGCAGGCGCCGAGGCCGAGGCTGCCCGTTCGGCCGCGCCCACGGCGACCAAGGTCTACATGTCGAACCCGGTGCAGCCGACCCGCTGGTCGAAGCCTGCGCCCGCGCGGCAGATCATCCAGTCGGCGCGGACCATCACCGCCACGACGAGCACCAGTTCCGTGGGTGCGGGCGCCCAGCCCGAGCTGCGCCCGCTCGCCTCGCCCGGCGAGCAGGTGGTGATCGTCGCGGGCACGCTCGACACCAAGGGCGAGGAACTGCGCTTCATCCGCGACCGGATCCGCGAGGCGGGCCTGCCGGTGCGGATCGCCGATCTCTCGACCATGCCGCGCCATTCCGGCGCCGAGATCCCCTCGCACCAGATCGCGGCCTATCACCCGCGCGGCGCCAGCGGCGTCTTTGTCGGCGACCGCGGTGAGGCGGTGGCGGGCATGACGCTGGCCTTCGAGCGCTGGGTGGCGCGGCAGTCCGGCATCGCGGGGATCATTTCCGCCGGTGGCTCGGGCGGCACGGCGCTCGTCGCGCCGGCCATGCGCTCGCTGCCGGTGGGCGTGCCGAAGCTCATCATCTCGACGATCGCCTCGGGCGATGTGGGCAAGTACGTCGGACCCTCCGACATCATGATGATGCATTCGGTCGCTGACGTTCAGGGCCTGAACTCGATCACCCGCGCGGTGCTGGCGAACGGGGCGAACGCCATGGCCGGGATGGTGCGGGCGCGGGCCGAGACCGACCGGCGCAAGACGCCCGCCGAGACGCGGCCCGCCGTTGCGCTGAGCATGTTCGGCGTCACCACCCCCTGCGTCCAGCAGGTGACGGCGGCGCTCGAGGGCGACTACGACTGCCTCGTCTTCCACGCGACGGGCACGGGCGGCCGGTCGATGGAGAAGCTGATCGACAGCCGCATGGTCCAGGGCGTGATCGACGTCACCACGACCGAGATCGCCGACATGCTGGTGGGCGGCATCTTCCCCGCCACCGACGACCGGATGGGCGCGATCATCCGCATGCGGACGCCCTATATCGGCTCGTGCGGCGCGCTCGACATGGTGAACTTCGGCGAGTTCGAGACCGTGCCGGCGCAGTTTCGCGCGCGCAACCTCTATCGGCACAACCCCCAGGTGACGCTGATGCGCACCACGCCCGAGGAGAATACGGCGATGGGGCGCTGGATCGGCGAGCGGCTGAACCGGATGGAGGGGCCGGTGCGCTTCTTCCTGCCCGAGGGCGGCGTCTCGGCGCTCGACGCGCCGGGTCAGCCCTTCCACGACCCCGCCGCCGACCGCGCGCTCTTCCAGGCGATCGAGGCGACCGTGCGGCAGACGACGAACCGGCAGGTCATCCGCCTGCCCCACAACATCAACGCTCCCGAATTCTCCGCCGCGCTGGTGACGGCGTTCCGCACGCTCCACGGCGGCGGGCGCCCGCAGCGCCGGGCGGGAGCAAGGTAGGACGGAAATGGCAGTCGCACGATCCGCAATCCTCGAGAAGTTCCGCGGCATGATCGCCCGCGGTGAGCCCATCGTCGGCGGCGGCGCCGGCACCGGCCTTTCCGCGAAATGCGAGGAAGCGGGCGGGATCGACCTGATCGTCATCTATAATTCCGGCCGGTACCGCATGGCGGGCCGCGGCTCGCTGGCCGGGCTTCTCGCCTATGGCGACGCGAATGCGATCGTGGTCGAGATGGCGGCCGAGGTCCTGCCGGTGGTGAAACACACGCCAGTGCTCGCGGGGGTGAACGCTACCGATCCGTTCCGGCTGATGGACGTCTTCCTCGACGAGCTGAAGCGCATCGGCTTCTCGGGCGTGCAGAACTTCCCGACCGTGGGGATCATCGACGGCACCTTCCGCACCAACCTGGAAGAGACCGGCATGGGCTACGGGCTCGAGGTCGACATGATCGCCAAGGCGCGGTCCAAGGACCTGCTGACGACGCCTTACGTCTTCAACGCGGACGAGGCGGCGGCGATGGCGGAGGCGGGGGCGGACGTCATCGTCTGCCACATGGGCCTGACCACCGGCGGCACCATCGGCGCGGGCACGGCGCTCCAGCTCGAAGACTGCCCGGCGCTGATCAACGAATGGTCGGAAGCCGCGCTGAAGATCAACAAGGACGTCATCCTGCTGGCGCACGGCGGCCCGATCGCCGAGCCGGGGGATGCCGATTTCATCCTGAAGAACACGGCCTGCCACGGCTTCTACGGCGCCTCCTCGATGGAGCGCCTGCCGACCGAGGTGGCGATGACCGAACAGACCCGTGCGTTCAAGCGCATCGCGGGCAAGTGACGAGGGGAAGGAACGCGACATGACCGGG
>CAYLHK010000209.1:0-2420 GCA_964383295.1 uncultured Rhodovulum sp.
GGTCGGCATATGGGCGGCGGCGCGGCGGGGGGGGCTGGTCGATGCGGGCGTGATGGGCGCGACGCAGCTCGGCATCGCCGTGCCGAACTTCTGGTTCGCGATGCTTTTGGTGCTGGTCTTTGCCGTCGGGCTGCGGTGGTTCTCGGCCGGCGGCTTTCCCGGCTGGAACGCAGGCATCGCGGCGGGGATCAAGGCGCTGACGCTGCCAGCCATCGCGCTCGCCCTGCCGCAGGCGGCGATCCTCGCGCGGGTGATGCGCTCGGCGATCCTCGACACGCTGGGCGAGGATTTCATCCGCACCGCGCGCGCCAAGGGGCTGACGCGCGGCCAGGTCCTGCGGGGCCATGCGCTGCGCAACGCGATGATCCCGGTGCTGACCATCATCGGGCTGCAGTTCTCGTTCCTGCTGGCCGGCGCCATCATCATCGAGAACGTCTTCTTCCTGCCCGGACTCGGGCGGCTGGTGTTCCAGGCGATCTCGGCGCGGGACCTGATCGTGGTGGAGAGCGTGGTGATGATCCTCGTGTTTGCCGTGATCCTCGTCACGTTCCTCGTCGATCTCGCCTATGCCGCGGTCGACCCGAGGCTGAGGCGGCGCGGCTGATGCGGGTTCTGGCAATCGGCGGCGGGCTGGCCGGGGTGTTCCTGTTCGCGGCGGCGCTGTCCTTCGTCTGGACGCCCTATGATGTCACGGCGCTCGACATCCCCGCGCGGCTGCAGGCGCCCTCGGCCGTGCACTGGTTCGGGACGGATCATTTCGGGCGCGACGTCTTCTCGATGATCATGGTCGGCGCGCGGGTCTCGATCGCCGTGGCGCTGGTGGCGGTCGGGATCGGCATGGGGCTCGGCGTGCCGCTGGGCCTGGCCGCCGCGGCGCGGCGGGGATCGATGCTCGACGAGATCATCATGCGGGGGAATGATCTAGTCTTCGCCTTCCCGGCGCTGCTGATCGCCATCATGATCACCGCGATCTTCGGGCCTTCGGCGCTGAACGCGATCATCGCGATCGGGATCTTCAACATCCCCGTATTCGCGCGTCTGACGCGCGGCGCGGCGCTGAGCCTGTGGACACGGGACTTCATCCTGGCGGCAAGGGTGGCGGGCAAGGGGCGCACGCGCATTTCCGTCGAGCACATCCTGCCGAATGTCGCGAACCTGCTGATCGTGCAGGGGACGATCCAGTTCTCGCTCGGCATCCTCGCCGAGGCGGGGCTGAGCTATGTGGGGCTGGGGGCGCAGCCGCCGACGCCGTCCTGGGGACGGATGCTGGCCGAGAGCCAGACCATGTTCTCGTTTGCGCCCTGGCTGGCGCTGTTTCCGGGCTTTGCCATCGTGCTGACGGTGCTGGGTCTGAACCTGATGGGCGACGGGCTGCGCGATCTGCTCGACCCGCGGCTGCGGCGGGCGCGCACGTGAGCCTGCTGTCCGTCGAGGGGCTGGATCTGGCGATCCGGGGGCTGCCGATCCTGCGCGGGGTCTCGATGGAGGTGGGGCCGGGCGAGGTGCTGGGCGTCATCGGCGAGAGCGGGTCGGGCAAGTCGATGACGGCGCTGGCGGTCATGGGCCTGCTGCCGGAGGGGTCGGAGACGACGGGCGCGCTGCGGCTGGAAGGTCGCGACCTGCTGGCGCTCGGCGAGGCCGAGATGTGCGCCGTGCGCGGGCGCGAGGTCTCGATGGTGTTCCAGGAGCCGATGACGGCGCTGAACCCTTTGCAGACAATCGGCGCGCAGGTGGCCGAGACCGTGCGGGTCCATACCGGCGCCTCCCGCGCCGAGGCCCGCGACGTGGCGCGGGCGGTGCTGGAGCGGGTGGGGCTGCCTGAGGGGCGGTTCGGGCTCGGGCGCTATCCGCATGAGCTGTCGGGCGGGCAGCGGCAGCGGGTGGTGATCGCCATGGCGATCGCGCTGAGGCCCAAGCTGCTGATTGCAGACGAGCCGACGACGGCGCTGGATGTGACTACGCAGGCACAGATCCTCGACCTGCTGGGGCGGCTGGTCGACGAGGACGGGATGGGTCTGATGCTGATCACCCACGACCTCGCGGTGGTGGCGGATGTGGCGGACCGGCTCGCAATCATGCGCTCGGGCGCGGTGGTGGAGGCGGGGCCCACGCGCCGCGTGCTGGTCGAGCAGCACCATCCCTATACGCGGGCGCTGTTCGAGGCCTCGTCGCACAAGCCGGAGCGGGTGGCGCATGCCGCGCCCGCACCGCTGCTGGAGGTGCGGGAGGTGGTACGGGAGTATCCGCTCGCCCGGCGAGGTCTTTTCGGGCCGCGCGAGGTGTTCCGGGCGGTGCGGGGGGTGAGCTTCACGCTGCACCAGGGGGAAAGCCTGGGGCTGGTGGGCGAGTCGGGCTGCGGCAAGTCGACGCTCCCCCCCTGCAGCGCCTCGAGCCCGAGGATCGCGCGGGTCAGCGTCGAC
>CAYLHK010000210.1:0-438 GCA_964383295.1 uncultured Rhodovulum sp.
GTGTCGTCGCCGGGCGCGAGGCAGGCGGGGTCGTATTTCCAGCGTATCTCGACGCCGGCGAAGAGATAGGCCTTGGAGCGGACCATCTTCAGCAGGCGCGAGGGCCTGAAGCGGGCGGAGGCGCCGAAGATCTCGGCGTCGGGGTGGAAGGTGACGGTGGTGCCGCGGCGGTTGGGGGTGGCGCCGAGGCTCTGCACCGGGCCCTGGGGATGGCCGCGGGAGAACTCCTGGCGGTAGAGCTGGCGGCCGCGGGCGACCTCGACCGTCACGCGGTCCGAGAGCGCGTTCACCACCGAGATGCCGACGCCGTGGAGGCCGCCCGAGGTCTGGTACGCCTTGCCGTTGAACTTGCCGCCGGCGTGCAGCGTGCAGAGGATGACCTCGAGCGCGGACTTGTCGGGGAAGCGGGGGTGGGGGTCGACGGGGATGCCGCGGCCG
>CAYLHK010000210.1:448-2337 GCA_964383295.1 uncultured Rhodovulum sp.
CGATCTCTTCGGTGAGGACGCCGCATCCAGCGCCTATGGCGCCGCCGATGTACATGCCGGGGCGCTTGCGGACGGGCTCGAGCCCCTCCAGCACCTCGATGTCGGCGGCGCCATAGGCGCTGGATGCGGCGTCCTCACCGAAGAGATCGGGGGCGTGCGCCATGCGGGCCTCTTTTCTTTTGTCCCGCCATTCGCCAAGGCTGGCGAAGGACTGCTCTCGTTCGTCTATATCTTGTCCTTGTCCGGGGGGCAAAGGGGTCGCGATGGCTGAGATCCTGCAAGATCGCCTTGTGGTTGTGCCGTGGCTGGCAGAGCACATGCTGCGCCTTCCGGGGACCGTGCCGATCGCGCCGGGGGAGTGGCTGCTGCGCGACGAGGTCTTCGGGGCGCAGATGGCGCTGCGCGACCGGCTGATCGCCGAGCGGCCGGAGGCGGTGCACGGGATGCTGCCGGGGGCCGAGCCGGCGGCGGCGGAGCTGCTGGCGCTGGTTCTGGCGCATCTGGAGGGGGTGCCGGGTTACGAGCGGACGGCGCGGGGGATGCTGCGGCCGGACGGGGTCGAGGTGTCGCTCGACGGGCCGCCGCTGATCGTGGCGGGGCGGCTGGTGCAGGAGGATCTCTGCCTGCACGAGAAGCCGGAGGGCGCCGGCGAGCACGTGCTGGTGGGGGCGGTGCTGTGCTTTCCGTCGAACTGGACGCTGGCGCAGAAGCTCGGGCACCCGCTGTCGCGGATCCATCTGCCGGTGCCGCGCTATGACGAGGGCGTGGCCCGGCGGGTGCAGCGGCTGTTCGATGCGGTCCGGCCCGAGGCGCCGCTGATGCGGGCGAACATCATCCCCTATGCCCATGCCGATCTGCACAGCCCGCGGGTGGAGTTCGACCGGCATGCGCCGGGCGAGGGGGCGGTGCGCTTCGTGCGGGTGGAGCGGCAGGTGCTGATGCGGCTGCCGGTCAGCCGGGCGGTGGTGTTCTCGATCCACACGCATCTGCTGCGCCCCGAGGCGCTGCCCGAGGCGCAGCGGGCGCGGCTGCTGGAGGTGCGGCCGGAGTTCGGGCGGGCGTGACGGGGTGTGCCCGGCGCGGGGTGCGCACATGTGCGCATTTTTCAAGTGTATGGAAACGTGGGGTTATTCGGGACGGGTAAGGATTAGGAAAGGTTTGGGGCACGCGCGCTGGGCCGGGGAGGCCCCGTGACACCGCCTCCGTCTGATCACTTCGCGGATTTGACCCGCGGCAAACCCGCGCGCGCCCGCCAGGCAGGCGCGGATTGCAAAGCGACCGTCCTGCCCAACCCCCTCGGCTTCCGCGCTCACGCTCCGGCCGACGAGCCCGCGCGCCGCGGTGCGTCGCAAGAGCGGGTTCGGAGGGAGGGGCGGAGCCGTTTCACCCCCGATCCGGCAGCACCTGTCCGAGCAGGACCTCTGCGGCGGCGTCGGGGGTGAGGCGGCCGGCGGCGACGTCTTCGGCGAGGGACCGGCGGCGCGCGGCGATGGCGGGATCGGCGTCGAGGCGGGCGAGAAGGCCGGTCTCGAAGGCATGGGTGAACCACGCCTCGGCCTGGGTGCGGCGGTGCGCGTCCCAGGTGCCGTTGGCGCGGCGCGCCTCGGCCAGCGCCTCGGTGGCGGTCCAGGCCTCGTCCAGCCCATCGCCGGTCAGGGCGGAGACGCAGAGCGCGCGGGGATAGCCCTCGGGATCACCGGGCCGGCTGCGCATCAGCCGCAGGGCGCCGGCGTAGTCGGCGCGGGTGCGCATCGCCTGCGGCTTCAGCTCGCCGTCGGCCTTGTTGACCAGTACCAGGTCGGCGAGCTCCATGATGCCGCGCTTGACCCCCTGCAGCTCGTCGCCGCCCGCGGGCGCGAGCAGGAGCAGGAAGATGTCGGTCATCTCGG
>CAYLHK010000211.1:0-2310 GCA_964383295.1 uncultured Rhodovulum sp.
ACGACATCCGCTTCGTCGAGGACGACTGGGAGAGCCCGACGCTCGGCGCCTGGGGCCTCGGCTGGGAGGTCTGGTGCGACGGGATGGAGGTCAGCCAGTTCACCTATTTCCAGCAGGTGGGCGGCCACGACTGCCGCCCGGTCTCGGGCGAGCTGACCTACGGGCTCGAGCGGCTGGCCATGTATGTGCTCGGCATCGACCATGTCATGGACATGCCCTTCAACGATCCCGACGCGCCGATCCCGCTGACCTACGGCGACGTCTTCCGCGCCGCCGAAGGGCAGTATGCGCGCTGGAACTTCGACGTGGCCGACACCGCCATGCTTCTGCGCCATTTCGAGGATGCCGAGGCGGAATGCGCCCGCATCCTGGCCGCGCCCGCCACCGATCCGCGTACCGGGCGGCATCTCGTCATGGCGCTGCCCGCCTATGACCAGTGCATAAAGGCCAGCCATCTCTTCAACCTGCTCGACGCGCGCGGCGTGATCTCGGTGACCGAGCGCCAGGCCTATATCGGCCGGGTGCGGGCGCTCGCGAAGCTCTGCGCCGACGCCTGGCTCGCGGCCGACGCGGCATGAACGGCCGCACCCTCATCCTGATCTTCGCGGCGTTCCTCGTGCTCTTCATGGGGGCGCTGGTCTGGTTCCAGCTCTTCGCCTTCTACGAGCGCCAGCAGGGCGTCGGCGCGCTGACCATCAATGGCGAGGTGGTGCCCGTCGCCGACTATGACGGCATCGACAGCACCTCCTCGCCGCTGAAGCTGCGCGGCTGCTTCCGCATCGACCCGGCCGCCGTGCAGGGCCTCGCGCCCACAGCCGCGGCGACGCCCCTCAACGCACCCTTCTGGTTCGGCTGCTTTGACGCCGGCGAGATCACCGATGACCTCGAGGCGGGCGCGGCCACGGCCTACATGATCGCCGAGGACGACCCCGACGGGTTCGACCTGATGCTCGCCGTCTATCCCGACGGGCGCGGTTATTTCTGGCGCCAGCTCAACGAACGCTTCCAATAGGCGGCCGACATGCCCGATCTCCTGCTCGAACTCCTCTCCGAGGAAATCCCCGCCCGGATGCAGCCGAAGGCGGCGGCCGACCTGAAGCGCCTCGTCACCGACGGCCTGGTCGAGCGCGGCCTCACCTATGCCGAGGCCACCGCCTATCCCACGCCCCGCCGCCTCGCCCTCGCCATCACCGGCCTGACCGAGCGCTCGGCCCCCCTGCGCGAGGAGCGCAAGGGCCCGCGCGTGGACGCCCCCGATGCCGCCATCGAGGGCTTCCTGAGATCGACGGGCCTCACCCGCGACCAGCTCGAGGTCCGCGACGAAAAGAAGGCCCAGGTCTTCTACGCCGTCACCACCCGCCCGGGCCGCGCGGCCGCCGAGATCGTGGCCGAGACCGTCGAGGCCGTGGTGCGTAGCTTCCCCTGGCCGAAATCCATGCGCTGGGGCGACGGCAGCCTGCGCTGGGTCCGCCCCCTCCACTCCATCCTCTGCCTCCTCTCGACCGAGGCCGGCGCCGAGGTCGTGCCCCTGACCATCGACGGCATCACCGCGGGCGACACCACCCGCGGCCACCGCTTCATGGCGCCGGGCGAGATCCGCGTGACCTCCTTCGAGGACTATGAGGCCAAGCTCGCCCGCGCCTTCGTCCTCCTCGACCCCGAGGACCGCGCCGCGCGCATCCGCAACGACGCCACCCAGGCCGCCTTCGCCAGGGGCCTCGAGCTGGTGGAGGACGCAGGCCTGCTCGCCGAGATCGCCGGCCTCGCCGAATGGCCGGTGACGCTGACCGCCACCATCGAGCCGCGCTTCCTCGACCTGCCCCCCGAAGTGCTGCGCACCTCGATGAAGGAGCACCAGAAGTTCCTCTCGCTGCGCGAGCCCGCCACGGGCCGCATCACCGGCTATGTCGTGGTCGCCAACCGCGAGACCGCGGACAATGGCGCCACGATCCTCAAGGGCAACGCCCGCGTGCTCGCCGCGCGCCTCGCGGATGCCGAGTTCTTCTGGAAGAACGACCTCCAGACGCCGCTCGCCGACATGGCCGCGAAGCTCGACAACGTGACCTTCCACAACAAGCTCGGCACCCAGGGCGAGCGCATCGCCCGCATCGCAGCCCTTGCCCGCGAGATCGCCCCCGCCGTCGGCGCCGACCCGGATCTCGCCGACCGCGCCGCCCGCCTGGCCAAGGCCGATCTCGCCAGCCAGATGGTCTACGAGTTCCCCGAGCTTCAGGGCGTGATGGGCCGCTACTATGCCGAGCGGGCAGGGGAGGCGCCCGAGGTCGCCGCCGCCGCCCCCGAGCACTACGC
>CAYLHK010000212.1:0-1703 GCA_964383295.1 uncultured Rhodovulum sp.
GGCAGGCGCGTAAACGCGCCCGCCAGGCAGGCGCGCGCGGATTACAGAGCGACGGCGATGCCCAACGCCCCTCGGCTTCCGCGCTCACGAGCTCCAGCCGACGAACCCGCGCGACGCAGTGCGTCGCAAGGGCGGGTTCGAAGGGAGGGCAAGTGCGGGCGAAGCGATCGAGCGGAGAGGTATCAGCCCTTCGCGCCGATTCGCGGCTCGGTGCCGGCGAGCAGGCGGCGGATGTTCTCGTGGTGGCGCAGGAAGACCAGCGCCGCCATCGCGGCGCCGAGCCAGACCGCCTCGCGCGGGCCCATGAGCCAGATCCAGAGCGGGGCGGAGGCGGCGGAGACCAGGGCCGCCAGCGATGACATGCGCCTTGCTGCCGCCACGGCCGCCCAGATGGCGCAGCAGGCGAGGCCCACGGGCCAGGAGAGCGCCAGCATGACGCCGAGGAAGGTCGCGACCCCCTTGCCGCCGCGAAAGCCCAGCCAGACCGGGAAGAGATGGCCGAGGAAGGCCGCGAGGCCGGCGACCATCGCGGCGCTTTCGCCGGCGAAGTGGCGGGCGAGCAGCACCGCCACCGCGCCCTTGGCCGCATCGAGGATCAGCGTGGCGGCGGCGGCGCCCTTGTTGCCGGTACGCAGCACGTTGGTGGCGCCGATGTTGCCCGAGCCGACCCGGCGCAGATCGCCGAGGCCGAGGGCGCGGGCGATCAGCACCCCGAAAGGGACGGAGCCGAGCAGATAGGCGAGGACGGCGGTGAGTGTGAGGGTCATGGCGCTGCCTCGCCGAAGACCTGCGCCCCGGCGACCCAGGTGCGCAGCACCCGGCCCTGCATCCGGCGCAGGTCGTAGGGGGTGTTCTTGGATTTCGAGCGCAGGGTGGCGCGGTCGAGGACGAAGGGCGTGTCGGGATCGAAGAGCACGAGATCGGCGGGCGCGCCGGGCGCGAGCCGGCCGGCGTCCAGCCCGAGCAGCCGCGCGGGGTTGAGCGCAAGCGCGCGCCAGAGCGCGGGCAGGGACAGGTGGCCGGCGTGGAAGAGCTGCATGGCGGCGGGGAGCAGGGTTTCCAGGCCGACGGCGCCAGGGGCGGCTTCCTCGAAGGGGAGGCGCTTTTCTTCTTCGTCCTGGGGCGTGTGGAAGGAGCCGATCACGTCGATCAGCCCCGCGGCCAGCGCCTCGACGGTGGCCATGCGGTCGTCCTCGGAGCGCAGCGGCGGGCGCAGCTTGAAGAAGGTGCGGTAGTCGCCGATGTCGAACTCGTTCAGCGTCAGGTGGTGGATCGAGGTGCCGGCGGTGACCCGCAGGCCCCCTGCCCGGGCGCGGGCCAGCGCCTCCAGCGCCGGTGCGGTGGTGAGCTGATCGGCGTGGTAGCGCACGCCGGTGGCCTCGACGAGGGCGAGGTCGCGCTCGAGGCCGATGCGCTCGGCCACGGGGAAGACAGAGGGCAGGCCGAGCTGGCTGGCGAACTGACCGGCGGTGGCGCAGGCGCCCTCGGTCAGGCTGCGCTCCTGCGGGTGGCCGAGCACCAGCGCGCCGAGGCCGGCGGCATAGGTCATGCAGCGCTGGAAGACGCGGGTATCGGCGACGGCGCGACCGTCCATGAAGGCGACGGCCCCGGCATCCATCAGGAAGCCGATCTCGGTCATCTCGCGCCCCTCGCGGCCCTTGGTCAGGGCGGCCATGTGGCGGATGCGGACCGGGGCGGATTCC
>CAYLHK010000212.1:1713-2307 GCA_964383295.1 uncultured Rhodovulum sp.
CATGCACGGGGGTGGTTGCGACGGCCCGGCGCTGGAGGAATTCGAGCGTCTCGGGCGTGTCGATCGCGGGCGCGGTGTCGGGACGGGTGACGATGGTGGTCACGCCCCCGGCGGCGGCGGCGGCCCCGGCGGTGCGGAAGCTCTCCTTGTGGCGCTCGCCGGGCTCGCCGACCTTGACGCCGATGTCGATGATGCCGGGCGCGAGATGGCGGCCGGCGCAGTCGATGCCGTCGCGGGCGCCCTCGAAGACCTCGGCGATCCGGCCGTCCGCGATGACGAGGCCGCCGGTGGTGATGCGGTCGCCCTCGGGATCGATCAGGCGGGCGTTGGTCAGGGTCAGCATGCGGTCGCCCCGGCGGGATCGGCGCGCAGGTTGCGCGCGAGGAGGTCCATGGCCGCCATGCGCACGGCGACGCCCATCTCGACCTGTTCCTGGATGACCGAGATGTTGATGTCGTCGGCGATCAACCCGTCGATCTCGACGCCGCGGTTCATCGGTCCGGGATGCATGACGATGGCATCGGGCTTTGCCGCCGCGAGCTTCTCGGCGTCGAGGCCGAAGCGGTGGTAGTATTCGCGCATCGAGGGGATGAG
>CAYLHK010000213.1:0-1984 GCA_964383295.1 uncultured Rhodovulum sp.
GTTCGCGCCCGCCTCCTGCATGTGGTAGCCGGAGATCGAGATCGAGTTGAACTTCGGCATCTCCCGCGCGGTATAGCCGATGATGTCCGAGACGATCCGCATCGAGGGCTCGGGCGGATACACATAGGTGTTCCGCACCATGAACTCCTTGAGGATGTCGTTCTGGATCGTCCCCGAGAGCTGCGCCCGCGGCACCCCCTGCTCTTCGCCGGCCACGATGAAATTGGCGAGGATCGGGATCACCGCCCCGTTCATCGTCATCGAGACCGAGACCTTCTCGAGCGGAATGCCGTCGAAGAGGATCTTCATGTCCTCGACGCTGTCGATGGCGACGCCCGCCTTGCCGACATCGCCGACCACGCGCGGATGGTCGCTGTCATAGCCGCGGTGCGTCGCCAGATCGAAGGCGACCGACACGCCCTGCTGCCCGGCCGCCAGCGCCTTGCGATAGAAGGCGTTGCTCTCCTCGGCGGTGGAGAAGCCCGCGTACTGGCGGATGGTCCAGGGCCGCCCGGCATACATCGTCGCCCGCGGCCCGCGCGTGTAGGGGGCCAGTCCCGGCAGGCTGTCCAGGTGGTCGAGCTCGTCGAGATCGGCCGCGGTGTAGAGGGGCTTCACGTCGATCCCCTCGAAGGTCCGCC
Source organism: uncultured Rhodovulum sp. (assembly GCA_964383295.1). GTDB lineage: Bacteria > Pseudomonadota > Alphaproteobacteria > Rhodobacterales > Rhodobacteraceae > Amaricoccus. The sequence continues at coordinate 642 of CAYLHK010000213.1, forward strand.
AGGTCAGATCCTCGGGCGCCCTCCCCTTCAGCTCGCGCCCGGCCAGCGCGCGCCATGCATCCAGTCCGACCTTGTCCGCCATCGTCTCAACCCTCTCCAACGGGCCCGGCCGGCCGTCCGAAGACGAAAGCACGACCACAACCCTCGGATTCCCTCTCGCATCCCCCGGCGTTCTGACTATCTCTTGGGGCAAGGGAGTGCTCCATGAGATTTGCCGTCACCTTCGCCTGCGCCTGCCTTCTTATCGCACTTCCGGCCGCGGCCCAGGAGGGGGGCCCGGAAGGGACCGTGATCAATGCGATGGACGTGTCCACCCCCGAGGAGGCGCCGGGTCTCGCCGATCTGCTGTGGATCGCCCGCCCGATCGTGCTCTTCGCCGACACGCCGAACGACCCGCGGTTCATCCAGCAGATGCAGATGCTGGAGCAGCAGGCCCGCGATCTCGAGGACCGCTCGGTGGTGGTCCTGACCGACACCGACCCCGCCGCCGCCGGGCCGCTGCGCCGCGAGCTTCGCCCGCGGGGCTTCGGGCTGGTGCTGATCGACACCGACGGCTCGATCGTCCAGCGCCGTCCCGCCCCGACGACGGCGCGCGAGATCATCAATCTGATCGACCGGCTGCCCTCGCGGCGGCAGGAGACCGGCTCGCGGCGGCAGTAGGCCGTCATTCGAATTCCATGATCACGTCGTCCACCGCCAGGCTGTCGCCCGCCTTGGCGTGGACCTTGGCGACCCGGCCATTGCGCTCGGCGCGCAGCACGTTCTCCATCTTCATCGCCTCGACCATGGCCAGCGCCTGGCCGTCGAAGATCTCGTCGCCCTCGGCCACGTCGATCTTCACCACCAGCCCCGGCATCGGGCAGAGCAGCAGCTTCGAGGTATCCGCCGGCGCCTTCTCCGGCAGATGCGCGGCAAGCTCCGCCAGCCGCGGCGGCATCACCGTGACCTTGAGGTCGGCGCCGCGCAGCCGCATCCGGTAGCCGGCGGTGATCCGCGAGACCTTGACCACCAGCGGCGCGCCGTCGACCTCGAGCCGCGCCAGCGGCTGGCCCGGCAGCCAGTCCGAGACCACCCGCATCGCCGCACCATCCTCGAAGCGCACCGTGGCGCCGGTCCGGTCGGCGTCGATCGTCACCGGGAAGGCCGCGCCCTGCAGGCGCACCACCCAGTCGGTGCCCACCCGGCGCTCGTGGTTGCCCATGCGCCCGGAGATGCGCGTGCGCCGGATCTCGGCCACCCGGTGCATCGCCGCCGTCGCCGCCGCGATCCGCCGGAGCTCCGGCGCGGGCAGGGTCACACCCTGGAAGCCCTCGGGATATTCCTCGGCGATGAAGGCGGTGGTG
>CAYLHK010000213.1:1994-2275 GCA_964383295.1 uncultured Rhodovulum sp.
AGTCGAAGCGCGGATGGTCCATCACCGCCGACAGGAACGGCAGATTGTGCCCGATCCCCTCCACCTCGAACGCATCGAGCGCGGTGCGCATCGCCTCGATCGCACCCGCGCGGTCCGGCGCCCAGGTGCACAGCTTGGCGATCATCGGGTCGTAATACATCGAGATCTCGCCGCCCTCGAACACGCCGGTGTCGTTGCGGATCACCGTGCCGTCGTCCTGCCGCCCCTCCTCGGGCGGGCCGTAGCGGGTGAGCCGGCCGATCGAGGGCAGGAAGTTGCGG
>CAYLHK010000214.1:0-2261 GCA_964383295.1 uncultured Rhodovulum sp.
GCGGCGAATGCGACCTGCAGGACCAGGCCATGGCCTACGGCGTCGACTTCTCGCGCTACCGCGAGCCGAAGCGCGCGGCGGTCGACATGGATCTCGGGCCGCTGGTCAAGACCTGCATGACGCGCTGCATCTCCTGCACCCGCTGCGTGCGCTTCATCACCGAGGTCGCCGGCATCCCCGAGATGGGGCAGATCGGGCGCGGCGAGGACAGCGAGATCACCTCGTATCTGGGTGCGATGCTGACATCCGAGATGCAGGGCAATGTGATCGACCTCTGCCCGGTCGGGGCGCTGACGTCGAAGCCTTACGCCTTCACCGCCCGGCCCTGGGAGCTGAAGAAGACGGAATCGATCGACGTGATGGACGCGCTGGGGTCCAACGTGCGGATCGACACCAAGGGCCGCGAGGTCATGCGCATCCTGCCGCGCAACCATGACGGCGTGAACGAGGAATGGCTGGCGGACCGCTCGCGCTTCATCTGGGACGGGCTGCGCCGCCAGCGGCTGGACCGACCCTATGTGCGCAAGGGCGGCCGGCTGGTGCCGGCGACCTGGGGCGAGGCCTTTGCCGCCGTCGCCGCTGCGGCGAAGGGCAAGCGGGTTTCGGGGCTTGTCGGTGATCTCGTGTCGACCGAGGCGGCCTATGCGCTGCGCGAACTGGTCGCCGGGCTGGGCGGTTCGGTCGAGTGCCGCACCGATGGCGCGGCGCTGCCGGCGGGCAACCGCTCGGGCTATGTCGGCACGGCCAGCATCGAGGATGTGGCGCATGCCGAGCGCATCCTGATCGTCGGCGGCAATCCGCGCCAGGACGCGCCGGTGCTGAACGCCCGCATCCGCCGGGCCTGGCTGAACGGGGCCGAGGTGTCCCTGGTCGGCGAGGCGGTGGACCTGACCTATCCCTATGCGCATCTCGGCGCCGGGCCGAAGGCGCTGGCCGAGGCGGGCGAGGTGCTGCGCGACAAGCGTTCGGTCGTCATCCTGGGCGCCGGCGCGCTGGCCCGTGCCGACGGCGCGGCCGTGCTGGGCGCGGCGATGGCGCTGGCGGGCGAGGCCGGGTTCCTGGTCCTGCACACGGCCGCAGGCCGGGTGGGGGCAATGGATCTCGGCTGCGTCACCGAGGGCGGCATCGAAGCGGCGCTGGGCGCAGAGGTGATCTTCAACCTCGGTGCGGACGAGATCGATATTCCCGCCGGACCCTTCGTGGTCTATCAGGGCAGCCATGGCGACCGGGGCGCGCATCGGGCGGACGTGATCCTGCCGGGAGCGGCCTGGGTCGAGGAGAGCGGCATCTTCGTCAATACCGAGGGCCGGCCGCAGATCGCGAGCCGCGCCGGCTTCCCGCCGGGCGAGGCGCGGGAGAACTGGGCGATCCTGCGCGCGCTGTCGGGCGAGCTCGGCCGGGCGCTGCCTTTCGACACGCTGGCGGCGCTGCGCGCGGCCATGGTGGGCGAGGTGCCGCATCTCGGCCTGATCGACGAGGTGCCGGAGAACAATTGGGCGCCGGTGGCGCAGGACGAGGTTGCGGGCGGGGATTTCATCCTGCCGGCACGCGACCACTACCTGGTCAACCCGGTGATGCGGGCCAGCACGGTGATGGCCGAGTTGAGCCAGCTGGCCGCGGCGCGGCGTCAGCCCCCCCTGGCGGCGGAGTAGGCAATGGGTTTCTTCGAGTCGGGCTTCGGGCTCTTCCTGCTGATCCTGGCGCAATGCCTGGCGGTGACGATCGTCATCCTGGTGAGCCTTGCCTTCCTGATGTACGGCGATCGCAAGATCTGGGCCGCGGTGCAGATGCGCAAGGGGCCGAACGTGGTCGGGCCCTGGGGCCTGCTGCAGTCCTTCGCCGATTTCCTGAAGTACATCGTCAAGGAAATCGTGATCCCCTCGGGGTCGGACAAGATCCTGTTCATGCTGGCGCCGATGGTCTCCTTCGTGCTGCCGGTGATCGTCTGGGCGGTGATCCCCTGGGCGCCGGGCTGGGTGATCTCCGACATGAACGTCGGGATCCTGTTCATCTTCGCGATCTCGAGCCTGCACGTCTACGCGATCATCATGGGCGGCTGGGCGTCGAACTCGAAGTATCCGTTCCTCGGCGCGCTGCGCTCGGCGGCGCAGATGATCTCGTATGAGGTGTCGATCGGCTTCATCATCGTGGGCGTGCTGATCTCGACCGGCTCGCTGAACCTCAGCCGGATCGTGCTGGCGCAGGACACCGGCTGGGGGCTGTTCGGCTGGTATTGGCTGCCGCATCTGCCGATGGTGGTG
>CAYLHK010000215.1:0-2187 GCA_964383295.1 uncultured Rhodovulum sp.
TGTCCTTCTGGCGGTAGAGGGCGTTGCTGTCGAAGCCCATCTTGGCGTCGAGGCATTTCAGGTCGCCGTCGGTGGTGACGATCAGCGGGTTGATCTCCAGCATCTCGGCGTCCTTCTCGGTGAAGAGCCGGTAGAGCTTGTTGACGAGGTCGACGCACTGCTTGACCTGCTTGCCCTCGAGCCCGAGGGCGAAGGCGACGCGGCGGCCGTGAAAGCCCGAGATGCCGGAGGCGGGGTCGATCGTGAAGGTCAGGATCTTCTCCGGCGTGTGGGCCGCGACCTCCTCGATGTCCATGCCGCCCTCGGTCGAGGCGACAAAGGCGATGCGGCTGGTGGACCGGTCGATCAGGAGCGCGAGGTAAAGCTCGCGCGCGATGTCCGAGCCGTCCTCGATATAGATGCGGTTGACGACCTTTCCGGCCGGGCCGCTCTGGTGGGTGACCAGCGTGCGGCCGAGCATCTTCTGAGCCTCCTCGGCGGCCTCGGAGACGGACTTCGTGATGCGCACGCCGCCCTTCTCGCCCGCCTGGGGCTCCTTGAACTTGCCCTTGCCGCGGCCGCCGGCGTGGATCTGCGCCTTGACGACCCAGATCGGCCCGTCGATCTCGCTGGCCGCGGTCTTGGCCTCGTCGGCCTTGAGGACCACCCGCCCATCGGAGACCGGCGCGCCGTACTCCTTGAGGAGCTGCTTGGCCTGGTATTCGTGAATGTTCATCTGCTGTCACCGTCGCTGGCGGGCGCGAGTCGGTCGCGGCCTGAGCTGTCTGGCCCGGCCGGCTTCGACCGGGTCCGCGGCTCCTTAGGCCCAACCGGGGCCACCATGCAATTGATTTGAGCGACAAAGCGCGTTGCATGCGGTGCAAATCGACATGTTGTGATCACAGCCACGAACGCTGTGATCACACTCGCCCCGCAATTGCGAAACGCACTGGCTAAAGTGATTCGCAGCGCCTCTCAGCGGCCGCCGGCGATATCGACCACGGCACCGCTGACATAGCTGGCGGCATCCGAGAGCAGCCAGACGATCGTCTCGGCAACCTCGCCGGCAGTGCCCGCCCGGCCCAGGGGCGAGCCAGCGCCGAGCCGCGCCGCCCGCGCGGGATCGCCGCTGGTCGCGTGGATCTCGGTCTCGATCAGGCCGGGACGCACGGAGTTCACACGGACCCCCTCCCCACCGAGCTCGCGCGAAAGGCCAGTGGTGAGGGAATCCACCGCGCCCTTCGACGCGGCATAGTCTACATACTCGTTCGCCGCACCGAGCCGGGCCGCCACCGAGGAGACCATCACCAGCGAGCCGCCGGCCCCGCCGCGCGAGGTGCCGAGGCGGCGCGCCGCCTCGCGGGCGGTGAAGAGGGCGCCCATGACGTTGACCTCGACCACCCGGCGCATCCGCGCGGCATCCATGTCGGCGAGCCGCGCGGCGGGCGCGACGATGCCCGCATTGGCGACCACACCGCTCAGCGGCCCGAAGGCCGCCTCGGCGGCGTCGAACATCGCGATGACCTCGGCCTCGGAGGCGACATCGCCAGGGATCGCCTTGGCAGCGCCTCCCGCCTGCTCGATCTCGGCGACAACCCGTGCGGCCGCCTCGGCATCGCTGCGGTAGTTCACCGAGACCCGCCAGCCGCGCTCTCCCGCCAGCCGGCAGGTCGCGGCACCGATGCCGCGCGACCCGCCGGTGACCAGGATGTGGGGCGTGCTCACCCCAGGCTCGGCTCGATGCCCTTGCAGGCGGCGACCAGACCCTGGACCGCGCCGACCGACTTTTCGAACATGGCGCGCTCGTCGCCGTCGAGCGAGATCTCGACCACACGCTCGACACCGCCGGCGCCGATCACCACCGGCACGCCGACATAGATGTCGTCGAGGCCGTACTGACCCGAGAGGTTGGCCGCGCAGGGCAGAACGCGCTTCTGGTCGCGCAGATAGGCCTCGGCCATCTCGATCGCAGAGGCCGCCGGTGCGTAGAAGGCCGATCCGGTCTTGAGCAGTCCGACGATCTCGGCGCCGCCGTCACGGGTGCGCTGGACGATGGCGTCGAGCTTTTCCTGGGTGGTCCAGCCCATCTTCACCAGATCGGGCAGCGGGATGCCGGCGACGGTCGAATAACGGGTCAGCGGCACCATCGTGTCGCCATGGCCACCGAGCACGAAAGCGGTGACGTCCTTGACCGAGACGTCGAATTCC
>CAYLHK010000216.1:0-2172 GCA_964383295.1 uncultured Rhodovulum sp.
CCGCCCCGATCGCCGGCATCCGGCGGTTGTTCTCGCGGATGCCGCGCAGCGCCAGCCCGAAGGACGAGTTCACGATCCGCCGGCTGAACAGGAAGCCCGCGAACAGCACCGCCAGCGCATAGCCATAGGCGGTGTAGCCCCAGAGATCGAAGCGGAACTGCCCGAGCAGCGGCCAGGACCGCGGCACCCGCAGCCCGTCGGTGCCTCCGGTCAGCCAGGTCAGCGCATTGGCAAGCTCATAGGTCAGGAACCCGAGCCCCAGCGTGATCATGATCAGCGCCAGATGCTGGACCCGCACGATCATGAAGCTGGCGACGAAGCCGACCAGCCCGGCAAAGGCCGCCGAGACGAGCAGCCCCGAGATCGGCTCGCCCCAACCGGCCTGCATGATCAGCCCGGCGCAATAGGCGCCGAGCCCGAAGAACATCGCATGCCCCAGCGTCACGATGCCGGCATAGCCGAGGATCAGGTCGACCGAGATCGCAAACAGCGCGACGATGGCCACCTGGCTCGCCAGCGTGAGGTAAGTCGGGAACAGCCAGAAGGGCACGACCAGCGCCGCGGCCCAGAAGGCGATCTCCCAGACCGACCAGCGGCTCTGCCGGCGCATCCAGTCCTGCGGGCTCTGCGGGATGTCGGCCATGCGTCAGCGCTTCCCGAACAGGCCGAGCGGCCGCACGAACAGAATCGCGACCAGCAGCAGGTAGATCAGGAACGAGCCGATCTCGGGCACGAAATACTTGCCCGCCACGTCACCGATCCCGAGCAGCGCCGCGCCGACGAACGAGCCCGCGATCGAGCCGAGCCCGCCCACGGCGACCACGATCAGCACATAGACGAGGTAGTGGAAGGCAAAGCTCGGATCGAGCCCGACGATCTCGATCGCCAGCGCCCCCCCGAGGCCGGCGAGGCCCGAGCCAAGCGCGAAGGTGATGGCGAAGATCCGCTCCACGTCCAGCCCCAGCCCCTGCGCCGCCCGCTGGTTGTCGACCGCCGCGCGGATCCGCGCCCCCATCCGCGTCCGCTCCAGCCCGAAGAACAGGAGCGCGGTGATCAGGAGCGCCACGACGATCAGGAACCCGCGATAAACCCCGAACCGCTGCCCGCCGATCTCCACCGATCCGCGCAGGAAGGCAGGCAACTGGATCGGCTGCTGCGCCGTGCCGAAGAGATAGGTGGCCGCCGCCGTCGCCACGAAGACGAGGCCGATGGTGAAGAGCACCTGGTTCAGCTCACCCGCCCGGTAGAGCCGGCGGAACAGCGTGCGCTCGAAGACCACGCTGAGCGCCGCGGCGCCCAGGAACGCCAGCGGGAGGGTCCAGAGGAACGGCACGCCCGCATGGCGCATCGCCATGGCGGCGATATAGCCCCCGAGCATGCCGAAGGCGCCATGCGCGAGGTTGATGAAGTTCATCAACCCCAGCGTCACGGTCAGTCCCACCGACAGGACGAACAAGAGCATCCCGAAGGCGAAACCGTCGAAGAGGACGATCGCAAGGCTTCCCATCAGGTCTGCACCTGCCAGCAAATGCCCGGCGAAACAAGCGGGCCGGGCGCCGGAGCACCCGCCCCGCGCGCGTCAGTTGGCCCCGTGCAGCGGGTCCTTCACCTCGGGGATCTCGTGGATGACGACGTTCTGCAGCGTACCGTCCACGTCCTGGACCTCGCGGATGTAGACCGTCTGGATCGTGTCGCGCGTCTCGGGATCGATCGACATCGGCCCGCGCGGGCTCTCCCAGGCGAGACCCTTGGCCGCCTCGACCAGCGCCGTGCCATCGGTGTCGCCCCCTGTCGCCTTCAGCGCCTCGTAGATCACGTGCATCCCGTCATAGCCGCCGATCGAGAACAGGTCCGGGCTGCGGCCGGCATTGGCCGCGCGATAGCCTTCGACGAAAGCGGTGTTGAGCGGATCGTCGCGCTCCAGCGTGTAATGGAACGTGGTGATGATCCCCGCGGCCGCATCGCCCATGCTCTCCAGCGCCTCCGGATGGGTCAGCTCGCCCTGCGCGAAGATCTGCGTCTCGGGGGGCGTCAGGCCGCGGTCGACCAGCGCCTTGGCGATGGCCGCCGGCTGGGCGCCGCCGGGGACGAAGACGTAGACCGCCTGCGGGTTGGCATCGCGCACGCGCTGGACATAGGCGGCGAAGTCGGGATTGGCGACCGGGGTGCGGT
>CAYLHK010000217.1:0-2160 GCA_964383295.1 uncultured Rhodovulum sp.
GGTCTCGGGGGCCGCGATGGCGCCGCAGGTCTCGGTGGGCGCCGGCTCGATGGGCGACATCTGGTAGCGGCCCTCGATGACCTTGTCGGCCTTGGCGAAGGCCGCATCCACATCGCCGAAGCGCAGCTTCTGGTGGTTGTACTTGCCGTGGTAGATGAAGAGGTTGCCGGGGTAGATCTCGTTCACCACCGGCGCGCCGGGCTTGATCGCCTCTTCCACGTCGAAGACCGGCGGGAGTTCCTCCCAGTCGACGCGCACCTTGGCCACCGCGTCGCGGGCCTGGCGCTCGGTCTCGGCGATGATCGCGGCGACGGGCTCGCCCTTGTAGGAGACCTTCTTGTCCGAGAGCATCGGCTCGTCGTCGAGGCCGAAGTCGAGAAGGCTGAGGAGCGTGTTCAGGTTCTGCGGCACGTCCTTGCCGGTGACCACGCGCACCACGCCGGGCATGCGCTCGGCCTCGGAGGTGTCGATGCGGCGGATGCGGGCATGGTGGTGCGGCGAGCGGACGCAGCGGATGTGCAGCAGCCCGTCGAAGAGGTGGTCGTCGAAATAGGGCGAGCGCCCTGTCACATGGCCGAGCGCATCCTGGCGCTGGGTCGGCTTGCCGATTTCGTTGAGGTTGTCATCGCGCTCGTCGGCAAAGTATTCCTTGCGGAACTCGATCATGGTTTCACCTTGTCCCGTAGCTGCGCGCGCCGCTGGCCTGTGCGGCGGCGAGAATGGCGTCGATGATCGGCTCGTAGCCGGTGCAACGGCAGATGTTGCCCGAGATCGCCTCGACCACTTCCTCGCGCGAGGGGTTGGGGTTGCGGTCGAGCAGCGCGCGGGCGGCGGTGAGCATCCCCGGCGTGCAATAGCCGCACTGGGCGGCGAACCCGTCCATGAAGGCCTTCTGCAGCGGGTGCAGCTCGGCGCCGTTCGCGAGGCCGGCGATGGTCGAGACCTCGCGGCCTTCCACCGTCTCGGCGAGCGTCAGGCAGGAGAGGTGGATCTCGCCGTCGATCAGCACCGAACAGGTGCCGCAGGTGCCCTGACCGCAGCCGTACTTTGGAGTGAGGTCCCCTACCCCGCGGCGGAGCACGTCGAGGAGGTTCTGGCCGTCCTCGACGAAGAGCGCCTTCTCGGCGCCGTTGAGGCGGAACTGGAGCGGTTTGCGGGCCATCAGGACCTCCGGTCGCCGGCGAGCAGCCGGCGCAGATGCACGCCCGCCACCTCGCGCCGGTACCAGGCGGAGGCGAGGGCGTCGGTGGGGGGCTCGATCCCGTCGCAGGCAACGCGGGCGACCTGGTCGAGCGTGGCGGCATCGAGGCTGCGGCCCTCCAGCGCGCGTTCGGCCGCGGTGGCGCGGATCGGCGTAGGCGCCATGGCGCCGTAAGCGATGCGGGCGCCCTGGATGCGGCCGCCCGACTGCGGGATCAGCGCCGCGATCGACATGACGGCAACGCCCTTGGGCTTCACGCGGCTGACCTTCACGAAACGGAAGGCGCCGGCGTCGCGCGGGCGCGGAACCGAGACGGCGCGCACGAGGCGCGTCATGTTGTTCGGGCGGTCACGCAGGAAGTCCTCGATCGGCACGCCGCGGCCCTGCTCGACGGTGATGACCGAGGCACCCAGCGCAAGGAGCGCTGTGGTGAAATCGCCATAGGGCGCGCGGGCGAAGAGATTGCCGCCCACCGTCGCCATGTTGCGGATCGCGGGCCCGCCGATGACCCGGGCGACCGGCGCGAGGAAGGCCGCATCGCGGTGCGCGATCACCTGCGCCATCGTCGCGCCCGCGCCGATCACCACCGCATCGCCCTCGATGCGGATCGCGGTCAGGCCCGCGTCGCGTGAGCGGATGATCGTGTCGAAGACCTGGGACCCGGCATTGGCCGCGCGCATCACCAGCGTGCCGCCGCCGAGGAAGCGGGCGCTGCGGCTGGAGGCGAGCGCGCGGGCGGCGTCCTCCAGACGATCGTAGCTTTCCACCCGGACGGGCATCAGGCTCTCCCCTCTCTGGGCGCGAGGCCCATGAATTCGCGGACGGCCGCAAAGCCGCCCTCGTAGATGTTCTCGCCCACCTGTTTCTCGAGCTCGCGCTCGCGGCCCGGCGGCGTGTCGAAGCGCGAGGTCAGTGCCAGAAGGTCATGTCACCGTCGGTCACCGGGATCAGCCGCACGT
>CAYLHK010000218.1:0-2089 GCA_964383295.1 uncultured Rhodovulum sp.
TGCCCTGGGCGTCGGCGATCAGGATCTTGGTGTTGTTGAAGCTGGCGTTCACATGGGCGACACCAGTCGAGATATTCTTGCGTTCCTTGCGCTTCACGCGCGCCTTCTCGCGAGCCATGGTCCTGCCCCCTCTTACTTCTTCTTGCCAGCGATGGCCTTGGCGGGGCCTTTGCGCGTGCGGGCGTTGGTGTGGGTGCGCTGACCGCGCACGGGCAGGCCGCGGCGATGGCGGAGGCCGCGGTAGCAGCCGAGATCCATCAGCCGCTTGATGTTCATCTGCGTCTCGCGGCGGAGGTCACCCTCGACCGTCAGGTTCGCGTCGATGAACTCACGGATACGCAGCACCTCAGCGTCCGTCAGGTCGTTGACGCGCCGGGCGTCACCGATCTCCAGCGCCTGGCAAAGCTCCTTTGCCTTGGTGCGGCCGATGCCGTGGATATAGGTGAGGGCGATTTCGACCCTCTTGTTCGTCGGAATGTTAACGCCAGCTATGCGCGCCAAGTTTCAAGCTCCGTTTCCGCGGGTCCCCCGGGACCTTTTCAACAGTCAATGCCCGCCGATGTCTTCGGCAGGCTCCCGACGCCCAGGTCCCTGGGCCCAGCATCCCGCGTCCCCGAGGTGAAATGTAGTGGGAACGACTCCCCCGAGAGGGAGAGCGCGGAGTATAGGAATCGTTGACGTGCCGTCAAGATGCGAACGCCCGCTTTCTCGAAGCCACCCGTCCTCCGCCGATCGTCACCGCCCGAGCGCCTCGCGGATCTCGGCCGCCACGACCTCGATATCGCCAAGCCCGTCGACACTGCGCAGCTTTCCCTTGGCATGGTAGTAGCCGATGAGCGGCGCGGTGCTGCGGTAGTAGGCCATCAATCGCACCCGAACCGATTCGGCGTTGTCGTCAGCGCGGCGGACGAACTCGGTGCCGCCGCACTTGTCGCAGACGCCGGGCGCGGCCGTCGGCTTCGTGCGGTCGTGATAGACCTCGCCACAGGACGCGCAGGTGAAGCGGCCGGAGATGCGGTCGACCAACGCCTCGTCATCGACGCGCAGCTCGATCACCGCATCCAGGGTCTCGCCGCGGCTGGAAAAGAGCGCCTCGAGCGCATCGGCCTGGGCCAGCGTGCGCGGAAAGCCGTCGAAGATCAGGCTGCGGCCGTTGCTGCCGCCGTTGAGCTGCTCGGCGATCAGACCGATCACGATCTCGTCGGTGACCAGGTCCCCCCGGGCCATGACCTCGGCGACCTTGCGCCCGAGCTCTGTTCCGCTCGTCTTGGCCGCGCGGAGCATATCGCCGGTCGAGAGCTGGACCATGCCGTAGCGGTCGACCAGAAGACGTGCCTGCGTTCCCTTCCCTGCGCCGGGAGGTCCCAGCAGGATTATATTCGTCATCGACGTGTCTTGCCCCCTCGTCCCTTGCCCCGAAGCCGCGATTTCTCGATCAGTCCCTCGTACTGGTGCGCGAGCAGGTGGGACTGAATCTGCGTTATCGTGTCCATGGTTACCGAGACGACGATCAGGAGGGAAGTGCCGCCGAAGTAGAACGGAACGGAAAGCTGGGAGATCAGAACCTCGGGAAGCAGGCAGACCGCGGTCAGGTAGGCCGAACCGATCACAAGGAGGCGGTTCACCACGTAGTCGAGGTACTCGATCGTCTTCTGTCCGGGACGGATTCCGGGAATGAAGCCGCCCTGCTTCTTGAGATTGTCGGCGACGTCGTCGGACTTGAACGACACATTGGCCGTGTAGAAATAGGCGAAGAACACGATCAGCGCGCCGAAAAGGATCAGGTTCAGCGGCTGGCCACGGCCCATGTAGGCCGCGATGTAGTTCATGATCCCCGAGGTCTCGGCGCCGGTAGCGCCGCCCGAGAAGGTGGTGATCGTAGCCGGCAGCAGCAAGAGCGACGAAGCGAAGATCGCCGGGATCACCCCCGAGGGGTTCACCTTGACCGGCAGGTGCGAGCTCTCACCGCCATAGATCTTCTGGCCGACCTGGCGTTTGGGGTACTGGATGTGGATCTTGCGCAGCGCGCGTTCCATGAACACCACGAAGGCGATCACCGCCACCGCCATCACCATGATGCCGATGATCA
>CAYLHK010000219.1:0-1991 GCA_964383295.1 uncultured Rhodovulum sp.
TCGGCAGGAAGATCGAATAGGTCTGCTGGCGCTCCTCGCGCAGGCTGGCGAGCATGACCTCCATGATCGCGTCATACTTCTCGGCCGCGCGCAGCAGCACGGCATCGAACCGTCCCGAGCGGTAGAAATCCGTCGCCGAGATGAACTCGTACTCGAAGCCGAACGTGTCGAGGAAACGCCGCAGCATCGCGTTGTTATGCGCGCCGAAGCTCTCGTACTCGCCGAACGGGTCGGGCACGTCGGTGAGCGGCCGCTGCAGATGCTCGCGCAGCATCTCCTGGTTCGGCACGTTCTCGGGGATCTTGCGCATCCCGTCCATGTCGTCGGAGAAGCAGATCAGCCGCGTCGGGATGTCCGAGATCGTCTCGAAGGCGCGGCGGATCATCGTCGTTCGCAGCACCTCGCCGAAGGTGCCCATATGCGGCAGCCCCGACGGCCCGTAGCCGGTCTCGAAGAGCACATGGCCCTTCGCGGGCGCCGCCTCGGCATAACGCGCGGCAAGCCGGCGCGCCTCCTCGAAGGGCCAGGCCTTCGACGCCTCCGCCGCCCTGCGCAACTCGTCCATCGCCGATCACTCCAATGATTGGCGGCTTCCTATTGGCGCGCCGGGCAACGGTCAATACGGCGCCCAGTTGGTGTCAGCCCTCAGGATCGTCTCCGAAGGCGATGAAGCGCATGATCCGCCAGACCCCGTCCGGGTCGCGGCGGAAGAGGTCGATGCCGCGCTCGAGGCTGCTGGAGGTCTCGCCCCCGGCCGCAACCGTCAGCGTCCAGTCGAGCCGCACCGCCGCGTGGTCACCCCAGACGAGAACCTCGTCTATCTCCACCGCATAGGCGAAGCTGCGATCGTCGCGCGCCAGCAGTCGCGCCAGCCGGTCGCAGACCGCTGCCTTTCCGGCGTCGGGCGCGTCGGGAACGACCGAGATCAGATCTTCGGCGAAAAGCTCGCAGACGGTATCGGCATCGCGGCGGTTGAAGGCCTCGGCCCAACCCGACAGCCGGGCGCGGATCGCAGCCTCGTCTGACCCCGCGTCGGCAGCCACGGGACCGGCGAGCGTCACCATCACGGCGAGGGCCGCCACCGGACTGCACCGCATCAGCCCATCTCCCTTGCCGATCCGCCCCCGCTTCCTATTGCCGCCACCTCCGCCGGTCAATAAAAGCGGGGCGAAACGCAGATGTGCACCGGGACCCCCACCCATGGCCACCGACATCCTTCCCCCTTCGCTCTCGACCCAGGACGCGCTGGTCGCGATCATGGTGGGCGTATCCGCCTCGGACGAGAACATGACCACCAACGAGCTGTTGTCGATCAGCCGGATGGTCGACACGCTGCCGGCCTTCGCCGGCTATGACCGCGACCGCATCCGCACGGTCAGCCAGACGGTCTTCGACCTCTTCACCGAGGAGGACGGGCTCGAGGCGCTGTTCGGGCTGGTGCGCGACGCCCTGCCCGACCGGCTGCGCGAGACCGCCTATGCGCTCGCCTGCGACGTCGCGGCCGCCGACGGGCATGCCTTCCAGGCGGAACTGCAGTTCCTGCTCGAGCTGCGCCACGAGCTCGGCATCGACCGGCTGGCGGCGGCGGCGATCGAGCGCGGCTCGAACGCCCGCCACCGCCGGATCCCCACCGAGATCTGACCCCGGCCCGACGGCGAATGTGCGCGGCCCCGCAGCCGCGGGCCGCCCTTGCATTCCCCGCGCAAGCCGCTACAACGCCGCATCCCTCCACGGACATTTGTCGCGCGGCCTCTCGTACGGACCCGGAGGGAATTGGGTCCCGTTTTGAAGCCCGCTGGAAAAAGGTGACCGCATGGCTCTCTACGAGCATGTCTTCATCGCGCGTCAGGACATCTCCAACGCGCAGGCCGAAGGGCTCATCGAGCATTTTGGCCAGGTTCTTGTAGATAACGGCGGTTCGGTCGTCGGCTCCGAGTACTGGGGCCTCAAGACCATGGCCTACAAGATCAACAAGAACCGCAAGGGCCACT
>CAYLHK010000220.1:0-1880 GCA_964383295.1 uncultured Rhodovulum sp.
GCTTCCTGTCGCAGCCCTTCGACGTGGCGCAGGTCTTCACCGGCTCGCCCGGCGTGCAGGTGCCGCTCGAGGTCACGATCGACAGCTTCAAGCGCGTCGTGGCCGGCGAGTTCGACCACCTGCCGGAAGCCGCCTTCTACATGGTCGGCGGTATCGACGAGGCGGTGGCCAAGGCCGAGCGCATGGCGGCCGAGGCAGCCTGACATGGCCGAAACCCTCCATTTCGAGCTGGTAAGCCCCGAGCGGCGTCTCGTCTCGATGGCGGCCGAACGCGTGCAGATCCCCGGCATGGAGGGCGAGCTGACCGCCCTGCCGAACCACGCGCCCTTCCTGACCACGCTGCGGCCCGGCATCCTGCGGGTCACCGCCGCGGGTGAGGTGGCGGAATTCGTGGTCAGCGGCGGCTTTGCTGAGATCTCGCCGACCTCGGTCAGCGTCCTGGCCGAGCATGCCGTGCCGCGCGTCGAGGTCGGTGCCGACGATATCGCCGCGATGATGGCCGAGGCCGAGCGCACCGTGGCGGCCGCAGCCCCCGAGGGCCGCATGGCCGCCGACCAGCGCCTGCGCGACGTGAAGGCACTCCAGGCCGAACTGGCCGCCTGACGCGTCCATCATCCCTGACGTTTGAGACGGCCCCGGTCATCCGGGGCCGTTTTCGTTTGGGGCAGGGTGTGCGAACTCGCACAAAATGCCAGGCGGCTGAATTCAAACGGAAAATCTCGCTGCGTTAACCGGATGGTAATCCGTGCGATGACGCCTTCTGATCGGGTCGAACGGCGCCAACGGCAATTGGTAATACCGGCACCGCTTGCCTGTTTCGCGGACTATCGAGCGACGGCGATGCCCAACGCCCCTCGACCTCCGCGCTCACGCGCTCCAGCCGATGAACCCGCGCGACGCAGTGCGTCGCAAGAGCGGGTTCGGAACGACAGCCGGTGCGGGCGAAGCAATCATGCAGGGCTCGCATAATGCCCCGCAGAAGGTTTCTGCGCGGTTAACGCGCCCGGAATTGTCGTGTGAAATCAAAAGGAAGGCCGGATTCGCAAGCTTGCGAATCCGGCCTGTTCCGTGTCGCGCCGATCAGGCGAGCGTGCGCTCGATCGTCTCGGTCTCGAAGATTTCGATGACATCGCCCTCGCGGATGTCCTCGTAGTTCTCGAAGGCCATGCCGCATTCCTGGCCGATCTGCACCTCGCGGACCTCGTCCTTGAAGCGCTTCAGCGTCTTCAGCTTGCCCTCGTGGATCACCACGTTGTCGCGCAGCAGGCGCACGCCGGCCGACCGGCGGGCAACGCCCTCGGTGACCTGGCAGCCGGCAACCTTGCCGACGCCCGTGACCTTGAAGACCTGCAGGATCTTGGCGTAGCCGATGAACTTCTCGCGGATCTCCGGGCTCAGCAGGCCGCTCGCCGCCGCCTTCACGTCATCCACCAGGTTGTAGATGATCGAGTAGTAGCGGATCTCGACGCCCTTCTGGTTCGCCGCGTCGCGGGCCGGCGCGTTGGCGCGGACGTTGAAGCCGATGATCGGCGCGCCCGAGGCCTCGGCCAGCGTCACGTCCGATTCGGTGATCGCGCCCACGCCCGAATGCAGCACGCGGATGCGCACCTCGTCGGTGGAGATCTTCTCCAGCGCCTGCACGATCGCCTCGGCCGAGCCCTGCACGTCCGCCTTGACGACGATCGGCAGCTCCTGGACGTTCTTGTCGGCCTTGGCCCGCGCCAGTAGCTGGTCGAGCGTGGTGCCGGCGCCAGCGGCCGCGCGCTTGTCGCGGGCAAGACGCTCGCGATAGCTCGCGATCTCACGGGCCTTGCCCTCGTCCTCGACCACGTTCAGCACGTCGCCCGCTTCGGGCGTGCCGTTCAGGCCCAGCACCTCGA
>CAYLHK010000221.1:0-1869 GCA_964383295.1 uncultured Rhodovulum sp.
AGAACCTCTTCATCATCGCCATCGGCCTCGGCATCGGCGCCATGTACGTGCGCTCCATGACGATCATGCTGGTCGAGAAGGGCACGCTGGCGCATTACCGCTACCTGGAGCACGGCGCCTTCTACGCAATCCTGGTCCTGTCGGTGGTGATGTACTGCCAGACGCTCGTGCATGTGCCCGAGGTCATCACCGGTCTCGGCGGCGCCAGCCTGATCGTGCTCGCGCTCTATTCCTCGATCCGGTACAACCGCCGCCACGCTGCGGAGACGGGCGAGACCAGCGGCGGCTGACGATACCGCTGACGGGGATTCGTGCGCCCGCCCTGGGAGGCTGGGCGGGCGCGGACCCGCGGCGGCCCCACCAACCGGGCCGCCGCGAGCCATCCGGGTGGAGCCTCCCGGCCGAGACGGGGGCCTGTGGGACGCGCGCCCCTCGCCGCGCGCCCCGCAGCCCCCACCATCGTCAGTTCGCCGCAGTCCAGCGCTGGATCAGGTCCTCATAGGCGATGGTCTCGCCCTGCGGCTTCTCATTCTCCAGCGGCGGCCAGGGCGCGCCCGGCTGCTCGATCCAGTAGGCGGCATCCTGCGGCTCGTTCAGGCGCGGGCCGCAGCCGGAATACGCGTTGTTCGCCTCGTCGGCCGCCTGCATCCGGGCCATCAGGTCGTCCATCTCGCCGGCCAGACGATCCATCGCCTGCTGGGCGGTGAAGGTGCCCGCCGTCACGTCGCCGATATGCTGCCACCAGAGCTGCGCCAGGCGCGGATAGTCCGGCACATTGACGCCGGTGCCGGTCCAGGCCGAACGGTCGGGCGAGCGGTAGAACTCGACCAGCCCGCCGAGCTGCGGGGAACGCTCGGTGAAGCTCTCGTGGCGCACCGTCGAGTCCCGCGCGAAGGTCAGGCCGACATGGCTCTTCTTGGTATCGACGGTCTTCGAGCCGGCGAACTGCGCGAAGAGCCAGGCCGCGTTGCGCCGGTCCTCGGGCGTCATGGTGAAGAGCGTCCAGGCGCCGATGTCCTGGTAGCCCGACTGCATCCCCTCTTTCCAATAGGGGCCGTGCGGCGAGGGCGCCATCCGCCACAGCAGGTTGCCGTCCGCGTCGATCGTGTTGTTGCCCTCCTCGAGGCTCGCCACCATCGAGGGCACGAAGGCCGTGTACCAGAAGATCTGCTGGGCCACGTTCCCCTGGCTCAGCGCCGGCAGCGACTGGTAGAAGTCGAGATCGGCCGCGCCCGGCGGGGCGAACTGCCGCATCCACTCGTCCCATTTCTCGATCGCAAAGACCGCCGCGCGGCTGTTCGTCGCCCCACCGCGGGTGACCGAAGCGCCCACCGGGTTGCAGGTGCCCGCCTCCATGCGGATGCCCCATTCGTCCACCGGCACACCGTTCGGCACCCCGAGATCGGCGGCACCCGCCATCGACAGCCAGGCGTCGGTCATGCGCCAGCCAAGGTCGGGCGCGCGCTTGCCGTAGTCCATGTGGCCGTAGATCTTCACCCCGTCGACCTCGCCGACGTCGTTGGTGAAGAAGTCCGCGATGTCCTCGTAGGCCGACCAGTTGAGCGGCACGCCTAGGTCATAGCCGTACTTCTCGCGAAAGGCGGCCTGGTTGTCGGGATCGTCGAACCAGTCCTTGCGGAACCAGTAGAGGTTGGCGAACTGCTGGTCGGGCAGCTGGTAGAGATTGCCGTCCGGCCCGGTGCCCGAAGGCGCGCCGAAGAAGTCGTCGAGGTCGAGCCCCGGATTGGTGATCGCCGCGCCGTCGCCGGCCATGAACCCGGTCAGGTTCAGCGTCAGCCCCAGCCGCGAATGCATGCCGATCAGGTCGGCGTCGTTGACGAACATGTCGTAGATGTTGCGCCCGGTCTG
>CAYLHK010000222.1:0-1807 GCA_964383295.1 uncultured Rhodovulum sp.
GCCTCGCGATCCTTGCCGGCCTTGTCCTTGAACTGGGTCATCCGGTTCAGCCAGCCGATGCGGGCGACGCAGTTGAACACCCAAGCAAGCTGGGCATGGCCGGGCACCTGGCTCTGGTTGAAGAGGATCGCGCGCTCGGGATCGAGCCCGGCGGCGATATAGGCTGCCGCCAGCTCGCGGGTGGCGTGGGCCAGCGCCTTGGGGTCCTGCCAGACGGTGATCGCGTGCTGGTCGACCACGCAGTAGATCGTCTGATACGCGTCCTGCATGGCCACCCAGCGGCGGAGCGCGCCGAGGTAGTTGCCCAGGTGCAGGTTGCCCGAGGGCTGGGCGCCGGAGAAGACGCGGGGGCTGAAGCGCGCGTCGGTCATGGGATCTCGCTCCGCAGGGACAAGGCAGGGGCGCTTATTGCCGCTCGGCCGGCTGCCCGTCAACCGCGGCGCAGGGCGGCGCGCAGATCGCTGAGGCGCACGGCGCCGAGTCCGAGCGCGGCCAGGCCGTAGCTCGCCATGCCGGCGGCGACCAGCAGCACCAGTGCGGGATAGCGCCAGCCGGCATCGGCGAAGAGACCGGCCATCGCCCAGTAGGCGCCCACCAGCACCGCGGCCATCAGCAGGCAGGCCAGCAGCATGCGCGGCAGGGCGCGGCGGAGGCGAGCGTCCACCGCCACCGAATCGCCCATGGCGCGGGTGCCGTGCCAGAGCTGGAAGAACATGGTCCAGCCGGCGAGGGTGGTGCCGATCGCCGCCGCCGCAAAGCCGATGAACGGCGCTAGCCCGATGGCGACCACGGCGTTGACGATCATCGCATGGGTGGTGAAGCGCAGCGGCGTGCGCGTGTCCTCGCGGGCGAAATAGGCGGGCAGCACGACCTTCTGCAGCACGAAGGCGGGCAGGCCGGCGCCGTAGATCGCCACTGCCAGTGCGGTCGCGGCGGTGTCGGCGGCGAGGAAGCTGCCGCGCTCGAAGATCACCGAGACGATCGGCACCGGGATCACGATCAGCGCCACCGCCGCCGGCAGCGTCAAAGCCAGCGTCAGCTCGGCCGCGCGGTTCACCGCCTCGCGGCCGCCGGCGGCGTCCGCCGCACGCAGCCGCCGCGCGAGATCGGGCAGCAGCACGACGCCGATGGCCACGCCGACAACGCCCAGCGGCAGCTGGTAGAGCCGGTCGGCATAGGTGAGCCAGGCCACCGCCCCGTCGAAGAACGAGCCGACCTGCCGGCCGACCACGAGGTTGATCTGCACGACGCCCCCGGTCAGCATCGCGGGGGCCGCGATCATCGCGAGCTGCTTCATCTCGGGGGTCAGGCGCGGCAGGCGCGGCACGATGCGGATGCCGGCGCGCGCGGCCCCCCACCAGACCAGCGCGAGCTGCGCCACGCCCGCCACCGGCACCGACCAGATCTGCCAGAGGCCGATGTCGCCCTGCACCCACCATCCGACGGCGAGAAAGGCGATCATCACCACGTTCATCAGGATCGGCGCGGCGGCGGCCATCGCGAAGCGGCCGGTCGCGTTCATCACGCCGGACAGGAGCGCGGTCAGCGAGATGAAGAGGATGTAGGGGAAGGCGATGCGTCCGTAGAGGACGGCGAGGTCGAACCGCTCGTCGCCTGAGAAGCCGCTGGCCATGGCCAGCACCAGCCAGGGCATGGCGAGCTGTGCCAGCAGGGTGAAGACGATCAGCAGCGCCGCCAGCCCGGCGAAGGCGTCGCGGGCGAAGGCCTCGGCATCCTCGCCCGCCTCGACGCGCTTGGCGAACATCGGCACGAAGGCCATGTTGAAGGCGCCCTCGGCGAAGAAGCG
>CAYLHK010000223.1:0-1694 GCA_964383295.1 uncultured Rhodovulum sp.
TCGTCGATGGCCAACATCGCCGGCTATCGCGCGGTGATCGAAGCGGGCGCCAATTTCGGCCGCTTCTTCACCGGCCAGGTGACCGCCGCCGGCAAGGTGCCGCCGGCCAAGGTGCTGGTGGTCGGCGCCGGCGTTGCTGGCCTCGCCGCGATCGGCGCCGCTGTCTCGCTTGGCGCCATCACCTATGCCTTCGACGTGCGCCCCGAAGTGGCCGAGCAGATCGAGAGCATGGGCGCCGAATTCGTCTTCCTCGAATTCGAGCAGACCCAGGACAGCGCCGCGACCGGCGGCTATGCCGCACCGTCCTCGCCCGAGTTCCGCGAGAAGCAGCTGGCGAAGTTCCGCGAACTGGCCCCCGAGGTCGATATCGTCATCACCACGGCGCTGATCCCCGGCCGCCCGGCACCCAAGCTCTGGACGGCCGATATGGTCGCGGCCATGAAGCCCGGCTCGGTGATCATCGACCTGGCGGCCGAGCGCGGCGGCAACTGCGACCTGACCGTACCCGACCAGAAGATCGTGACTGACAATGGGGTTACGGTCGTCGGCTACACCGATTTCCCAAGCCGGATGGCGGCGCAGGCCTCGACGCTCTACGGCAACAACATCCGCCACATGATGGACGACCTGACGCCGGAGAAGAACGGCGCGCCGGTCGTCAACATGGAGGATGACGTGATCCGCGGATCGCTCGTCACCCATGCCGGCGAGATCACCTGGCCACCGCCACCGCCCAAGGTGCAGGCCATAGCCGCGGCGAAGCCCAAGCCGAAGGTGCCGGAGGAGACGCCCGAGGCGAAGGCCGCGCGCGAGCTCGCGGCGCTGAAGAAGGCCGGCAACCAGACCTCGATGCTGCTGCTGGCCGGCGGTGTGCTGACGCTGCTCGTCGGCGCCGTGGCCCCGGTCAGCTTCATGCAGCATTTCATCGTCTTCGTGCTGGCCTGCTTCGTCGGCTATCACGTGATCTGGAACGTGGCGCATGCGCTGCACACGCCGCTGATGGCGATCACCAACGCCATCTCGTCGATCATCATCCTCGGCGCGCTGCTTCAGGTCGGATCCGGAAGCGCCATCGTCGTCATTCTCGCCGCGATCTCGATCCTCATCGCGTCGGTCAACATATTCGGCGGGTTCCTGGTGACCCGGCGGATGCTGGCGATGTTCCAGCGGAGCTGAGGTCAGGGACATGAGCAACGGCCTGGTTACGGCCGCCTACGTTACGGCGGCGGTTCTCTTCATCCTCGCGCTCGGCGGGCTCTCCAACCAGGAGAAGGCCAAGCGCGCGATCTGGTACGCCATCATCGGCATGGCGCTCGCCGTGCTGGCCACGATCTTCGGCCCGGGCGCGGGCGGCTGGGGCTGGACGCTGCCGATGATCGTCATCGGCGGGGCGGTCGGCGCCGTCGTCGCCTCGCGCGTGCAGATGACGCAAATGCCGGAGCTGGTCGCGGGCTTCCACAGCCTCGTCGGTCTGGCTGCGGTCTTCATCGGGCTGAACGCCGATATCGAGGCGGGCAGGGCGGCCGCGGCGGTTGCCGCAGGCTCCGCCGACCAGCTGCGCGGCTTTGCGGCGACGCTGGCCTACAAGACCTCGACCGAGCTCGCGATCATGCGGGTCGAGATCTTCCTCGGCATCTTCATCGGCGCGATCACCTTCACCGGCTCGATCGTGGCCTTCGGCAAGCTGGCGGGCA
>CAYLHK010000224.1:0-1683 GCA_964383295.1 uncultured Rhodovulum sp.
GCGAATTTCATGTTGCCGGTGCCCGAGGCCTCCATGCCGGCGGTCGAGATCTGCTCGCTGAGATCGGCCGCCGGGACCAGCGCCTCCGCCAGGCTGACGTTGTAGTTCGGCACGAAGACGACCTTCAGCACCTCGCGCACGGTCGGGTTGGTGTTGATCACGCGGGCCACGTCGTTGGCGAGCTTTATGATCAGCTTGGCATTGTGATAGGTCGGCGCCGCCTTGCCGGCGAAGAACTTCACCCGCGGCACCCAGTCGCGTTCGGGATGGCTGCGGATCTGGTCATAGAGCGCCACCGTCTCGACGATGTTCAGGAGCTGGCGCTTGTACTCATGGATGCGCTTGACCTGGATGTCGAAAATCGCGCCTGGATCGACCCTGACCCCCATGCGCTCGCGCACCACCGCGGCCAGCCGGTCCTTGTTGCGCCGTTTGACCTTCGCGAAGGCGTCCTGAAAGCCCGGATCACCGGCATAGGCCTCGAGATCACGGATCGCCTCGATGTCGTCGAGGAAGCGATCTCCGATCGTCTCGCGGATCAGCGACGTCAGGTCCGGGTTGCACTGCTGCAGCCAGCGGCGCGGGGTGATCCCATTCGTCGTGTTGTTGATCCGGTCGGGATACATCCGATGCAGGTCGCGGAAGACGGTGACCTTCATCAGCTCGGTGTGCAGCGCCGAGACCCCGTTGATCGAATGCGCGCCGACGAAGGCCAGGTTGCCCATCCGCACCCGCCGCTCGCCGGTCTCGTCGATCAGGCTGATGTTGCGCACCGCAGCATTGTCAAACCCGTCCGCGCCGCGCGCCTCGCGCAGCAGGCGGGCGTTGATCTCGTAGATGATCTGCATGTGCCGCGGCAGCATCCGCTCGAACAGCGGCACCGGCCAGCTCTCCAGCGCCTCGGGCAGCAGCGTGTGGTTGGTATAGGCGATCGTGCCCTGGGTCAGCGCCCAGGACGCCTCGTGATCGAGCCCGTGCACGTCGATCAGAAGCCGCATCAGCTCGGCCACGCAGACCGCCGGATGGGTGTCGTTGAGCTGGATCGCCACCTTGTCGGCAAGGTTGTCCAGGGTGCCGAACTGGCGCAGATGCCGGCGCAGGATATCCTGCAGCGAGGCCGACGAGAAGAAATACTCCTGCCGCAGCCGCAGCTCCTGCCCGGCCGGCGAGGTGTCGGCGGGATAGAGCACGCGGGTCAGCGCATCCGCCCGGTTGCTCTCGGCAAGGCTGCCGGTGTGATCGCCGGCGTTGAAGGCGTCGAGCCGGATCGGATCGACGGGATCGGCCTTCCACAGGCGCAGCGTGTTGACCCGCGCGCCCCTCCAGCCGACGATCGGCGTGTCATAGGCGGTGGCGATGACCCGCTCGCCCGGACGCCAGCGATAGCGGCCGACCCGCCCCTCTCCGTCGGGCCCATCGACCTCCTCATACTCGACGAGTCCCCCGAAGCCGACCTCG
Organism: uncultured Rhodovulum sp.; assembly: GCA_964383295.1. Lineage (GTDB taxonomy): Bacteria > Pseudomonadota > Alphaproteobacteria > Rhodobacterales > Rhodobacteraceae > Amaricoccus. The sequence continues at coordinate 1,459 of CAYLHK010000224.1, forward strand.
TAGGCGCTCTCGCGACGGTCGAACTCCCAGGGATTGCCGTGCTCGAGCCAGGTCTCGGGCAGCTCCGCCTGCCAGCCGTTCGCGATCTCCTGGCGGAACAGGCCGTGGCGATAGCGGATGCCGTAGCCATAGGCGGGCACGCCCACCGTCGCCATGCTCTCCATGAAACAGGCCGCGAGCCGGCCGAGCCCGCCGTTGCCGAGTGCCGCATCGGCCTCGAGCCCC
>CAYLHK010000225.1:0-1657 GCA_964383295.1 uncultured Rhodovulum sp.
CGAACGGCGCGGGCAAGACCACGCTCTTCAACTGCGTCACCGGGGATTTCCTGCCCACCTCCGGAACGATCCGCCTCTTCGGCGAGGATGTGACGAGCTTTCCGCCGCACGAGCGCATCCGCCGGGGCCTGCGGCGGACCTATCAGATCTCGCTGCTGTTCGGCGGGCTCTCGGTGATGGACAACGTCTATCTCGCCTGCCGCGGTGTCTCGCGCGGGCGGTTCTCGATGGTCCGCCCGCGGCGTTCGGACGCGCTGATGCAGTCGGCCGGCGAGCTGGTCGAGGCGGTGCATCTGGGCGATGTGGCCGAGACGCTGGTCTCGGAGCTTTCCTACGGCCAGCAGCGCCAGCTCGAGATCGCGCTGGCGCTGGCCGGCGCGCCACGGTTCGTGCTCTTCGACGAGCCGGCGGCGGGGCTGTCGCCGACCGAGCGGCGGGATCTGGTGACGATCCTGACCAACCTGCCGCGGCACATCGGCTACATCATCATCGAGCACGACATGGACGTGGCGCTGCGCGTCGCCGAGACGGTCTCGATGATGCACAACGGCCGCATCTTCAAGGAGGGCCTGCCCGCGGAGATCGAGAGCGACCCCGAGGTGCAGGAGCTGTACCTGGGCGGCGGAGGGCACGCGCATGGCTGAGCGCAAGCGCATCGGCGCCCCCGCCCTCGAGATCCGCGGCCTGAACGTCTACTACGGCGCCAGCCATGCATTGCAGGGCGTGGACCTGACGCTTGATGCCGGCGTCGTCTCCGTGGTCGGCCGCAACGGCATGGGCAAGACCACGCTCTGCAAGACGATCATGGGGCTGGTGCCCGCCTCCTCGGGGACGATCACCTTCAACGGCGAGTCCCTCATCGGGCGCACCCCCTCGCAGATCGCCGGGCTCGGCATCGGCTACGTGCCGCAGGGGCGCCGGCTCTGGCGCTCGCTGACGGTCGACGAGCACCTGCGCATGGTCAGCGCGGGCCGCAGCGGCGCCTGGACGATCGACCGGGTCTATTCGACCTTTCCGCGGCTGGCCGAGCGCAAGTCGAACGGCGGCGGCCAGCTCTCGGGCGGCGAGCAGCAGATGCTCGCCATCGCCCGCGCGCTTCTGGTGAACCCCAAGCTCCTGATCATGGACGAGCCGACCGAGGGGCTCGCGCCGGTCATCGTCGCCCATGTCGAGGAGACGCTGATGCGGATCGCCGAGGACGAGGGGATCGACATCCTCGTCATCGAGCAGAACATCGGCGTCGCCACCACGGTCGCCGCGCGCACCGGCATCATGGTCAACGGCCGCATCAACCGGATGCTCGACAGCGCCCAGCTCGCCTCGGACCGGGAGTTGCAGCAGCGTCTGCTCGGCGTCGGCCGCCATGCCGAGGAGGATGCGCATCGCCAGGCGGGCAGTGGCGCAGGCGAAAGTGCCGCGGCCGAGGCGGGCACCCCGGCCGCGACCAAGATCTACATGTCGAACCCCGTACAGCCGACCCGCTGGTCGAAGCCGGTGCCGCCGCGCCAGATCATCCAGTCGGCACGGACCATCACGAGCGCGGTGACCAGCGCTGGCGCTGGTGGCGGCGCCCAGCCCGAGCTGCGCCCGCTCGCCTCCCCGGGCGAGCAGGTGGTGATCGTCGCCGGCACGCTCGACACCAAGGGCGAGGAGCTGC
>CAYLHK010000226.1:0-1596 GCA_964383295.1 uncultured Rhodovulum sp.
TCGCCATGCTCTCCATGAAGCAGGCCGCGAGCCGCCCGAGCCCGCCGTTGCCGAGTGCCGCATCGGCCTCGAGCCCCGCGATCACGTCGAAATCCACGCCCAGCCGCGCCAGCGCCTCGCGCATCCCCTCCATGAGCCCGAGGTTGGAGACCGCGTCGCGCAGGAGCCGGCCGATCAGGAACTCGAGGCTGAGGTAATAGACCCGCTTGGCCCCGGCGGCATAGGTGGCGCGGGTCGACTGCATCCAGTGCTCGATGGCGCGGTCGCGGGTGACCAGGATCGCCGCCTGCAGCCAGTCGTAGGGCGTCGCAACCTGGGGGTCCTTGCCGATCCGGTAGGTCAGCCGCTCGACGATCTCGCGGGCGAGCGCGTCGGGATCGGCCGAGCGCCCGTGCGGGGCAAAGTCGTAGACGGACGGGGCCGTCGGCTCCGACGGGCCCTGGGGCTGCGATTGGGTCATGGGGCGAGGCTCCCGTGCAAGGCTTTGCGGCAGTGCAACATGGACTGGAAGTATGGCGAGCCATGCCCGCTGTTCAAGCACTCATCGCAGCCGCTGCGCCCAAAGCCGCCGATCGCCCAGATCCGCGCGGCAATCGCGTCAACTGCGTGCATCCCGCGCCGTATCCCCGCTATGATGCCGCCGCCGCATGGAGAGCACGCATGACCCTACTCGACGACTTCCTCCTGCGCGCGATGCTCGCCGGCATCGGCGTGGCGATCGCCGCGGGACCGCTCGGCTGCTTCGTCGTCTGGCGGCGGATGGCGTATTTCGGCGATGCGACCTCGCACGCCGCGCTGCTCGGCGTGGCGCTGGCGCTGGCGACGGAGCTGCCGGTGACGCTGGGGGTGACGCTGGCGGCGCTGGCCATGGCGCTCACCGTCTCCGCCTCGGTGGGGCGGACCTACGCGGCCGACACGATGCTGGGCGTCGCCTCGCACGGCGCGCTGGCCATCGGGCTCGTGGCGATCAGCTTCCTCCACGGCGTGCGGATCGATCTGATGGGCTATCTCTTCGGCGACATCCTCGCGGTGACGCGCGCCGATCTTGCGGTGATCTACGGCGGCGCAGTGCTGGTCGCGGCGCTGATGGCCTGGCGCTGGCACCGGCTCCTGCTCTCCACCCTCAGCCCCGACCTCGCCGCCGCCGCCGGCATCTCGGCGGCGCGCGAGCGGCTGCTGCTGACCCTGGCGCTCGCGCTCCTGGTGGCGGTGGCGCTGAAGGTGGTGGGGGCGCTCCTGATCACCGCGCTCCTGATCGTGCCCGCCGCCGCCGGCCGGGCCCTGGCCCGCACCCCCGAGGCCATGGCACTGATGGCCATCGGCTTCGGCGCGGTCGCCGCCGTGGCGGGTCTCACCGGCTCGCTGCATCTCGACACCCCGGCCGGGCCCTCGATCGTCGCCGCCGCGGTGATCCTCTTTCTGCTCGCCAACCTCGCACGCACCGCCACGGTGATCCGCAGCTGAGACGCTTCATGCAGGCAAGCTTGCCTGGAGCGCAGTCACATCGGCTCCGCTTGTTATTTCGCGGATTTGTCCGTCGACAAATCCGCGCGCGCCTGCCTGCCCGTCGTGCCGTAGGCACGCCTTCGGCGTGAC
>CAYLHK010000227.1:0-1518 GCA_964383295.1 uncultured Rhodovulum sp.
GGCGGCTGGTGACGGCCTTCCTCGAGAACTACTTCCGCCGCTATGTCGACTACGATTTCACCGCGGATCTGGAGGGCGATCTCGACAAGGTCACGACGGGCGAGGAGGACTGGAAGGCGCTTCTGGGCCGGTTCTGGACCGATTTCTCCGCCGCGCTCGGCGAGACCGAGGGGCTGCGCATCACCGAGGTGCTCGAGAAGATCAACGAGGTGCTGGAGCCGCATCTCTTTCCGGTCACCCCCGAGAATCCCGAGCCGCGGCGCTGCAAGGTCTGCGGCAACGGGCTGCTGTCGCTGCGCCCCGCGCGCTCGGGCTCGGCCTTCATCGGCTGCTCGAACTATCCCGAGTGCCGGTATACGCGGCCGCTGGCGGGTGACGGGGCCGAGGGCGATCTGGCGCATCCCGACGGGCGGCTGCTCGGCAATGATCCCGACGGGCTGGCCGTCACGCTGCGCAAGGGGCCCTACGGGCTCTATGTCCAGCGCGGCGAGGCGGCGGAAGGCGTGAAGCCGCCGCGGGCCTCGATCCCCAAGGGGATGGATCCCGACACCGTGGGGCTCGAGCGGGCGCTCGAGCTTCTTTCGCTGCCGCGGCTGGTGGGCGCGCATCCCGAGGACGGGGCGCCGGTCGAGGCCGGCATCGGGCGGTTCGGGCCTTTCGTGAAGCACGGCAAGACCTACGCCAACATCCGCGATGCCGAGGAGGTCTTCACCATCGGCATGAACCGGGCGATGGAGCTTCTGGCGCAGAAGCTGGCGCGCGGGGCCGGGCGGGTGGCGGCCAAGCCGCTGCGCGAGCTGGGCGAGCATCCGGGCGGCGGGGCGGTGGCGCTCTACGAGGGCAAGTACGGGCCCTATGTGAAGTGGGAGAAGGTCAATGCGACACTCCCCAAGGAGATCGCGCCCGAGGCGGTGACGCTGGAGGAGGCGCTGGCGCTGATCGCGGCGAAGGCACCCAAGCGCAAGGTGGCGGCCAAGAAGGCGCCGGCGAAGAAGGCGCCGGCGAAGAAGGCGGGGGCCAAGAAGGCGCCGGCGAAGAAGGCGGCGGCGTCATCAGGCACTGCGTCCAAGGCCCCGAAGCGGGCGCCGGCCGCGAAGGACGGCCCGGCGGGCTAGGCGCGCGCGCCTAGAGACAGATCACCGGCACCACGGCGGTCTCGAACCCCGCGGGCGCCCCGGCGTCCACGTTGAAGGTGCCGAGCCCGCCCTCGGGGCGGGGCGCGCCGATGCGGTCGAGGAAGGCCGAGAGCTCGGCGCTGCCGAGCGCATAGTTCATGTTCTGCGGCAGCGATCCGGTCTCGCCGACGATGAAATCGTCGGACAGGCGCGAGACCACGAGCCCCATCACCCGCCCCTCGGCGTCGATCAGCGGCCCGCCGCTGTTGCCGGGCTGGACCGGCGCGGTGAAGCTGAAGAAGCGGCCGTCGTCGTTCACGCCCGAGAGCGCGCTGACATTGCCGCCGGTCAGGTGCAGCGCGGTTCCGACGATGCTGTAGTAGGGAAAGCCCGCGGCATGCAC
>CAYLHK010000228.1:0-1504 GCA_964383295.1 uncultured Rhodovulum sp.
GGCAGGAAATCCCCGGTGACGCAGTTGAAGAGCGTGGTCTTGCCCGCGCCGTTCGAGCCCAGCACCGCGCGCCGCTCGCCGGGCTTCACGCTGATCGTCACGTCGCTGAGCGCCGCCAGCGCCCCGAACATGCGGGTGACGCCGCGTAGCTCCAGCGCATTGCCGGTTCCGGCGGCGCTCAGCATCTCGGCCATGTTGCGGGGGCTGCCGGCCGGGCTCATGACGCGTCACCCCCGCCCTTGAGCGGATCGGAATTCTTGCGCTGCCGCGCGCGCCAGCGGTCCCAGAGGCCGAGCACCCCATCGGGCGACCAGTAGACGATCGCGAGAAAGCCGAGCCCGATCATCAGCTTGTACCGATCGCCCGGCAGGCTCAGCGTCAGCAGGATATCCGGCGAATAGGTGCGCAGGACCACGTAGATGAAGGCGCCGATGAACGGGCCGATCGGGCGCTTCAACCCGCCCACGATCGCGATCACCAGCACGTCGATGACCGAGGGCAGGCCCGCGGTCCAGGGCGTGATCTGCGCGTTCTGCCAGACGAGCAGGATGCCCGCGACGGCGGCGATCGCGCTGGCGAAGGTATAAGCGAAGACCCGGTGGGCGAAGACGTTGAACCCCAGCGCCGACATGCGGCGGGGATTGTCGCGCACCCCCTGCAGCGCCAGGCCAAAGGGCGAGCGCGAGACGTAGACGACGATCAGATACGAGACCGCCGCGCAGAAGAGCGTGAGGTAGTAGAACGGCACGGGCCGTCGCCAGTTCACCCCGAAGAGCTCCGGCGGCACGACATTGGCAAAGCCGGTGTAGCCGTTGAAGATCGTGTAGTTCTGCCGGGCGAAATAGAAGAACGCCGCGGCGATCGCCAGCGTGATCATGATCGTGTAGATGCCCTCGGTCCTGACCGCGAGCGCCCCGATCATCGTGCCGAAGATGGCGGCGATCAGGATCGCCACCGGGACATAAAGCCACCAGGGCCAGCCGAGGCTGATCGTCTGCACGCCGCTGGTGCCAAGGATCGCCACCATGTAGCCGCCGACGCCGGCGATGGTCATCTGCGCGAGGCTGACCATGCCGCCATATCCGGCCAGGAACATCAGGCTGAGCGCAATCATGCCCAGGATGAAGGACCAGCCGAAGATCTGGAAGAGAACGAAGTCCCCCGCCACCGCGGGCATCAGCACGAGCACCACGCCGATCACCCAGTAGGCCGTCGGCACCGCACGCAGCCGGTCTCCCAGCCAGGACCCCTGACGGTCCCCCTCGGCGCGCAGCCCGTTCGGATGCTCGACGACTGCCATCCGCCTCAGCGTCCCAACAGGCCCTGCGGCCGGAAGGCCAGCACGAGCGCCATGATGAGGAAGGTGAAGACCACCGAATAGGTCGGCGCATAGACCGAGCCGAGCTGCTCGGCGAGGCCGATCAGCACCGCGCCGAGGGCGGCGCCGAGGATCGAGCCCATGCCGCCGACGATCACCACGACGAGCGAGGCGAGCAGGAACCGC